>JBJMGS010000414.1:0-59802 GCA_045807785.1 Pyrinomonadaceae bacterium
CGCCGACAACGGCTTCGTCGCGAAGGTGTCGCAGCTGCTCGACGTGAGCTTCGACGTGAACGCGAAGAAGACGGCCGAGAACAAGCGCGCCGCGCTGCGCGAAGTGCCGCGCGACCCGGCGGGAGCGCCCGTCGCGGAATTTGATTGCTGGTTATGATCGGCGGAAGTTGCAGCCATGTTTATCGCCTTGCTCGCCTGAGCCGCCGGGTCATACCCGCCGGGGCGCACAAATCTTCCTCTGGCAACGTCGAGACCCGAATTACTCCTTAGATTCCCGCGACAGACCTATCCTCGCGGTGGTGCGGTGTGCGCCGGGAGCGTATCACCACGTTCAACGCGTGGTGCTGAACTGCCAACTTGTCAACCAAGTCTCCCAGCCGAAATGCTGCCCCCGGTGTGCGCCCTGAGAGTTGCGGCACATTATCCATTAGGTTCGGCGTCAAACGCAATAATTGTCTTTGGCTTGTGGGCACGTGTGGCTAGGTGGTGACTGACAGGCGACCGTCTCCGTCCGCACCGGTGAGGCAGGCGCAAAATGCGGGAGCGAGTGGAGAACCTCCGACGCGGCTGCGGGGGGGGGAAGAGCCGAGACATTCGGATAATTCACGACTGCGCTGGGATTTAAAGCATCTACCGGGAGTCCGCGACGGCGATGACCGCAAAGGGGAACGGCGCGGTCAACCGGATGGAGGTGGGAAGCTCTAACTCTTCCCGCCAACACGGATATTAGCAAGTAGCCGCAGTTTGAGCAACATCTTTTTACAGCGGCGGCAAAACTCTGATAAAGCAGAAGAAAATAGTTTCCGGGCCTGTTAGAAGTTGTGGAAAGGCGGGAGCATTCGCGCTTTCTTTTTAGTGATTCAGTGAAGCGCCAATTGACAGAGATCGAACAAATTCTCGGCCTCATTCTGACGTGCTTGCCCTTTGTTCGTGCTGTGCCTTCTCGCGTCGGTGCTTCGGCGGGGTCGGTCTTCGGAGATCGCCCCTCGCAAAATCGGAACTTCCAGGGAGAAGAGCCATGCGTTTGCTCAGCACAGCTACGTTCTGCAAGCACCGGACGTGCCCCTCGTCCCAAGCCCTCCTGCGCTACCACCGCGCAACCCTTTCGCGTGAAGCCGTACAGGTAGTCTCGACTCACCTTTCGTCCTGCGACTTCTGCGATGCGGAATTGTTCCTGCTCTCGAAGTTCCCGCCGAAGGGCGCGCCCGCGTCGCAGCCGCCGCGGATGCCCTGGCACCTCTACCGGCTCGCCCAGGGATTGATGAATCTCTCGGCGGGCGACATCGCGCGCACCGTCGAAGCCATCTACGAGACGGGCAACCTGACGCTGACCGACGCCTGAGACTTTTCGCCTCGCCGACTCTCTCAAGCTGACGATTCATTCCTGCTCGCGCCGCCGGGCAGTCTGCCCTTACGCCCCCGCTCCGTCGTAGAGTTCTTCGATCACCAAACCAAACTTTTCGTCGATCACGCGTCGCTTGACCTTGAGCGTCGGCGTCAGCTCGCCGCCGTCGATGGAGAACTCTTCGGGCAACAGGGCGACGCGGCGCACGCGCTCGTAGTCGTGCAGCGTCGCCGTCAGTTGCGCGACCTCGCGCTGCACGAGGCGCACCGCCGCCGCGTCGCGGCTGAGCGCCGTGTGATCAGCCTTCGCCCTCACGCGTGCGCCCGCCTCCCCTTCCCCTTTTTCTGTTAGCGCGCCGCGCAGAGCTTCCCAGTCGGGCACGACGAGCGCGGCGGGCTGTTTACGTCCCGCGCCGACGACGACGACCTGGTTGACGAGCGCGCTCTGTTTGATGAGACTCTCGACCTGCTGCGGTGCGACGTACTTGCCGTTCGACAGCTTGAACAACTCCTTCATCCGATCCGTGATGAAGAAGTGCCCGCGCGCGTCCTCGAAGCCGACATCGCCGGTCTTGAACCAGCCGTCGTCGGTAAACGCGGCGCGCGTCTCCTCCGGCTTGTTGTAATAGCCGCTCATCACGTTCGGGCCGCGCACGAGGATTTCGCCGTCGGCGCCGATCTTCATCTCGACGCCGGGAAACGGCACGCCGACCGATCCGACCTTGTTGTCTTCGGGACGGTTCGCCGAAGTGATGCACGTCTCGGTCATGCCATAGCCTTGCAGGACGTGAATCCCCGCGGCGAGGAACGAATAGGAGAGCGCAGGCGACAGGGGCGCACCGCCCGAGACGAAGAAGCGGAGACGCCCGCCGACGCCCTCGCGCCACTTCGCGAAGACGAGGCGGCTCGCGACATCGTGCTGAAGTTGGATGAGCGGCGGGACAATCTCGCGCCGGTCGCGCGCTTCCGCATAACGACGCCCGACGCCGAGCGACCACTCGAAGAGTTTGCGCCGCCAGCCTTCGCTGGAGGTGCCACGCTTGACGATGCGGTGATAGACCTTCTCGAACATGCGCGGCACGGCGGTCATGATCGTCGGGCGCACGTCCTGCAAATACTCGGCGAGCTGATCGACCGACGGGGCGTAGTGGACGGCGACCGAGTTCCAGCAGAAGACATAGAAGACCGTGCGCTCGAAGATGTGCGAGAGCGGCAGCACGGAGAGCGCCACGTCGGACGTGCGGATGGGGAGCGCGGCGGTGATCGCGTAAACATTTGAGACGAAGCTGTGGTGCGTGAGCATCACACCTTTGGGGTCGCCGGTCGTCCCCTATGTGTAGATGATGGTCGCGAGGTCTGTGGGTCTGAGCGCGGCGACTGCCTCGTCGAACGCGCGCGGCTCGCGCTGGCCCTGCGCCGCGCCCTCGCGCTCCAATTCGTCGAGAGTCGTCGCGCCTTCCACCTCCGCCGCCGAGTCGGCGTCGAAGAAGACGACGCGCTCGACGCCCGACGCTTCGACGCCGGCGCGCGCGTGGCGGAAGACGCGGCGGTTCGAGACGAAGAGGACGCGCGCCTGCGAGTCTGCAAGGATGTAGCGGACTTGCTCGACCGCCTGCGTCGTGTAGATGGGGACGTTGACCGCGCCGAGGCTCAGGATGGCGAGGTCTGCGAGCGACCACTCGGGACGATTTTCGGAGAGCAGTGCGACGCGGTCGCCGCGGCGGACGCCGAGCGCGCGCAAGCCCAGTGCGACACAGCGCACGCGGCGCGCAAACTCCGCGCCCGAGATGTGCCGCCACTCGCCGTCGCGCTTGTGGTTGATGGCGTCGGGCTTCGCGTGGCGCACGAGCGTCGAGAGACACATGGCGGGCAGCGTCCCCGGCGCGTCGCGCGAGATGTCGGCAGGCTCAGTCATCTTTCCAGAGCGTCAATCGTCAATCGTCAATCGTTAATCGTTGTCGAGAGAATTCAACGCCAACTGATAGCTCGTGCGCACCTCACACTTTCTTGTCACGATTAACGATTGACGATTGACGACCCAACGATTCACGCGCCTGCGCTCTCCGGCGCGGCGGCGACCGTCTCAGCGTCCGGCGCGGGCGGCGCGCTCTCTTCGGTCGCGGCTGGCTTCCGCCGTCGGCGCCGGCGGGTTGGCTGTTCGACGCGACCGTTTGTCGTCGCCAGCGCGGCGAGCACGAGAAAGAGCAGCGCGTTCGAGGTCGTGTGGAGCGTGAAGTCGAAGAAGCTGTGGACGAGGACGGCGAAGCAGCCGGTCAGGGCGCCGAGCGCGACGGCGCGGCGCGCCTTGTCTTGCGACTCCAGACGCTTGAACCCAGCGCGGAAGAGCATCGCGACGAAGAGCAGCGCGAGCAGCGCGCCCGCCACCCCGGCGTCCGAGACGATCTGCAAGTAGTCGTTGTGCGCCTGCTCCAGACGATAGACGCGACCGTTCGTCTGATCGTAGCCGCTGTAGGCGACGCCGAACGCGCCGAGCCCCACGCCCGCGAGTGGGTGGTCGGCGATGATCGCCGTCGTCGTGCGCCAGAACTGTGCGCGACCCGTGGTCGGGTCGTCGGTGTTGACCGAGCCGACGAGTCGCGCGAGCGCGCCCTCGCCGCCGAAGGCGAGCGCGCCGAGGAAGAGCGCCGCGAGCAGCGCGCAGCCGAGTGCGGCGCGCACGGCGACGCGGCGCACGCGCTCGACGCGGCTCTCCTTGTGCCCGCTGCTGTGCGCGTCGCGCCTGACGCCCGCCGAGACGATGACGACGAACATCACCTCCGCCGCGAGGCTCAGCATCCCGCCGCGCGAGTTCGTCAGCACGAGCCCGAGCGCCATCACAGCAGCGGCGAACCCATAGGCGATGCGCTTGTCGCGCTCGACCGCACCCGCGAAGACGTAGCCGAGCGGGAGCGCGAGCGTCAGCTCCATGTAGCCGGCGAAGTGATGTCGGTTGATGAAGGGGCCGAAACTGAGCGACTGCGTCGTCTCGCGGATGCCGTAAATCTTATCAGGGCTGACGAAGTACTGCGCCATGCCAAAGACAGCGAGCGCGAAGCCGAAGATCATGACGACGCGCGCGACGAGTTGCAGGCGGCGCGGGCTGTCGATGAACGAGAGCGCGGCGGCGAAATAGACCAAGAGCGCGACGAGTTGCACGACGACGAGCCGCGTCGTGAACGGATCGAGCGAGACGGCGGCGCGCGCGCCCGCGACGCCCGCCGCCGCGGCGGCAGCCGTGTCGCCCGCGCTGCTCAAGGGGAGCAGTTGCAGCAGCCCGATGAGGCAGAGCCCGGCAAGGGGCAACTGCAACGGGTTGAAGCTCAGGCGCAGTCGCCGCGTGCGCCACCCATCAGCCAGCCACGCGAGGGCGACGAAGCCCGCGCCCGCTTGAAAGATGGCGAGCGACCAGCTATGCACCGTGCCGAAGGCGAGCGCCGAAAGGACGACCGCCAGACACAGCGCGAGGACGACGAAGCGGCTCGCGACGGTGCGCGGCGGCTCAGTGCTTCGGGGCTGTGCCGTTGTCGCCGACCGCGGCGCGCGCGCCGCCTGCGGAGTTGGCTCGTTGGAGGTTGAAGTCGTCATACCAAATCTTCCCGAAGATCGGGCAAGCCTCTTCGGGGCAAGGGTCGCGCCTGACGCGCAGCATGACGCCGTCCACGTCGGCCGGCGCGGTGAACTCGACGGAGACCGGTTGCCACTCGGTCGTGCCTCCCGGCGCGGGCGCGGAGGTGGCGAGCGTCTTGGCGTCCGCCGCGCCGCTCACGACGTCCACGACGAGCGAGCTGACGGTCTTCAGGTTCTCGGTGCGAACGAAGAACTCAAGCCGGTAGCGCGCGCCCGGCTCGACGACGATGAGCTGCGAGACGTTGGCGAAGGTGATGGACGACGGCGCGTTGAAGGTGACGCGCAGGGCGTGACCGCCGCCGTGCGCGAGGCGCGGGTCGATCCCGATCTGCGCCTGAGCGACAGGCGTCACCGACCAGCCGAACTGATCTTTACCCGGCGCGCCGATCTCCTCCTCGAAGCCGCCGTTCGCCACCTGCCCGACGGAGGCGTGCGCGCCCGCCCCGGCTTCCTCGTACACCGCGAAGGCCGCGCCGTAGCGCCGCCCTTCGAGCAGCCCGCGCGCGAGCATGTCGCCCGCCTCATGCTGCTGCTTCCGATCCGGCGCGGCGAGCGAAGACCACAGGCGCAGCGCGTCGTCCACGCGCTTTTGCCTGACGAGGTACTCGACCAGCTCGCCGCGCACGGACGGCGTCTGGGCGACCGATGCCGTGAGGCGCTCCACATCGCCGTTGAAGATGCTCCACACGGAGGCGAAGATGGGGCCGCGCAGCTCCCGGTCAGACTCGGCGGCGGCGCGCAGCTCCGAGACGGCTTCCGACTCGCGCCCGGCGCGCAGCAGCAAATTTCCCAGGTACCAGCGCGGCATGACGTAGTTCGGCGCGAGCGCGAGCGCCCGCCTGAGCGCCAGTTCGCCGCCCGCCGCGTCGCCCGCCTGCTCGCGCGCCCGCCCCAGCTCCATCCACAGGCGGTAGTCGTGCGGCGCGAGCGCCGTCGCGCGCTCAAACTCGCGGACGGTTTCGGACAACTGATCGGGCGTGAACTCGTTGCGCGCGAAGACGCCCGCCGTGAAGTGTGCCTGCGGATCGTCTGGCGCGAGCCGCTCGGCGAGGTGCGCCACCTCCACGTTCGACGGGTAGGTCGCCATCGTGTCGCCGACGAACCAGCGCAGCGCCAGCCACACGCCGAAGCAGACGAGCGCCGCCGGGACGAGCAGCAGCACCCGACGCCACACCGCGTCCACGTTGATGAGCCTGAGTTGGTCGGACATTAAAGAAGGTGACAGGTGTCGGGCTTCAGGTGTCGGCTAAAAATTATCACTCAAATCGAAGCGTGTGACATCAACGGCACGGAGACCCGACACCCGGCACCCGATACCCGACACCCGCTTGTCACTCTTCGCTAATCGTGTCGATCTGGATGCGCATCCGGCGGAGCATGACGCGCGACTCGCGACAGACTTTGGTGATGTGGCGGAGGCGCTCGGCGGAGAACTTGCCGCTGGAGAGCAAGACCTCCTCGACGCGCTGGCGGGCGCAGACCTCGCTCAGATTCCCGTTGCCGCTAAAGACGCGCAGACCGTGGATGACCTTGCCCTGCTTGTGCCGGTCGTCGTCGATGAAGCCGACGGGCGTGTAGCGCAGCTCGTCGTTGTTGAGTATCTCGCGCAGCAGCAGTTCCCCGCCGTCGCCCGCGCCGTAGATGAGCACGCGCCGCCCCTCGCGCCCCGCTCCCGCGGGCAGCGCCCGGCGGAAGACGCGGAAGGCGACGCGGCTCCCGGCCAAAAGCATCAGCAGGATGATGGCGTCGAGGAAGAAGACGGCGCGCGAGTAGCCCTCGAAGCGGAACGCGAAAAGGATGACGAGCACCGAGGCGACCGACCCCAGCACGACCGCCTTGGCGTACACGATCAGGTTGTCGAGGCTGACGTAGCGCCAGATGCCGCGATAGACACCCGCCGCGAGGAACGCCCACATCTTGACGAAGACGAGCACGGGCACGGCGCGCAGGAACACTCCCATCGCGCCGATCTCCGAGATGGGGCCGAACAGGAGCAGGTACGAGAAGTAGAACGAGAGTGTGATGAGCACCACGTCGAGCAGCACCTCGAAGATGCGCCGCTTGTAGGAGAGATCGACGAGGAAGGAGACGAGCGGCTTCTCGCGCGCCGCGCGCACCTCTTCCTCGTCATACACCTTGACGCCCGCCAGGTACACGCCCAGCAGCGTGAGCACGACCGTGAAGCCGAGGATGGCGGCGACGCTCACGTCGAACTTCACCTCGCGCACGAACATCGAGAGCAGCCCCGACAGCCCCGCGAACGCGTAGAGCATCCAGACGGCGCGGCGCTCGCTCATGCCGAGCGCGACGAGGCGGTGCGAAGTGTGGTCGCGCCCGCCCTGCGACGGTGAGCGCCCCGAGAGCTTGCGCAGGACGGTGACGAAGGTCGTGTCGAAGATCGGGATGACGAGGATCAGCACCGGCACGGCGAGCACGGGCAGGAACGAGCGCGAGCGCCCGCCCGACGCGCTCAGCAGCGCCACGCTCGACAAAAAGAAGCCGATGAAGAGCGAGCCGCAGTCGCCCATGAAGATCGACGCCGGGTTCGAGTTGTAGATCAGAAATCCGAGCAGGGCGGCGGCGAAGGCGGCGAGCATCAGCGCCTCCGTCGTCTGCCCGTTGGCGACGAACGTGAGGGCGAGGAAGACCGAAGCGATGGCGGAGATGCCGGAGGCGAGCCCGTCCATGTTGTCGAGCAGGTTAACGGCGTTCGTGATCCCGATGATCCAGAACATCGTGATCGCCATGTTGAGCGGGGCGCTTTGCGTCCACGGCAGGGTGAGCCCGTAGTAGGTCACGACCGCCGCGCCCATCACCTGCCCGGCGAGTTTCTGGTAGGGCTTGATGTGGAGCAGATCGTCAACGAAGCCGACGGCGAAGAGGAAGGAGCTGGCAATGATGACGACCCAGCCGTGCGGCGTGTGCGGCAGCAGCGTCAGATAGACGACGATGAACGTCGCGAAGATCGCCGCGCCGCCCATCATCGCCGTCGGCTTCTTGTGCCAGCGATCCCCGCGCGGCTTCGCCACCATCCCGAAGCGCCGCGCGAGCAGGCGCACGAGCGGCGTCAGCGCCGCGGCGAGCGCGAACGACGCGGCGACCGCAATCAACTGTCGGCTGCTAAAGGGCATTGTTAAAGACGGACAGGGTTTAGCCAGAGCAGTGAAAACCTATGCGAAACGGCGGCAGAAATCAAGCGGCGACTTCCCGCGCGGCGGCTACCTGTAGTCGCGCTGGTACTCGACGACTTTTTCGATGATGCCGTCCAGAGTCTCTTTCGGCTCGAAGCCGACGAGCTTGTGTACCTTCGTGGTGTCAGGCACGCGACGCGGCATATCTTCGAAGCCCTCCTCGTAAGCCTCGTCGTAAGGCACGAGCACGATCTCGGACGACGAGCCCGTGATCTGCTTAATGCGGCGCGCGAGTTCGAGGATCGACACCTCCTCGTTCGAGCCGATGTTGAAGACTTGGCCGACCGCATCGTCCGCGTCCATCAGCCCGATGAGCGCGCCCACCACGTCGCCCACGTAGCCGAAGCAGCGCGTCTGCTCGCCCGTCCCGTACACCGTGATCGGTCGCCCGGCGAGCGCCTGCCGCACGAAGGTCGGGATAACCATCCCGTACTGACCCGTCTGCCTTGGGCCCACCGTGTTGAAGAGCCGCACGACGACGGTCGGCAGCTTCTTCTCGCGCCAGTAGGCGAGGGCGAGGAATTCGTCGATGGCTTTCGAGCAGGCGTAAGACCAGCGCCCCTTCGTGGTCGCGCCCATGACGAGGTTGCCCGACTCCTTGAACGGCACGTCGTTCGACAGCCCGTACACTTCCGAGGTCGAGGCGACCAGCACCTTCTTCTTCTTCTTGTTGGCGAGCGAGAGGACGACCTCCGTGCAGTGGACGTTCGTCTCGATGGTTCTGACCGGCGACTCGACGATGAGCTTGACGCCGACCGCCGCCGCGAGGTGGAAGACGACGTCGCACGCGTCGATCAGCTCGGCGGTGACGGCGCGGTTATCCACCGTGTCGATGGTGTAGTGATAGCGCGGGTGCTTCTTGAGGTGCGCGATGTTGCCGATCGAGCCCGTCGAGAGATCGTCAATGCAATAAACCTCGTCGCCGCGCGCCAGAAGCGCGTCCGACAAGTGCGACCCGATGAAGCCCGCCCCGCCCGTAATGAGTGCCTTCAAAAGATTCTCCTCCTGACTGAATTATCGCGCGCCGTTTTCACGTCGCGATCCGGCGCGCCGCGCCCGCCGCGCGCTCGCGCCCCGCCGGGCGCAGCTCCTCGTAGAGCTTGAGCACGTCGGCGACGAGCCGCGCTACCGAATAGTTAGTCTCGACGAAGGCGCGACCGCGCGCCCCCATCCCGGTGCGCAGTTCCGCGTTCCCTGCGAGATAATGGAGCGCGTCGGCGAAGGCTTCCGCGTCGCCACGCTCGACGAGCGCGCCGCGCTCGCACACCTGCCACCCGCGCGGTCGGCGCAAGAGGTGCGGATCGATCCCGCCGAGCAAGTCCACCACGCCGCCCACGTCGGTCGCCGCCACGGCGCGCTCGCTCGCCATCGCCTCGATGAGCGTCAAAGGCGTGCCCTCGTTGAGCGACGTGAGTGCGCAGATGTCGAGCGCGGCGTAAAAGTTTTCCGGGTCGTCGCGCGTGCCGGCGAACGTCACGTCGTCGGCCAGACCGAGCGAGGCCGCGTGAGTTTCCAGCGCAAGCCGCAGGTGGCCGTCGCCGACGACGACGAAGCGCACGCGCGCCGCGCCGCCCTCCGCCGCGAGGCGCTGCTTGAGGAGCGCGGCGGCGTCGAGGAACATCGTGTGGTTCTTGATCTCGGTCAGACGGCCGACGATGCCGACGACGACGGTCTCTTCGTCGCGGATGCCGAACCCAGCGCGCGCGGACTTGCGGCGTGCGCGCCAGTCGGCGAAAACATTTGTCTCCAGCCCGAGCGGCACGACGCGAAACTGCGCGCGGCGCCCGACCCGGAAACGCCCGTTGATCTCTTCGAGCTGCTGCCGGCTAATGACGACGATGCGATCCGTGAAGCGCGCGAGCGCCCGCTCGACGGCGAGAAACAGTTTCGTCTTCGCCGCGCCGTAGTAACTGTGGAAGACGTGCCCGTGGTACGTGTGGACGAAGCGGCACGGGCGCGGGCGGCCCACAAGCGCCGCGGGCGTCGCCCACCTATACAGTATTCCCGCCACGCGCCCGACCGTGCCCGCCTTCGCCGTGTGCGTGTGGACAACGTCCGGGCGCAGGCGGCGAAAAAGTCGGTAGAGCTTCCAGACCGTCACGGCGTCCTGCGGCGAAATCTCGCGGCTCATTTCGGGGATGATGACGGGCGCGACGCCCTGCGCGGTGGCGAAGTAACCCATGTCGTCTTCGCCCGGCGGGACGGTGCCCGCGACGAGCAGCGATTCGTGCCCCTCGCGCGCGAGCCCCGCCGTCAGCCACGCCACGTGGCGCGCGGGTCCGCCGACGTTCAGGCGCGCGATGATGCGAACGATGATCATGGAGGAGCGGTTAGCGGTTAGCTGTTAGCTTGTTGCCAGTCATTTAGTCTCGAACGTTGTCGCTGAAGCTGCCGGTGCGTGAAAGAACAAATTAAAAGCTAACGGCTAATCGCTAACAGCTAACCGCTATTATCCAACAGCTTCCTTCTCCATCTTGTTCGCGCCGGTTTCGGCGACGAGGTTCGAGGCGTGCAGGAGACTCTCGAAGGTGCCGGCGTCAGTCCACCAGCCGTCGAGTTCGTCCCACGTCATCGTGCCGCGTTCGATGTAGGCGTTGTTCACGTCCGTGATCTCAAGCTCGCCGCGCCCCGACGGCTTGAGCGTCTTGATGATGTCGAAGACCTGCGCGTCGTAGAGGTAGATGCCGATGACGGCGTAGTCGGACTTGGGCGTGTCGGGCTTCTCCTCGATGCGCACGACACGCGCGCCGTCGAGTTCGGGCACGCCGAAGCGTTGCGGGTCGGGGACGCGCTTCAAGAGAATCTTCGCGCCCCCCTGCTGCTCGCGGTAGGCGCGCACGGCGCGCGCGATGTTGCCTTCGATGATGTTGTCGCCGAGCACGATGCAGACCGGCTCGCCGTCGGCGAAGTTTTCGCACAGAGAGAGCGCGGCGGCGATGCCGCCCTCGCCCTCTTGGTAAGTGTAGTTGAGGTGCTTGAGTCCGAAGTCCTTGCCGTTCTTCAGCAACTTCAGGAAGTCGCCCGCCGAGTTGCCGCCCGTCACGATCATGATGTCCGTGATCCCGGCGTTGATCAGCGTCTGGACGGGGTAGTAGATCATCGGCTTGTCGTAAACGGGCAGCAGGTGCTTGTTCGTCACCGCCGTCAGCGGTCGCAGGCGCGATCCTAACCCCCCGGCTAACACGACACCTTTCATGCAATCTCCTCCCGCACTCCGATTCTATTTTTCGGCGCTGATTCTGATCGAGTCGCCGAGACGGGCAGCGCCGAGCAGGGCGTTGATCGTCGCCTTCGACAGCCGCGTCGCCGTATTCTTCGTCGCTGCCTCGTTCAGCCTGTAAGCCGCACGCACGCGCTCAGCCCCCGTGAAGTCAGCCTGTCCCTCGACCACGCCGCGCGCCGCCCGCGCGCCCCATAACACGTGTAGCAGTTCCGACGGGTTGATACCCCGCGAGACCAAACGCGCGCGCCCGAAGTCGGCGGCGCGGAGCAACTGCCGCAGCCCGGCGAGCGAGAACAACTGGAGGTGTTCCGGCGGGCACACTACGCTCCAGCGCAAGCCGAGCAGGCGCGCCGACATCCCCCGCCCGTGCGGTGTCGTGCCCCAGAAGAGCCCGCCGGGGCGCAGCACGCGCCTGATCTCTGAAAGCAGAGCCCGCGGGTCGGGCACATGCTCTAAGACCTCGATGGCCGTCACCACGTCGAAACTCGCCTCCGTGTATCCGGCTTCTGCCAACTCACCGGAGAAGACTGTGAAGCCCTCACTTCTCGCGTGCTCGACCGCCGGGCGCGAGACCTCTGTGCCTTCGGCATCCCAACCGCCGCGCCGCGCCGCGCGCAAAAGCGATCCGGCCCCGCACCCTACGTCGAGCAGCCGCCCTGTCTGGCGGTACGACGCAAACCCGTCGGCGATCTCGTCGTGCCGCCGCTCGACGAAGTCCGGAACGCAGGGGCTCCCCGGATGGTAGTAACTGTTGTAATCCCCGCCACGCTCGGACTCATCCCCGTGCCGCGCGTAGAGAGTTCCGCAGGCGCGGCAAGAACTGACGAGCATTCCGCTCTTCGTCCCGCGCTCGCGGCGCGCGGCGGCGGCACAGGCTGGACAACGGCGCTCGGCACCCACGCTCTCCTCTTTCGCAGCCCGCTCAATCAATGAACCTATCGAACCACAACTCTAACATGAGCAGCGTCCAGAGGCGGTGCGCGTGATCGCGCGCGCCTGTGGTGTGCTCTTCGACGAGGCGGCGCACCGCTGCGGGTTGGAAGAGTCCGCGCGCGAGCGACTTCTCGGAGAGCAGCGTCTCGCGCAGGAAGGGCTGCATCTCGCCGCGGAACCAGTGGCCGATGGGCACGCCAAAGCCCTGCTTGCGCCGATCCAGATTCTCCGTGGGCAGGAGCTGGCGCAGCACCTTCTTCAGCAGATACTTCGTCGTGCGCCCGCGCAGCTTCAGCGATTCCGGCAAGCTCGCGGCAAACTCGATGACGTGGTGATCGAGAAACGGCGCACGCGCTTCGAGCGAGTTCGCCATGCTCGCGATGTCAACCTTGACGAGCAGATCGTTTGGCAGGTAGGTCATCGTGTCCGCGAGCAGTGCGGCGTCCACGACACCTGCGCCGTTGGCGCGCGCGAACCACGGCGAGAGGAAATCCGCCGCGTGGTGCCCACTCATCCGCGAGCGAAACTCCTCAGTGTAAAGATCGTCTTTCGCCTCGGCGTCGAAGACGCTCACCCAGCGCAGGTAGCGCTCGACCGCCGGGAGCGAGGCGGAGCGCGCGAACCGCTTCATGTCGCGCACGCGGCTGCGGCGCGTCTCGGACGTCGGGATCAGGTTGATCGCCTGCCGGATGACGCCTTCGCGCAGGGCGGCGGGCACGCGCCGGTAGGTCTCGGCGAGTCGCATCGCGGCGTAGCGCTCGTAGCCCGCGAAGCACTCGTCGCCGCCGTCGCCGTTCAAGGCGACCGTGACGTGGCGGCGCGTCTCGCGCGAGACGTAGTAGGTCGGGATGGCGGACGAGTCGGCGTAGGGCTCGCCGTAGTGCTCGACGAGTGTGGGCAGAACTTCCATCGCGTCGGGCCGGACGATGAACTCGTGGTGATCCGCCCCGACGTGTTCGGCGACGCGGCGCGCGTGGTGCAGTTCCGAGAAGTCCTGCTCCTCGAAGCCGATGGAGAAAGTTTTGACGGGCGCGCTCGACGCCTCCGCCATCAGCGCGACGACGGCGCTCGAATCGATGCCGCCGGAGAGGAACGCGCCGAGCGGGACTTCCGACATGAGGCGCACGCGCACGGCCTCGCGCAAGACCTCGACGGCGCGCTCGCCCGCCTCCTCTTCCGACCACTTCTCTTTGCGGTTGAAGTTCGGCTCCCAGTAGCGCTCGATTTTGATCTCGCCGTCGCGCGTGTAGCGCAGGGAATGGCCGGGTTCGAGTTTTCTAATCTCCCGGTAAGCGGTGAGTGGCGCGGGCACGCACATGAAGGAGAGATAGTAGTGCAGCGCCGTCTCGTCCACGTCGCGGCTCACTTCCGGGTGCGCGAACAGCGCGGAGAACTCGGAGCCGAAGACGAACTGCCCCGATGCCGTCCGCGCGTAGAGCAAGGGCTTTTTGCCGACGCGGTCGCGCGCGAGGAACAGTTCTTCTTTGCGCTCGTCCCAGATGGCGAAGGCGAACATCCCGCGCAGGTGCTTCGGACAATCCGCGCCATACTGATCGTAGGCGTGGATGATGGCTTCCGTGTCGGAGTTGGTGCGAAACCGGTGGCCGAGCTTTTCCAGTCGCGCGCGCAGTTCGAGGTAGTTGTAGATTTCGCCGTTGAAGACGATCCACGCCGTCTCGTCGCCGTTGGCGATGGGCTGCTTGCCGTGCGCGAGATCGATGATGGCGAGGCGGCGCATGGCGAGCCCGACCGACTCGCGCAGGTAGAAGCCGTCGTCGTCGGGTCCGCGATGGCGGATCGCTTCGCACATCGAGGCGAGCACGCCTCCGTCAACCGAACGCCCGCCGCGGCGGACTATGCCCGTAATGCCGCACATACTAGAAGCCGATCTTCTCCGAGAGGTTGTCGGCGATGGACTCCCACTCGCGCTCCTGCCTGCGCCGTGCCGCGCCGCGCCGCGCCGCCTGCTGCGTCCTCAGCTTGTCCAGCTCCACCTCGCGCTTCTTGTCCTCGCGCCTTTCCTTGAGCAGTTCGTAGCCGACGGAGACGAAGATGAAGTAGAAGACGAGGAGTTGTGAGCGCTGGCGGTAAGCCGTCCCGACGTTACCCTGGAAGACCGAGTAGGCCAGGGTGAGCATCATCGTGAAGATGAGCACGGGCAGTGCCTGGCGCATCCGGTGCTTGAGGGTGAACCAGAGCCCCGCGCACAAGAGCGGAAACGATGCCCACCAGACCACCATCTCCGGCAACGTGATCGACTGGCGCAAGGACGCCAGCTGCCATGGAAACGGCGCAAACAAAAGGTAGATCAGTCCGACGGGAATGGTTGACAAGGCTCCGCTGGCCGTCGAGACGTCAACGTCCTTGGCGAAGCCGGACTTCGCCGACTCCGCCTGATCGGCGCGGGCGATTTGCAACTGGTTGAAGCTGCCATAATGCTCGAACGATGTCCCGGCGCTACGCAGCACGCCCAGGTAAGTCATCGCCAAGCCGACCCCGACGACGATGGCAAGCTGTCGTAAGAGGTTGCGCGATCCGGTGGTGCGCATCCCGATGACCACTGCGCCGCCAACCGCCGCGGCCATCATGTAGAAGACGTAGAAGCGCAGGCTGAGAATGCCCCCGAGCGCCGCGACTAAGACCGCCAGGTGCTTGAGGCTGAACCGCTCGTCCAGCTTCAGGGTCGCCAGCATCGCCAGCGCCAGCAGGAAGATCATCGGGCCGTCTTTGAGCCCCTGCGACGACCAGAGCACCAGCGAAGGGTAGAAGGCGACGAAGAGCGCGCTGACGTAAGCCACGCGCAGGTTGCGGAAGATGGAGCGCGCGCAGAGGTAGATGACGGGGGCGGTCGCCGCGCCGATGACCGAGTTAGCGAACTGCACCGCCAGCATGTTCTCGCCCGCCACCCAGTAGATGGCCGCCACGAAGTACGACATGCCATAGCCGACGTCCACGTTCGAACCGGGCGCGGCGACGGTCGAAGAGCCGTCGCGCCAAGCCTGCAGCACGGCGCTGCCGAGGAAGTCGTAGGTGTAGGCGTCGCCGCCGAAGAACTCTTGCATGTGAAAATAGAAGATGGCCGTGCCCACGAGCATCCTCACCAGCAGCCCCGCAACGAACACTTGCAGCAAGAATCTCTTGTCGTCTTTGACGCGCGCGATGAAGTAGCCGGCGGCGGTTGCCAGCACGCCGCAGAGCAGCAGCGCCGTCGCGCCCTGCCGCGGCGCGAGCAGCATCACACTGATAACTAGAGCCAGCGCTGCGGCGGTGAGAAGAGCGTTCATACCTGAATTCGCCTGATCGTGGGAGTCCCTCGCCCAAAGATAGCTGTAAACGCGTAGAAGTCCAAACGGGTGGAGTCGGGCGCGCGCAACAGGGTTTCGGCACCGCGGCGCGCGCTCAGAGCAGTTGCGGTCGCGCCTCGCCCGTGCCCGCGTCAATCGCCGACGCTGGCTGCAAGATCGTGTCGCGCTCGACAGCCGCCGTGCCCACGTGTGCCGCGTTCCCGCGCAGCCTCGCCACTAACTCGGCTTTCGCCGCCGCGCGCTCGCGCACCTTATCCTCCTGCCGCTCCCTGAGCAGTTCGTAGCCGACGGAGACGAAGATGAAGTAGAAGACAAGGAGTTGTGAGCGCTGGCGGTAAGCCGTCCCGACATTACCCTGGAAGACCGAGTAGGCCAGGGTGAGCATCATCGTGAAGATGAGCACGGGCAGTGCCTGGCGCATCCGGTGCTTGAGGGTGAACCAGAGCCCCGCGCACAAGAGCGGAAACGATGCCCACCAGACCACCATCTCCGGCAACGTGATCGACTGGCGCAAGGACGCCAGCTGCCATGGAAATGGCGCGAACAAAAGATAGAGGAAGCCGAGCGGGATCACGGTCAGCGCGCCCTCGGTCGTCGAGACGTCCGTATCCTCCTTGAACCCCGACGCCGACTCCGCCTGATCGGCGCGGCTGCGCTGCACCGCTTTGAGGTTGCCGTACAGCTCGAACTGCTCCGTCGCCGAGTTCAGGACGCCGAGTTGGAGCAGCAGCAGCGTGCTGGCGAAGAGAATCCCGAGCCGGCGCACGTAGCCCGCCACGGACGGGGTTCTAAACCCCACCGCGAACGCCCCCACCACCGCCGCGGCCATCATGTAGAAGACGTAGAAGCGCAGGCTGAGAATGCCCCCGAGCGCCGCGACTAAGACCGCCAGGTGCTTGAGGCTGAACCGCTCGTCCAGCTTCAAGGTCGCCAGCATCGCCAGCGCCAGCAGGAAGATCATCGGGCCGTCTTTGAGCCCCTGCGACGACCAGAGCACCAGCGAGGGAAAGAAGGCCACGAGTTGGGCGGAAACGCGCGCCACGCGGACGTTGCGAAAGAGGTGCCGCGCGCAGAGGTAGATGACGGGGGCGGTCGCCGCGCCGATGACCGCGTTGAAGAACTGCGCCGCCAGCATGTTCTGACCTGTCACCCAGTAGATCGCCCCCGTGACGTAGATCATGCCGTAGTTGCGCGCGAGGAACGGACCCATAATGCTCAGGAAAATGTGGTGGGGTATCTCGCCGCGCCACATCTTCATGACCATCGTTCCGAAGTAGTCGTAGGTGAAGGCGTCGCCGCCGAAGAACTCTTGCAGGTGGAAGTTGAAGATGATCGTGCCGACAAGCATCCGCGCGATCAGCCCGGCGACGAAGAGTCGCAGCAAGAACTCCTTGTCCGTGCCGAGGCGGCTGATCACCAAGCCCGCGACGAGGGCGCACGCGGCGCACAGGGCGACGGCGGCGGGACCGAATCCCGGCGAGAGGGCGAGCACGACGAGGACGACCGCAAGCGCCGACGCAGTTAGAAAAGCGTTCATAATTCCTGATGGCTATGTCTTAACGGGAGCGCTCACCAGGAGCGCGGTGGCGAAGGCGAACCTTTGAGGGTGCCGGCGCGCCGAACACGCTTGCTGCCAGCAGCGGCGCGCGCAAAAGCTATTCTCACACGTCGTCCGGCAGATCGGGACGCGTCCGGTGCTCGATGAGGAACTGATCCTCCTCGCCGAGAGGCTTGATCGGGCGGGCTGGTACGCCCGCGATGAGTTGGTTCTCGCCTTCGAGCCGACCCGTGATGACCGCGCCGATGCCGACGATGCAGCGCGATGGTATCACGCCCCCCGGCGCGACGCGAATCTCCGAACCGATGTAGCTGAACGAGCCGATGGTGACGGGGCGCGTGCGTTGTCGGTTGTGCGTCCACAGGGACGAGTTACGCCCGCCGAGGATCGTGCGCCGCCCGATCTCGACGCGATCCGTGAAGTCAATCTTGTGCCCCGTCGTCACCACGCTGCCCGCGCCCAGACTGAATCGCGGATCGATCCGGTTGACCACTTCCGGGTCAGGGATCGAGTTAATCTCGTTCATGCGTATGATCTCAGAGTAGCGGCCTAGAGCGATCTCTTCGCCCCCGCGCAGCACGTTTAAGTGCCCCACGCGCCCGTGATCCCCGATCAACAACCGACCGACGCCGATGACAACATTCAAATGTCCAATCCTCACGTCGTCCTCAATCTCACACTCGCCCGCATCCAACAACGTCAACCCGATCCGCACGCGCTTGCCGATGCGGTAGCCGAAGAACCAGCGATAACACGGACGCTTCAACGCCGACGGCAGCAACGCAACAAAGCCAAGCGCGACAAGGCGCAGCCGCGAGATGCGGCGACGCGGCGACGCGGCGACGCGGCGATCAATCGACGCGGCAGCGCGATCAGCCGCCGGCGCGCCATCTCGCGATGCCGCGCCGCGCTCAACCTCCGTCTCTCGCTCTTGCACCACTTCCCTCTCAACGTCACCGCGTCGCCGCGCCGTCGTTTCTGCCCGCCGCCTCACCGAGCGCGCGGGCGAGCTTGTCAGCCTGTGCCGGCACGTTGTAATTGGCGAGCGCGTGCGCCCGACCCGCCGCGCCCATGCGCCGGCGCAAGCTCACGTCGGCGAGCAAGCGTCCCAGCGTCGCGCGCCACTCTTCGTCGCTCGTCGCGAGGAAGTGAGTCAGGTTCGGCTCGCCGATCTCGGCGGTTGCGCCGACGGGCGACGCAACGAACGGCACACCAACCGCCATGTACTGCACAGACTTGAAGCCCGACTTGCCCGCCGCCCACTCGCTCGGCACAACCGGGTACAGCCCCACGTCGAACGATTGGAAGTCCGCGATCTCGCGGTCAAGCCTCCACGGCAAGTTTTCCACTTCCACGCCTTGCAAGCTCACCGCGTCGCGCCCCGCGCCGACGAGCTTCAACTTGAACCTGTGCGTCTTTGCCAGCTCACGCAACGCCGGGAAGATCGATTCGAGATACGGAAACGTCGAATGCGTCCCGATCCAACCAACCACGGGCGTCGCGTTTTCTGTCTCTGGCGCGCGCGCGCTCGCGACTATCGCGCCTGTCGTCCTTTCCACGTCCCACTCTAGCGGTCGGAACTGATCCGTATCCACAACCGTCGGGATGTAGACGGCGCGCGTGCCCTGCGCTTCGACGTGCTCACAGATTGCGCGGCTGCCGCACGTGACGGCGCGCGCCCAATGGATCAGATCGTCCGTTTTGCGAAACCACTTGACCGCGCTCGCCAGTCGCCCGTAGATCGGACTGGTGTACGAGACGTAGGTTGCATCGTCCAAGTCCAGCACCATCGGACGGCCACCGAGCCGCGTCGCCAGAAATTCGACGACCGGCGGACCGAACATCATCGCCTCGCGCTGCACGAGCACCACGTCCGCGCGCCGCGCCGCCGCCGCGTCCACCAAGCGCGCCAGCGACGCGCGCAGCAGCCCCGCGACCGTGCGCGGCAACTCCTCGCGACGATAAACGGACGCGAACAAACGCGCGTCGAGGAAGGAGCGTACCTCAAGCTCGATGCCGCGCTCACGCAGCGGCGCGACGTATTGTACAAGACGATACCGCGTCGCCGCCGCTTCGACCGGGTACGAGGCTAGACCTAAAACTCTCATCAGTGTACAGAGGTTAGAGGTTAGAGGTTAGAGGTCAGTGAGAATCCGAGTTTTGTCTCACTGACCTCTGACCTCTAACCTCCGATCACTTTTCCATACAGCCGCGCGTAGCGTTCGAGTCCGGTGCGGCGCACGTCGAAGAGTCGCGCGGCGACTTCGCGCGAGTGTCGGCGCGTGGCATCCCGGTCGCGGAGCATCGCGGCGACCGTGCGCAACGCTCGCAGGTATTCGTCCGTCGTAAAGTTTTCGACGAGCGCGCCGACCCGCTCGCGCGTGACGAGCACGTCGGAATCACCGACGCCCGCGTTCAAGACGACGGGCAACCCGCAGGCGAGGTACTCGGCGGTCTTCGTCGGCGATGACGCGAGCTTCGAGAAGCACGGCTTGATGAACGCGAGACCCACATCCGCTGCTGACAGGTACGCCGCGACCTCTTCGGGACGTGACGCGTGAGCCGTGAATTTCTCTTCGCCGATTCCGCGCGCGCTCATCAACGCGCGCACCGCGTCGTGACCGCGCGGCGTGAGCCAGAGGAAATGTGCGTCGCCACGTTCACGCAGGAGTGCGGCGAAGAAGTCTGCCATCTCTTCGTTCATGTACCAGCCGCCGATTGAGCCGCTGTAGACGACGACGAAAGACGCTTCGAGCTTGAGTTCGCGCCGCAGGCGCTCGCGCGCCGCCCCGTCGAAGCTGAAGCGCGCGAGGTCGGCACAGCACGGGACGACTTCGTGCGCGACGGCGCGTCCGCGCAAGCCCTCCCAATCTTTGATGACGGCCCAGATGGCTTCCGTCAGCGTCACCACCCCGTCCGCCGCGGCGAAGAAGTCGCGCTCCTTGCGCTTGGTCAGTTTGTATTTGAACTCGCCCGCGCGCCAGTGCCCCGCGTCGGCGTACTCTTCGGCAAGCAGGCCGCGCAGGTCGAAGATCATTTTAACCCCGAACTTTCTTTTCAGCCCGAGCGCCATGGCGGCGGCGACGTGGCTGCGCGCGTGCACCATCTCGATCTTATTTCGTCTCGCTAGCTCTTTCGCGCGGCGCGTGCCCGCCCACACGTCGTAGGCGGTCGCGGGCAGCGACGGGCGTTGGTGATAGAGCAAGGTGTGCCATTCGATGCCGTGCGCGGCGAGTCGCAGCCGGAGTTCTTCGACGCGCGCCGCGCCTTCCGCCCTGATCGCCACGTCGCGCTCGAAGCTGAGGAGCGTGAAGCGCACACCGCGTTCGTCTGCGAGCGCGCTGAGGTACGGGATGACCTGACTCTGTCCGAGAGGTTCGAGCATCCCGTTGTAGGAGATGAAGAGCACGCGCCTGCCCGCGAGCGCGTTTGCGTCCGGCGCGTGAAGGCTTGCGTCCGGCGCGTCTGGGCAAGTCTCCGGCGGGGTCGTCTGGCACGTGCTCACGATTCGGACTTGCGCGCAGCGCGCGCGGAGGCGGCAGTCGCCTTCTCGGCGGGGCGTGTGAAGAGAGCCTGCGCCCAGCCGACAAAGGTCGCCGCGTCGATCGTCAAGATGACGAGCATCACGCCGAAGAAGCGCGCGGGGTTGTAGGCGTACCAGAGGCTCATGCTTTCGCGCCGCCGCTCGATGCTACGCACCGTGCGCGCCGCCAGCCAGAGCGCGACGCCCGCGAGCCACCACGCGCTGTGCGCGACGGCGAGCAGGACGAAGAGGGCGACGACCGCGTACTGCCGCGCGACGCCGTAATGCCAGTGGCGCGCGCGACCGGCCCAGACGTTGTGGCGCGAGTAGAGGACGAACTTGCGGAAGGTGCTCGCCAGTGTGGGACGCAGTTGCCACCAGACGGTCGCGCGCGGCGTCCACGCGACGCGAAAGCCACCGCGCGCGATCTCCTCCATGAACATCAAGTCTTCGGCGGCGCGCAGGTCTGGGAAGCCGCCGACCTTGCGCCAGACCTCGCGGCGCAGGAGCATGGAGGCGGTGGAGGACGTGCGCATCCTTCCTTCGGGTCGCGCGCTCTTCGGCGGCGGGTAGGCGAGCGCGGCGCAACTCTCGAAGAACGTATCGGTCACGGGCTCGAAGTTTCCGTAAACGACTTCGACCGAAGGCTCGTCGCGGACAACTTCAACGAGACGTTCGAGCCAGTCAGGTTCGAGGCGGGTGCCCGCGTCGGTCAGCGCGATCCAGTCGTTGGCGGCGGCGCTGATGCCGACGTTGCGCCCGCGCCCGGGCGTTGCCTCGCCCGCCTCGACGACGCGGATCGAAGAGTCGAGAGTCGCCGCTTCGCGCAGCCGCTTCACGGTGTCATCGCGGCTTCCGCCATCGACGAAGACGATCTCACCGGGACGGCGCGTCTGCCGCGCGAGCGACGACAACACTTGATCTATCGTCGCGGCTTCGTCGCGCACGGGGATGACGAGCGAGACGCGCGAGTGTTCAGTCGCGCCGTCAAACGTCCTGCTCGCGGCGTCGCCATCGAGGCGCACGGGCGCGAGATTACTTGCGTCGGGTGAAGGCACGGATAGTGTCGTCTCTCTTAATGGGGGAGGTGGGATTGATCGGGCGGAGACTCGCCGCGATCTGATGTTTCGTCGGCGCGCACGCGAAGTGAAATGCACCGCCCTCGCCCAGACCTCAATGGAGTCGCCGTCCGACGCCATGGCCACCTTGCGGCAGAGTCTCTTACGAGGGTCAGCCGATAATCTGTATGGCTCGAAAGACTCGAAACAATAGTCGATGCCGAGTCGGAATTGCAAGCCCGCGCCTCAGCGCGGTGGGGCGCCGCCCGCGAGGCGACGGAAAGTTCCCCAGAAGGGTCGCGCGGCGAGGCTCTCCGGGTGCGTGGCGAGCGCCCGCAGGAGCCAGAGAGCGCCCTCGCGCCGTTCGCCCGCCGTGCTCGCGGCGTAGGCGCGGCGGATGTAGCGCGTCGCGCGACACCAGCGCCGCTCCGCGCCGCGCAGTTGGCTCTCATAAATTTCCGCGCTGCGGTCGAACTCCTCGTCGAAGTGACGACTCTCCGCCACGGTCTTGCTCGCGCCGTGCAGACGGTACTTGGCGACCGTCGAGGGCAGGTGTTCGCAGGCGTGACCGGCGAGGAGCAGGCGGACGTATAGATCGTGATCGAAATCGTAGCGCCACTGCTCGTCGAAGCCCGCGCCGACGAGTTCGCGTTTCCAGAACATGCCCGGCTGCGGGGCGCGGTATGCCCAGGAGAGCGCGTGCGCGGCGGACTTCGGAACTACTGCACTAACCAATTCCGTCGCATGGCCCTCGCCGAACATAATGGTGTCGCCGCACAGCCAGTCGCAGTCAGGATTCGCCTCGAAGTGCGAGACGGCGGCTTGAAAAGCGCCGGGCAGGTACACGTCGTCGCTGTTAATGTAGGCGAAGAGGTCGCCGGTCGCGCGCCCTAATCCCTTGTTGATGGCGTGCACCTGCCCGCGATCTTTCTCGCTCACCCAGTAGGCGAGATGTTTTTCGTAGCGGCGTATGACATCGACGCTCTCGTCGGTGCTCCCGCCGTCGATGACGATGTATTCGAGCGGCTCGTACCCTTGATCGAGCACGGAGAGAATCGTCTCTTCGAGGAACTTCCCCTGGTTGTAAGACGGCGTGACGATGGAGAGCTTGGGCAGACTCATTTGGGTCGGTCGTCTCCGTCGCTCACGCCGGGAAGTTGTGCTCGTACCAGTCAATCGTCTTGCGTAAACCCTCTTCGAGCGGGGTCTGGGCGACGAAGCCGAACTTCTCGCGTGCGCGCGTCGTGTCGAGCTGCCGCTTGGGCTGACCGTTCGGTTTAGACGGCTGCCAGCGAATCTCGCCACGGAAGCCGGTCAGGCGCGCGATGGTCACGACGAGGTCGTTGATGAAGACCTCGCGCCCGTTGCCGAGGTTGACGGGCAGCGGCTCGTCGTAGAGCGCGGCGGCGCGCACGATGGCGTCGGCGCAGTCCTCGACGTAGAGGAACTCGCGCGAGACGTCGCCCGTGCCCCACGCCTCGATGAACTCGGCGCCTTCCCTGCGCGCCGCGACGCACTTGCGGATGAGCGCGGGGATGACGTGCGAGGTTTCCAAGTCGAAGTTGTCGCCGGGTCCGTACAAGTTAGCGGGGAGCAGGAAGATGCCGTCGAAGTCGTACTGCTCGCGGTAAGCCTGCACCTGCGCGAGCATCATCTTCTTCGCCAGCCCGTAGGGCGCGTTCGTCTCTTCCGGGTAGCCGTTCCAGAGGTCGTCCTCCCTGAAGGGCACCGGCGTAAACTTCGGGTAAGCGCAGACGGTGCCGAGCGCGAGGAATTTTTCCACCCCGCGCAGGCGCGACTCCTCGATGAGCTGCGTGCCCATCATCAGATTGTCGTAGAGGAAGCGACCCGGGTTCTTCTGGTTGTGACCGATGCCGCCGACGACCGCCGCGAGGTGGATGACGAGATCGGGGTGCGCGTCGTCGAGCATCCGCCGCACGTCGGCGACCTCGATCAGATTGTAGTCGCGGCTGCGCGGCACGAAGACCTCGACGCCCGGCGCGTCCTTCAGGCGCTCGACGACGTAACGACCCAGGAAGCCCGCGCCGCCCGTCACCGCGACGCGGCGGTAGGGAAAATTATTCGTCCAAGTGTCCATACAGTCTTGTTTGGTTCCCGGTTGATGATTGCCGAAGCGTGGTGTCCCCGCCGGCGCGTGCTCTTTGAAGAGAGATAATAAACCATGGCGCGGAGCTTTGTCGCGCGGGCGGTGCGCTTGCCCAAACGCCGGGCTTTCGCTAAGGTATCAGGTCTCGTAACTTCTGCGTCCGCGCCCGCCCGTTCGCCACCGCCGACGAAATCTCGACGACCGAACATTCGCGGCGCGGACAAAGTTCCCATCACTTTAATGGCGACTTCCGTAGTCGCATGAACCGACAGGGGTCTTAACTTAGATGGCAAAACGCGCTCTCATCACCGGCATCACGGGTCAGGACGGCTCGTTCCTCGCCGAGTTACTTTTGGAGAAGGGCTACGAGGTCTTCGGCATCGTGCGCCGCTCCTCGTCCTTCAACACCGATCGCATCGATCACCTCTACCAGGACCCGCACGAGTCGGGCGCGCGCCTGCGCATGTTCTACGGCGACCTCAACGATTCGAGTTCCCTGAACACCATCCTGCGCAACACGGAGCCGGACGAGGTCTATAACCTCGGCGCGCAGAGTCACGTGCGCGTCAGCTTCGACGTGCCGGAGTACACGGGCGACGTGACGGGGCTCGGCACGGTGCGACTCTTGGAGTCGATCCGCGAGGTCGGCATCCAGCCGAAATTCTACCAGGCGTCCTCGTCGGAACTCTATGGCAAGGTCGCCGAGACGCCGCAGACCGAGACGACGCCCTTCCACCCGCGTAGCCCTTACGCCTGCGCCAAGACTTACGCCTACTGGATCACGGTCAACTACCGCGAGTCCTACGGGATGTTCGCGAGCAACGGGATACTCTTTAACCACGAGTCGGAACGCCGCGGCGAGACCTTCGTCACGCGCAAGATCACGCGCGCGGCGACGCGCATCAAGCTGGGCTTGCAGCAGAAGCTCTACATGGGCAACCTCGACGCGCGGCGTGACTGGGGCTATGCCAAGGATTATGTCGAGGCGATGTGGCGGATCATGCAGGCCGAAGAGTCGGACGACTTCGTCGTCGCGACCGGCGAGACGCACTCGGTCAGGGAGTTCCTCGAAGAGTCGTTCGGTTACCTCGATCTCGACTGGCAGAAGTACGTCGAGATCGACGAGCGCTACAACCGCCCGGCGGAAGTCGATCTCCTGCTCGGCGACGCGACGAAGGCGCGCACCGTCTTGGGCTGGGAGCCGGAGGTCGATTTCAAAGGGCTCGTGCGCATCATGATCGACCACGACCTCAAACTCGCCGAACGCGAGCAGGCAGCCGCCGAGCGCGGCGGCACGCAACCCACCCTCGTCGAGGCGCGCTGGAGCGCGAACTGACGGCGGGCGGCAGCCACAAAAACCAAGAGCCCGGCGCGATCATTCGAGATCGCGCCGGGCTCTTGGTTTTTGTCCGTAGTCCGTGGTCAGTTGTTCGACCCCTACTTGTCGCGAAACTCGTGAGCCACGCGCAACGGACGACTGACCACTGACAACAGACGGGTTTTACCTGAAGAACTCTCGGACCGACTCGACGACGTAGCGTTGCTGCTCTTCCGTCAACTCTGGATAGACGGGCAGCGCGAGCGTCTCGCGGGCGGCGCGCTCGGCTTCGGGGAAGTCGCCCTCGCGGTAGCCGAGGTAGCGGAAGCACTCTTGCAGGTGCAGCGGCACGGGGTAGTAAATCTCTGTGCCGACGCCCGCGCCGCGCAGGTGCTCAACCAGCGCGTCGCGCCTGCCTTCCCGGATGCGCACCACGTACTGGTTATAGATGTGGCGCACGCCCTCGCGCTCGTGCGGCAGCCCAACCTCTTCGAGCAGGCCGGCGTCGGCGAACAACTCGCGGTAGCGCGCGGCGTGCGCAGCGCGCGCGTCAGACCATGCGTCGAGGTGCGGCAGTTTGACGCGCAGGACGGCGGCCTGTAGCGAGTCGAGCCGCGAGTTGAAACCGATCTCCCGGTGATGGTACTTCGACGCCTCGCCGTGGACGCGTAAGCTACGCAGGCGCGCGGCAACCGCGTCGTCGTTCGTCGAGAGCATTCCGCCGTCACCCGCGCCGCCCAGGTTTTTCGTCGGGTAGAAGCTGAAGCAGCCGATCTCTCCCAACGCGCCCGCGCGACGCCCGCCGATGTCCTCCGCGCCGATAGCCTGCGCCGCGTCTTCCACGACGGGCAGACTGTGCCGCGCCGCGACTTCGAGCAGCGCGTCCATCTCCGCGCACTGGCCGTAGAGATGCACGGGCATCAAGGCGCGCGTGCGCTCTGTGATCGCCGCCGCGATCTGCCCGGCGTCGATGTTGTAGGTGCGCGGCTCGATGTCCACGAAGACGGGGCGCGCGCCGAGTCGCGCGATTGAGCCGGCGGTGGCGAAGAAAGAGTAGGGCGTCGTGACGACCTCGTCGCCCGGCTTCACGTCGAGCGCCATCAGCGCGAGCAGCAGCGCGTCCGAGCCGTTGGCGCAGCCGATGGCGTGTCGCGCGCGCGAGTAAGCCGCCACTTCTTCTTCGAGCGCGCGCACGTCGGCGCCGAGCACGAACCCTTGCGACTCGAAGACGCGCTCGACCGATGCCAGCAACTTTTCGCGCAGCGGCTCGTACTGCGCGCGCAGATCGAGGAGGGGAACTTTCATTTTCGGGGATGATTGAGCCATCAAGATTTCAGTCCTTCAAGTCCGCGCCGCATTCGGGGCATTTTTTTAGCCGTCCTGACAAATCCTCACGCAAGGTTCTCCCGCAGGCATCGCAGAACTGGAATGAGCGCATGAAGAAGAAAGCCATGACCGCGACGATCAGCGCGAACCAGAGCCGCGGCGCATATCCCCCGATAAGGAAATTATAGAGCAGGAACTGAACTACCGAGACGATGAGGAGTCCCCTCAAGTACCACCGCTTGAGGACGGCGTTTCTGCTCCTGGTAAGAAGGAAGTGCCCTACCACCACCAGTCCTAGCCACACGAGCAATAATAAACCGCCCACGTTCATGTCAATTAAAGTCTGACGAGCCGACCGCCCTCGCTGATCGACTCCTGCGCGGCTTCGAGCAGGCGCACGACGCGCAGCCCCGCCGCGCCGTCTGTGAGCGGTCGCCGCTGCTCCCTGATCGCATCGAGGAACTCGGAGCAGACGTGCTTGAGCGCCTCGGTGCCGTCGAGCTTTGGCACCCACACGTCGCCGGTGCGGTAGCTGACGAGCGTGCGGTAAGCCTCCTCTTTCTCGTCGCCCGCGACCGTGCCCGCGCCGTTCGTCGTCGTCACGCCCTTGTCGTACACGCGCACTTTTTCAATCGGCTCGATGTCGTCATAGACGATCATCTTGCGACTCCCGGCGATGAGCGTGCGGCGAATCTTGACGGGCGAGAGCCAGTTGAAGTGGAAGTGCGCGATGAACTGATCCTCGAAGAGGAGCATCACGTAGGCGATGTTCTCGATGCCGGGCTTGATGTGACAACTGCCCGTCGCCGTCACGCCCACGGGCGCGCGATCGAGCAGGTAGTCCATCACCGAGAGATCGTGCGGGGCTAAATCCCAGACGACGTTGATGTCGTCCTGGAAGAGACCGAGGTTGATGCGCGTCGAGTCGAAATAGAGCAGGTCGCCGAGTTCCCCGCCCGCGACGATCTCCTTGATCTTCCTGACCGCGCCCGTATAGACGAAGGTGTGATCGACCATCAAGGTCAGACCGCGCTCGTCGGCCAGACGGATCAGCTCCTCGGCCTCGCGCGCGCACTTCGTCAGAGGCTTCTCGATGAGCACGTGCTTGCCGGCGGCGAGTGCCTCCTTGGCGAACGGGTAGTGGGTGCCGACGGGCGTGACGATGACGACTGCGTCGAGTTCTGGATCGGCGAGGAGTTGGTGGTAATCGGTCGCGGCGCGCGCCGAAGGGTAACGGCGCGCGATCTCTGCGAGGCGTCGCTCGTCAGTGTCGCAGACCCAAGCGAGGCGCGAAGCCTCGTTCTCCACGAAGTTGCGGATGAGGTTCGGCCCCCAGTAGCCGCAGCCGATGACGCCGACGGTGATCATTCAGAGGAGTAGTTAGTCAATCGTGAATCGTGAAACGTCAATCGTGAACATCGTTCCGAACACGATTGACGATTCACGATTTCACATTTCACGATTGATGATTCTCGCCGGGTTGCCCGCGACGGTCGAGCCGGCGGGGACGTCGCGCGTGACGACGGCGCCCGCGCCGACGGTGGCGCCCTCGCCGATGGAGACGCCGCCGAGGATGGTCGCGCCGGTGCCGACGGAGGCGCCGCGCCCGACCGTCGTCGTTTGCAGCGTCCAGTCGGCGTCGGTTTGCAGCGTGCCGTCGGGGTTCGTCGCGCGCGGGTACTTGTCGTTGATGAAGTTGACGCCGTGGCCGATGAAGACCTCGTCCTCGACGCGCACGCCCTCGCAGATGAAGGTGTGGCTCGACACTTTGCAGTTGGCTCCGACGCGCGCGCCGCGCTGAATCTCGACGAAGGAGCCGATGCGCGTCCCGTCGCCGATCTCGCAGCCGTAGAGGTTGACGAAGTTGTGGACGACCACGTCCTCACCGAAGACCACGTCCGGGGCGATGAGGCAGAACTCCCCGCGCCGCATCAGCCCGCCCTGCCGACCGCGCCGCCGGGGGCGTTCGCCTCCGGCTCCTCTTCGTAGTCCTGCTGCGAGTAGTAGGAGGAGTAGTAGCCGGAGTAGTAGTAGTCGGGCGCGTCGAGGCTGACGTTGTTCAGGACGACGCCGAAGATGTTCGCGCCCACGTCCACGAGCTGCTGCTTGGCGCGGCGCACGATATTGCGCGACGAGCGGCCGCTGTGGACGACGAGCATCACGCCGTCAACGACGGTCGAGAGGATCGAGGCGTCGGTGAAAGAGATCGCCGGGGGCGAATCGATGACGATGTGCGTGAAGCGCTCCGAGAGGGTGTCGAGCAGCCGCCGCATCTCGGTCGAGCCGAGCAGTTCCGCCGGGTTCGGCGGGACGGGACCCGAAGGCATGATCCGCAGGTTCGGCAGTTTCTCGTAGGGCTGCATGAGCGCGTCGAGGTCGCGCTCGCCCGACAGGTAGTTCGTCAGGCCGCGCGCGTTCGAGACGCCGAAGTTGGCATGGACGCGCGGGCGGCGCAGGTCGCAATCGACGATGAGCACTTGCGCGCCGGTCTGCGCCAGCATGATCGCCGTGTTGACGGCGGTCGTCGTCTTGCCCTCAGAGGGCTGGCTCGACGTGACGAGGATCGTCTTCGGCGGCTGACCGGCTGAGGAGAGCAGCAGCGACGTGCGCAGGTGGCGGTACGCCTCGGCGCTCGGCGAGCGCACGTCGGAGATGAGCGCGAGCGCCGTCGAAGAGTCGCCCTCGGCGGGCGCGGGCGTGGCGCGCTTGCCGACGAGGCGCGCACGCTCGGGGCGGCTCGCCGGGATGAGCGCGAGCGACGGCAGGTGCAGGTAGCGGTCAACGTCATCGACCGTCTTCAGCGTGTCGTCGAGGTAGTCGAGCAGGAAAGCGAGACCGACGCCGACGCCGAGCGAGAGCAGGAAGGCGAGGGCGATGGTTCTCATGCGGGCGGGGCCGACCGGCTCGTGCGGCACGCGCGCGGGGCTCGTCACCGAGATGTTGTTCTGCTGATTGTTGGCGACCATGCTGTTTTCCAGATCGCGCTGGCGCTGGCGCAGCACGTCGTACTCCTGCTGGTTGGTCGCCAAGTCCTGCTTCATGACGTTGAGCTGGATGTTCGCGCGGTTCTGCTCGGTCGTCACGCCCATCTGCGAGATGTAGGAGCGCTTGAGGCTCTCCTCCTTCGCCTTCGCCGACTCGTAGCGCGACTTCATGCCGGCGAGCACTTCATTGGGCGCCTTCTTGAGATCGGCTTCGAGCGGCGTGATCTGCGCGTCGAGCTTCTTCACCCCGATCCACTCCGGCGTGTAGATCTCTAACAACTCGTCGCGCTTCTGTTTCAGGTCAGCGAGCTTCGTCCGCAACTCCTGCACGCGCTTGCTGTCCTGTACTTCGGGGATGCTGTTCGCGTCGCTCTCCTTTGCTGCCGCAACGTAGAGCGCTTCGAGGTTCTTGCGGTTGTTCTCGGCTTCGAGCACCTGCTGGCTGAGCGTGCCGAGGCGCTGCACGTCGAGGTTGCCCCCCGTCTTCTCATCCACCGGGATGTTATGCGCGATGGCGTAGTTGACGACATCCACCTGCTGCTTGCGGATTTGCCCCTGCAACTCGGCGATGCGGGTGCCGAGCAGTACCATGTTGTGATTCGCGCTGCCCGTCTCGCGATCCAGGTTGTTGTAGATGAAGGCGTCGGCGAGCGTGTTGACGATCTGCTGCGCCAGCTCGGGGCTGGTGTGTGTGTAGTGCAGCGTGACGAGGTTCGTCCCGACGACGGGCTCAACCCGCAGGCCCCCGGCGAGCGTGTCCTCGTAAGGCTCGAGGCGCGCCAACTCTTCCGCCGAGAAGGACTCGTTCTTCACCGCATCAGCGTCAACGATGGGGACGCTCTCGTTCGCCTTCTCGCCGCCGGGCCGTGCCGCCGCTTTCTTCTCGCCCGAGAAGAGGCGCTTGACGGACGTGACGAGCCCGGTCTGCGCCTGCCCGCCGAGGAACGTCGGGTTGTTTTCCAGATCGAGCGTGCGGATCACCTGCCGCGCCAGCGCCGGGTTCTCCAGCAGGCGCAACTGCGTGTTGACGTAGGTCGGATCGGTCGTCCGCCCGGTGTTGATGACGACTCCGCCCTTGCCGCTCGAAAGCGGGTTCTCGCGCTTCGGCTCGATGTCGATGGTCGCCGCCGCCTCGAACACCGACGGCGTGCGGTACATCTGGATCGTGACGAGCGTGGTGACGACGAGCACGAGGCTCAGGATGAGCCACTTGCGCTTGAGCACGACCGTCAGGTACTCGCGCAGGTGCGCGGGTTCCGTGAGCGTCGAAGAGCCGTAGGATTTCGGCTGCGCGAGATCACTTAAAGGGCGGTCGAGACCGCGTTCGACGGGGAGCGACGGAAGCAAACGATTATCTTGTGACATCTCTTCTTAAGCCTTAGTAAAACAGGAACGCCGAAGGTCATGCCAACGGAGAGCGAACATAATAGCAGAGACGAGCCGCGAGGCAAGACCGCAGGCGGGCGCCGCGACCGCGCCGCGCGCCGATTTTTGCCGCCAAAGTGTCGCGCCCGGCGCCGGGCAGGAGGACGGCGCGCCCGCCGGGGCCGCGCGCCCGCACGCGCTCATGATCACTCCTACATCCGCACGAACTCGTCGAGCGCGTCGAGCCAGTGCGGCAGCGGCGCGAGCCCGACCGCCTCTGAGATGAGGCAGCGCAGGCGCGAGTTGCGTGGGCGCGGCGCAGGTCTTTGCAGCGAGTCCATCGAGACGCTCTCGAACTGCGCGCCGACGACACCGGCGCGCGCCGTCGCCTCGCGCGCGAACTGCTCGAAGCTCGCGCCCTCGCCCGCGTTGACGACGTGGTAGGTGCCGGGCAGATCGAGCGCGGCGAGTTCGCGCAGGCGCGCGGCGAGGTGCGGCGCGTAGGTCGGCGTGCCCCATGCGTCCGAGATCGCCTTCATCGGATCGCCCCGCCGCGCGAGTTCCACGACGCGGCTTAAAAAGTTGCGCCCTCCCGCGCCGAAAATCCAGCCCGTGCGGATGACCGCGCAGCGCGCCGTCGCGAGTTGGGCGCGCCGCTCGCCCTGCAGTTTCGCGATGCCGTACACGCTGCGCGGCTCCGGATCGTCGCGCTGCGTGTAGAAGCCCTCTTTGTCGCCGTCGAAAACGTAGTCGGTCGAGATCGTGACGAAAGTCGCGCCCACCTGACGGCTGCCGAGCGCGAGCGTGCCGACCGCCTCGGCGTTGACCCGGTGCGCGCGCTGCGGGTCGAGTTCGCAGCCGTCAACGTCCGTCCACGCGGCGCAGTTGATGACCGCCTCGGGCCGCTCGCGCCCGAAGACCGCCGCCACCTCTTCGGCGCGCGTGATGTCGAGCCCGCCGCGGTCGTGCGCGAAAACTTCGTCGCCGACCGCGCGGCAGTGCTCGGCCACCGCGCGCCCGACCATCCCGCCCGCGCCCGCGACGAGCACCCTCACTTCGCTCCGACCTCCGCGCCGTACTGCCGCGCGTAGAACTCACGGTACTCGCCGCTGCGCGCGCGCGCGATCCACCCGGCGTTCTCGGCGTACCAGCCGATGGTTTTTTCCAAGCCCGTCTCCCAAGTCTCGCGCGGCTTCCAGCCCAGCTCGCCCTCTGCCTTCGTCGCGTCGATGGCGTAGCGGCGGTCGTGGCCGGGGCGATCCTTGACGAAGCGGATCAGAGAGCGCGGCTTGCCGAGCGCGTCGAGGATCGACTCGACCACTTCGAGGTTGCGCCGCTCGTTGCGCGCCCCGACGTTATAGACCTCGCCGGCGCGCCCGCGCTCGGCGGCGAGCAGGATCGCGCGGCAGTGATCGTCAACGTAAATCCAGTCGCGCACGTTGCGCCCGTCGCCGTACACGGGGATCGCATCGTCGGCGAGCGCGTTCGTGATGAGCAGAGGGATTAGCTTTTCCGGGAACTGGCGCGGGCCATAGTTGTTGCCGCAGCGCGTCACCACGGCGTCGATGCCGTGCGTGTGCCGCGCGGCGCGCACGAGGTGCTCGGCGGAAGCCTTCGAGGCGGCGTAAGGGCTGTTGGGCGCGAGCGGCGACTCTTCGGTGAAGAAGGCGCCCTCGTCTTCGGGCAGACTTCCCATCACCTCGTCGGTCGAGACCTGCACGAAGCGCCGCACGCCGCGGGCGCGCGCGGCGTCGAGCAGGACTTGCGTGCCTAAAATGTTCGTGCGCAAAAACTCATCCGCCGACGCAATGCTGCGATCCACGTGCGACTCGGCGGCGAAGTTGAAGAGCACGTCCGTCCCTTCGGCGAGCGCGTCGAGGACGGCGGCGCGGTCGCAGATGTCGCCGCGCACGAAGCGGTGGCGCCGCGCGTCGAGTCCCGCGAGGTTGTCTAAGTTCCCGGCGTAGGTCAGCGCGTCGAAGTCCGTGACGCGGCAGTCGGGGTACTGCGTGAGCAGGAGGCGGACGAAGGCGGAGCCGATGAAGCCGGCGCCGCCAGTGACGAAAATTTTTTGCATGGGTACGGAAATATTTTCGGCGGAGCGAGCGGCGGGTCGCATGGGTAAATCCGTCTGCGCCGCAGTCAACGTAAGTCGAATTGCAGAGTATAGGTTTCGGTTTAAAAGCTCGTCAAGGACTTGCCCAGAGGGGCGACGATCGGCGGACGGTTAAAAAACACTGAAGCCATGATACCGACATTTTATTTGACACGCCTACGCTTTTGAGATACAACCACCGACGCTTCCTTGCAGAGAGAGACATCCGTTGGCGCGTAAGCCAGTATTTCTCGCCAGCCGTTCACACCGTGACTTGACTGCAGTTCCCCTGCACTCCAATTAACCACCAGCGGCGGTCCGAAACCGCACACTGAGTACAAGCCACCACCCAACTTTAAGGAGAATTAGAAATGACGACAGTTCGTTTGTCCCTCAAAGCCCTCATGCTGATGGCTTTCATGTTGGCCTTTTCCGCGCTGGCGAACGCGCAGGCGACCCGCACGTGGGTCTCGGGAGTCGGCGACGACGTTAACCCCTGTAGCCGTACTGCCCCCTGCAAGACCTTCGCTGGCGCCATCTCGAAGACCGCCGACAAGGGCGAGATCGACGCCCTCGATCCGGGCGGCTTCGGCACCGTCACGATCACGAAGAACATGACGATAGACGGCACCAACGGCGCGGGCTTCGGGTCGATCCTGGCGGCGGGCACCAACGGCGTCAACGTCAACGACTCGGCGACTGCGAGCCCGAACAGCATCACCGTCACCCTGAAGAACCTCTCGATCGACGGCGCAGGATCTGGCTTCGACGGCATACGAATGACTTCCGGCAAGCAGCTCTACGTTGTGGGCTGCCAGATCTTCAACTTCAGGGGCAACGGCATAAACTCCGACGGGATCGACATCGCTATCAGCCCCGGCAACGGGGCGGTGCTCTTCGGCGTGGACGTCAGGAACTCGACATTCGAGAACAACACGGGCGACGGCATACGCCAGACCATCGCCTCGGGCACGCTCAACTCCTCCTTCGATAATGTGGTGCTGTCCGGCAACAGCAACGGGCTTGAGTCGACGGGCGGGACGGCGAACATCAGCCGCTCTGTCATCAACAACAACACCAGCAATGGGATCATCGTCTCGAACGGCTCCATCGTTAACGCCAGCAGCAACCAGATCACCTCGAACGGCAACGGCGTCAACAACTCTTCGACCGTCCGCCTCAGCGACAACAACATCTACCGCAACACCACGGGCCTCGCCGGGGCGGGCACGTACAACAGCTTCGGTAACAACCACATCCTCGGCAACGGAAACGACGGCGTAGTTCCGGGCATCACGAACCCGAAGTAAGCCTCGTCCGTACGGCTTCGCCCGCAAGTCCGCCGCGGCGGACTTGCGGGCGAAGCCGCTCGTCAATTCGACCCGCGGGCTGGGTCGCACGTACGTCTCCGGTCACGGCGTCTGACGCCGCCGGAGCTTCCACCCCGCGACGCTTACTGAGGTCATTTACGGACGAGGCTCGCGATCTCGGCGTTAGGCCCCAGCCAATGGAGACGAGACTTGGAGAGATGTGAATGCTATGAAAACCGAAAGCACGCCTACAGTCCTTCACCCCGCCGGCGGGGTGAAGAGATCCCCCGCACCTAAATCGCAACACGCCAAACGTCGAGCGAGATCGATCACGTCACTCGCCTGCTTTTGCGCGCTCTTTCTAACCCTTATTGCAACAGCCCTATATTCCCCTTCTTCGGCCTCGACACGTAACAGAGTGTCGCGCGACGCCGGGCAGCAGCCCGCGGCCTCCGGCCCCGCGGCGGCAGCCAAGGTGCTGGCAGGCAGGGGAGATAGGGCCGCGCTGCCGGGTGTGGAGGCGAGTTTAGCGCCGCCACGCTTGGAGGCTCTCTTCCCGCTGTTAATGCTGCAGGCTTCGCCCGTCGAGTCTATAGACACCTACGCGGTCATCGGCGGCGTCTGCACCAGCACGCACAAAGACACCTTCAATCTGGGCGAACAAGTCTGCGCGAGGGTAGACAACTCGCCGCTGCGCGCCGCCGCCGCGCTCCGCCGCGTCAGCATCAGCGGCACCGACGGCACGGTGGCGTCCGTCGTCGACGTCACCAGCAACCCGCAGACCCTTCTGCTCACCCTCCCGTCGAGCGCTACGTCCGTCGTCGACGGCGAGACCGTCGACAACCGCGGGACGTGGAGCGCCGCCATCAACTCGGCCGAGGACAACGGTGTGCGCGCCATCGCCTACTTCTCGGTAGCCGACCCGAGCGCCGCCGCCGCCGACCTCGCGATCTACGCCGTCAGCACTAGCACCGACACGCTGGCGCCCGGTCAGTCCACTGGCTTCTTCGTCTACCTGAACAACATAGGCCCGAACGAAGCGCAGGACGTTCACGTGACGCAGTCCGTACCGCCGAACATGACGTTCGTTTCTGCCACTGCCGGAACCGGCACCGCCTTCACCTGTTCGACGACTGGAAGTGTCGTGGACTGCGCGCCCGCTCAAAGTCTGGCGAAGGGCGCGATCTCCACTTTCACACTTAACTACACGGTAAATCAGGGCGCGCCCAACTCCCTGGTCTCCACCGACATTGATATAAACGGCGCGACAACTGACCCGCGCCCGGCCAGCAACTCGTCCACGGTTAAGATCGAGATTCGCACCGCCGGCACAGCTGCGGCGACCTGCTCTCTCGATTGCCCGCCGGACATCACGGTCACCGCCGATACGACTCAAAACAGTGTGTTGGGCGCGGTCGTCAACTTTGCGGGCGGCATATCGTCGTCCGGCGACTGCGGGCCGATCACCACTTCGCCGGCATCCGGCTCGTTCTTCCCCGTCGGTACGACTATTGTCAGCGTCTCGTCTGCAACCGGCGGCGGCTCATGTAGCTTCGCCGTTACGGTGCTGGACACGGCGCCGCCCACCATCACCTGCAACGCCAACATCGGCGTTACGGCGCCCGCAGGCTCCTGCGACGCGACGGTGGCTGTCGTCGCTCCCGCGACGACCGGCAGCGGCGTGACCGTCACGTCAACGCGCAGCGACGGCGAGGCGATTGACGCGCCGTACCCCGGTGGCATAACCACCATCACCTGGACGGCGACCGATTCGGACGGCCGCAAAGCCAGTTGCACGCAGACGGTCACCGTCACGACCAATGACACGATTGCGCCGACCATCACCGCGCCGCCGGACGTGAGTATAGCCACGCCGCCGGGAACGTCGGGTTCATGCGGCCTGGTTGTTGGCGAAACCGAATTAGGCACGCCGACGACTGACGACAACTGCTCGGCGTCGGTGACAGTCACCAGAACGGGCGTCCCGTCCGGTGGCTTCTTCCCCGTCGGCACGACGACCGTGACCTACACGGCGAAAGACGGTGCGGGCAACACGGCGACGGCAGTTCAGCACGTTACGGTGACTGACGGCACGCCGCCACTCATCGCCGCCCCGCCTGACGCCACTTACACCTGTCCGGGCGAAGTCCCGGCAGCCAGCGCGTCACAGGCGACGAGCGGGACGATTCTCGATTCAAACGGGAATCCTCTTCCGCCAGCGCCGCCGTCAGACAACTGCGGCACGCCGACCGTGACAGTCAGCGAGACGAGAAGCGGCGCGGGCTCTGCCGCGAGTCCGCTGATCATCTCGCGGGTCTTCACGGCGACCGACACCGCTGGCAACAGCGCCAGCTCCACGCAGACCATCACGGTCACCGACAGCACGCCGCCCACCATCAGCGCGCCGCCGGACGTGAGCGTGAATACCGGACCGGGAGCAACGTCTTGCGACGTCGTCGTGAGTAACGCTGTTCTCGGCTCCGCCATAGCTAACGACAACTGCGTGGTGACCGTCTCGCGCAGCCCGTCGGGCAATGTCTTCCCCGTTGGCACGACCGACGTGGTGTGGACGGCGACCGATTCCGGGGGCAACACGGCGACCGCCACGCAACACGTCACCGTGGTTGATAATACTGCGCCCGTCGTTACACCGCCGGCAGCCGTGACGCTCTTCACAGGGTCGGGTGCGACCTCGTGCAGCGTCACCATCAGCAACCTAGACGCGACGCTCGGCACGGGGTCGGCCACAGACAACTGTGCGGGCCTCGGGGCCGTAACGCGCAGCGGGGTACCCTCCGGGGGCATCTTCCCCATAGGCACGACTACACTGACCTACTCGGCGACGGACGGGCACGGCAACACGGGGACCGCCACCCAGACGGTGACGGTGGTTGACAACACACCGCCGACCATCGTGACGCCGTCTAACGTCACCGCGATCCTGCCGGCGAACACGACGGTACAGAGCATGGTGGTGAACTACCCGGCGGCGACAGCTACTGACAACTGCGCCGGGACAGTCACTGTCAGCTCTAGCCCGGCGTCCGGCTCGACCTTCAACGTCGGCACGACGACCGTGACGGTGACGGCGACTGACGCGCATAACAACAGCGCCACAGCCACGTTTACCGTGACGGTGCTCTACCCGTTCACCGGGTTCTTCTCGCCGGTGATCAACTTGCCGACGTTAAATGCGGTCAATGCCGGCAGGGCTATACCCGTGAAGTTCAGCCTCAGCGGTAATCGGGGGTTGAACATCTTCGCGGCTAACAGCCCGTCGTCAGGGCCCTTTGCGTGCGGCTCGACCGATCCGGCGACCGACTTGACGGAGACACTGACGGCTGGCAGTAGTAGCCTCACCTACGATACGAACCAGTACATCTATGTCTGGAAGACGGATTCGGCTTGGGCGGGAACCTGTCGTCAGCTAGTGCTCAGTCTCAACGACGGCAGCGTCTATCGCGCGAACTTCAAGTTCAAATAAGCTGATCTGGCAGAGAGCGTCACGCTCAAAGGGCGACGCTCTCTGCCAGATCAACGTCATCCACAATTCCGTTCCCGCCCGTCGCGATCATGGTCGCGACGGGCGGGAACGCTTCTTTGAGCGCTACGGATATTCGGCGAGCGGGAGTAGGGACGAAGGCGGGGCGACCGGGCGGGTAAATCCGTCTGCGGCGCGTTCAACGTAGATCGAGTTGCAAGGTATGAAAGTAGTCGAGGACGCCGGGACGGGCGACGATTGGCGAATGGTTAAAAACACTGATGCCACGATAACGGTATTAAATTTGACACGCCCCGGCTTTTGGGGTACAACCTCCCGCGCTTTCCGAAAGCAAGCCGCCCGTGGGGACGCCGAAGTTTTCCTCGCTCACCGTTCACACCACGAGTTGACCGCAGTTCCCCTGCGCTTCGATTAACCACCGCGGCGTTTCGTAAACCCGCAACACAGAGTACAACTCACCAGACACCTTATAAGGAGAATAAAATGAGGAAAGTTCGTTTTACCCTCAAAGCGCTCACGCTGGCTGTTCTCATGCTGGCGTTCTCGGCGCTGGCGCCGGCCGCTGCCGCGCAGTCCTCCAAAGGGTTCTACGACTTCACGCTCGTCGATGGTTTCAAGAAGCACGTCGAGTTTGACGCTCAGAAGCTCGCCGACGGGAGCACCTCGGGCTCGATGTACTACACCGACGCGGCGACCATCGTTTACAGGGACGTGGACGGCGACGGCTCCCCGCAGGAGAAGTACGCGGACACCTTCATCAAGGCTGACCTCGACGACATCGTGGTCATCAACAACCAGGCCGTGATGAGCGGCACCGTCCGCGACTCGAGCATCCCCTACCTGATCGGGCTGAGGGTGCTGCTCACAGTCGAAGACAACGGCAATAACACCAGGCTACCCGACCAGCTGACGTGGGGCGTCTACAAGTTCATCAAGAAGGACTGGCAGCCCTCAGACGCGGAATGGAAGGAAGACCCGGGCGTGGGCCTGACGTGGTGGGCGACCGACGCCGAGAACAGAGAAGACAAGGGCTACCAGATGCCCGTCCCCGAAGCGCCCGCGGGCACGCAGTCGTTCCCCGTCGTTTCCTACTCGTTCGCGGACACTTCCGATGGCGCCGGCGACATAAGCGTCCAGCCTTAAATAGTCCGCGCGACTCTGCCGCGCCCCGCGAGCGCCGGCTCACATCAACACACATTTCCGTTAAGGAGAAATCTCATGAGAACCCTCTCTACAACCGTTAAGGCACTGACCTGCGCGATCTTCATCCTCGCTCTCTCGTCGCTCGCGCATGCCCAGACGCGCACGTGGGTGTCCGGCGTCGGCGACGACCTCAACCCGTGCAGCCGCACCGCCCCCTGTAAGACCTTCGCCGGGGCCATCTCGAAGACGTCCGCCAACGGCGAGATCGACTGCCTCGACCCGGGCGGTTTCGGCACCGTCACCATCACCAAGAGCATCGTCATCGACGGGACGACGGGCGCGGGCTTCGGCTCGATCCTGGCGGCGGGCACTAACGGCGTCAACGTCAACGACAGCGCCACCGCCACGCCCAACTCCATAGTCGTGATGCTGAAGAACCTCTCTATCAACGGCGCCTTTACGGGCTTCGACGGGGTACGCTTCATCTCTGGGAAGCAGCTCTTCGTCGAGGGCTGCCACATCTTCGGCTTCAGGGGCAACAGCACCAACTCCGACGGCATTGAGACGGCCTTAAACAGCGCGGCCGTGACCTTCGCCCTCCACGTCAAGGATACCAAGATCGAGAACTGCACCGGCGACGGCATACGACAGGGCATTACCGCCGGCACGCTCAACGCGTCCTACGACAACCTGCGGCTGGCCGGCAACGCCAAGGGGCTGGAGGCGACGGGCGGCACGGCCAACATCAGCAACTCGGTGATAGACAACAACACGAGCAACGGGCTGGCGGCCTCGGGCGGGGCGGTGATCAACGCGGACAATAACGTGGTGACCTCAAACGGCACGGGCATCAGTTCCGCGACCGCCTCGACCGTCCGCATCAACAGCAACGCGGTTCACCGCAACACGACGGGGCTCTCGAACAGCGCGACGATGCAGAGCTGCTCGAACAACAAGGTCTACGGCAACACGACGGACGTGAGCGGCGCGACGAGCGCCATCTCGCCCGGCAGCTGCACCCAGTAACCTTTAACCCTTTCGCTCGTGCACCGAACCCTGTTCCCTCCTGACCTGGCTTTTCCGCCGGTGGGGAGGGAACAGTTGTTTTCGGGCTGAACGCCCCCACCCTCCTCGAGTCATGTCCCAGTTTGAAAATAAAGCCCTATATTTATCGGGCTGCGATTTTCAAATTAGGACACCACTCTCCTCGCCTCGCTTGACGCACCTGTCATTGCGTCGCTAGACTGACGCTTTCTTCAAGCTACTCTAAACCGCTTCTGATGCGTGACGGGTTAGGCTGTGGAGCGCGGAGGAATCGTAACAGCCGGGAGCGCCTGCAAGACTTTCCTTCCAAGCCGGGACTAATGGAAACAACCACGAGCAACAAGTTGCATGGGCTGAACGCCGCCCGCGCCGCGGGCGACCCTGCGCCAAGCGTGCCGAACGTGCCACCCGGCCCAGACTCACGTTACCTGCCCGAAGAGCCGCTCGTCGTCATCGAGCCCAGTGATTCCTGGGGCGTGGTCAGCGTGCGCGACGTGTGGGCGTATCGCGAGTTGCTCTATTTTTTGACGTGGCGCGATCTCAAAGTCCGCTACAAGCAGACAGCGCTCGGCGTGGCGTGGGTCGTGATGCAACCGCTGCTGACGACGATCATCTTCACGATCTTCCTCGGCGTGCTCGCGCGCGTGCCCTCGGATCGCGGCGTCGCCTATCCGGTCTTTGTCTACACGGGGCTGCTGCCATGGACGTTTTTTTCGAGCGCCATCTTGGGCAGCGGCAACAGCCTGGTCGGCAACGCGCAACTCATCACGAAGGTCTATTTCCCGCGACTGATCGTCCCCGTGGCGGCAATCTGCGGACGCCTGGTGGACTTCTCCGTGGCGTTTCTCATCTATGTCGGGATGGCGATCTACTATCACGTGCCCCCCTCGGTGAACCTCCTCATGCTGCCCGCGCTCGTCGCGTTGATGATGCTGCTCGCGCTCGGCTTCGGGATGTTAACTTCGGCGGCGAACGTCAAGTACAGGGATGTGGGCGTGGCGCTGCCCGTGCTCATCCAGCTCTGGATGTACGTCTCGCCGGTGCTTTATCCTTCGCGGCTCGTCTATGAGAGAGTCGGACACTGGGGGTGGCTCTATTGGCTTAACCCGCTCGTCGGTATCTTAGACAACTTCCGCGCCGCACTGCTCGGCGGCGAGTTCAACTGGTATGCGCTCGGCGTCTCTGCGGCGATAACCTTCGTCCTCCTCGCCTATGCCGCCGTCATCTTCCGCCGCGTCGAAAAGAACTTCGCCGACGTGATCTAATGAGCCAGACGATGAAGCCAATCATCCGGGTCGAGAACCTGTCGAAGCAGTATCGCATCGGCGCGCGGGAGGCGCAGTATGAGACGCTGCGCGAGGCGCTCGCCGGAGCGGTCGGCAACTCGCTCAAGCGGCTGCGGCGCAACGCGACGCGATCCGGGACGAAGAGGATCTGGGCACTCGAGGACGTGAGCTTCGAGGTGCGACCGGGCGAAGTGCTCGGTCTCGTCGGGCACAATGGCGCGGGCAAGTCCACGCTACTGAAAATCCTCTCGCGCATCACCGAGCCAACCACGGGACGCGCCGAACTCTACGGTCGCCTTGGGAGCCTGCTTGAAGTCGGCACGGGCTTCCACCCGGAGTTGACCGGACGCGAGAACATTTACCTGAGCGGCGCCACGCTGGGCATGAGTCGCGCGGAGATCAGCCGCAAATTTGACGAGGTCGTCGCCTTCTCCGAGATCGGACAATTCCTCGACACACCCGTCAAGCGCTACTCTTCCGGCATGTACGTCCGCCTCGCCTTCTCGGTCGCGGCACACATGGAGCCGGATATTCTGCTCGTCGATGAGGTGCTCGCCGTCGGCGATCTCTCCTTCCAGAAGAAATGCCTCGAGCACATGAAGCGGCTCAAGCAGAGCGGCATGACGATCCTGCTCGTCTCGCACAACATGACCGCCATCCAGGCGACCTGTGAACGCTCGCTCTACCTACACGGCGGGCGCGTCGAGGCTTACGGCGACACGGTCGCGGTGCTCAAAAAGTATCGCGACCTGACGCGGCGCAAGGATCGGGAACGCACGGCGTCGCAGACTAGTACGGGCGGCGATCGCGCGGGCGACAATGGCGCGGACGCTTCCGGCGTGCGCCTGCTCTCCTTCGAGATGTTCGGCGAGGACGGCGGGGAGCGGCGCGTGTTTCGCTTCGGCGAGCGCACGCGCATACGCATTCGTCTTTTCGCCGAGCGCCTCGTCGAAGAGCCCCTGATCAACTTCGGCATCGTGCGCGCCGACGGGGTCATCGTCTGCAACTTCAATAACTGGTACGACGATTTCAAGATCGACTACCTCGAAGGCGAGTGCGCGGTCGAGGGGTGGCTGCCGTCGTTGCGCCTCGTCCCGCACTATTACATGATTCACGTGCTCGTCTACCCGCGGCGGCGCAAGGGCGTGGGCGAGGGCGATTTGGGCAGGCTCCAGCCGCTCACCTCGCGCAGCTTCGGCGACTTCTCAATCGAGGGCCCCCCGCTCACGGATCAGGATGGGGTCTTTCAGGAGCCTGCGCTCAGGTGGGTAGTCACGCGGGGCGACGGCGCGCGCGCGGAGTACGAAGGTGGAGACGCCGACAGCCTGTGGCGCGCTTACGGCGCGGCGGGGGCACCCGCGCCGCAAAACTATTAGAGGGCAGGTCTAAAATGATGACTAAAGGGGCGGAACGGATCGTTATCGTCGGCGACGGCGAGACGGCGGAACTGGCTTACGAGTATTTCACGCACGACTCGCCGCACGAGGTCGTCGCCTTCTCGGTTGAGCGCGCCTACCGGAAGAAGGAGGAGCTGTTCGGGCTGCCAGTCGTGGACTTCGAGGAGGTCGAGGCGCACTTCCCGCCCGCCGCGCACCGCGCCTTCGTCGCCGTCTCCTACGTGAAGCTGAACCGCGTGCGCACGCGCCTCTACCAGGAGGCGAAGCGCAAGGGCTACGCGCTCGCCTCTTACGTCAGTTCCCGCGCCTTCGTCTGGCACAACGTCGAGATCGGCGAGAACTGTTTCATCTTCGAGAACAACGTCGTGCAGTACGCCGTTCGTGTCGGCAACAACGTCGTGCTCTGGAGCGGCAACCACATCGGACATCAGACGGTCATCAAGGACAACGTCTTCATCTCGTCGCACGTCGTCGTCAGCGGCTACTGCGAGGTCGGCGAGAACTGTTTCCTCGGCGTCAATAGCTCAGTCGCCAACAACGTCAAGATCGCGAAGGATTGTCTGATCGGCATGGGCTCGGTCATCCATAAGGACACCGAGGAGCGCAAGGTATATGTCGGCACCCCCGGCAAGCCGATCAAGGACAGCTTCGCCGTTTACGGCATAGAGGAAGGGGGGTCTCAGCAGAGATGAGCGGGAAGGGAGCGGGTACGGGCGTGCGCGGAGGGCGTAGGAGCGTCGTCGGGCGGGCGCGGCTTCTCGCGGCGCTCTTCGCCGCCGCGAACGCCCTCTCACCAAGCGGCTTGGTAGGCGGCGCGTCGCGCGCCTCCGCGCCGCGCTCCGGCCTCGCCGCGCCCGCCGCCTACCAAGCCGCCGACCCGTGCGCCGGTCGGCTCGCCTTCGACAGCCTGCGAGACTTCAACGGCAACGGCGAAATCTATTCGATGAGCGGCGACGGGGGCTCACAGACGAGGCTGACCGCACACTCCGCAATCGATCTCTCCCCGGCGTGGTCGCCCGACGGGCAGACGCTCGCCTTCAGGAGCGACCGCGACAACCTGGCGAACGGGCGCAGCGACATCTACCTGATGAACCCCGACGGCACGAACGTCCGTCGGCTGACGACCCATCCGGGGTTCGACGAGTCCCCCGCTTGGTCGCCCGACGGCAAAAAGATCGCCTTCCTCAGCACGCGCGACGACCCGCAGGACAACAACGTCCGCAACATCTACCTCATGAACGCCGACGGCAGCGCGCAGACGCGGCTGACCGCTGGCAGCTCCGTCCAACCGGAGATCGCGTGGTCGCCCGACGGCACGCGGATCGCGTTCGCCCGGAGCGGCGCCGTCACCGACACCTATGATCTCTTCACCGTCGCGGTCGCCGACGGCAGCGTGACTCGCCTGACTGCGGCCGCCACGCCGGGCGAGCATTACGTCATGCCCGCGTGGTCGCCCGACGGCACCCGCCTCGCCTTGTCGGTGTTCTTCTTCGGCTTCCGCGTCCCCGCCGACATCTACGTGATGAACTCCGACGGCACGGGCTTGACGAACCTGACGCGCGCGCCCGGCAATGACACCTCGCCGGCGTGGGCTCCAGACGGCGGCGCCATCGCCTTCGTCAGCGACCGCGACGGCAATCGCGAAATCTATCTCATGTACCCGGACGGCAGCGGGCAGACGAACCTCACGCGCAACGCGGGTCAAGACGACAGGCCCGCCTGGCAGCCGCCGCCCTCGTCGTCGCCGCCGTGCCTGCTGACGGAGCCGGGCACGGAGCGAGCCGCCGCGCTCCACTCGGTCGCCTTCACGCGCGATCCGTTCACGGTACTCACGGCGCGCAACCTGAGCCTGGATCGGCGCACGCGCGTCGCGCTCTTCTGTCGCAACGTCCGGCTCCTCGCCGGCGAAGACGCTTCGGTCGTGACCGCGCGGGCGGAGGACTCGCAGCACAGGCTCTTCCCGCTCGCGGTCGAGTTCGTCGGCAAGCTGCCGAACTTCGAGTGGCTGACGCAGGTAAATGTCCTGCTGCCCGCCGAGCTTGAGGGCGCGGGCGACGTGCGCGTGAGCGTCAGCGTGCGCGGCGCGGAGAGCAACGGGGCGCTGGTTTCCGTCGCGTCCGGGATCGATCAGCAGTAGCCGCGCGGCGGCGCGGGAGGAGCGGGGCGCTTGAAGTGGAAAAAGAAGGAGCTGGTGTACGGGCCCGGGGCACAGCCCTCCTGGTGGGCGCAGGAGTCGGCTTTACAGCCGACCCCGCTCGTGCGCGCCGACGGCACGATCCGCGTCTTCGCCGGCTTCCGCACGCGCGAGGGCGTCAGCCGCGTCGGCTTCGTTGACGTGAGCGCCGACGATCCCGCGCGCGTCCTGCGCGTCTCGGAGAACCCCGCGCTCGACATCGGCATCCCCGGCGCGTTCGACGAGAACGGCGTCGTGCCCTGCGCCGTGGTCGAGCGCGACGGCAAGCTCTACCTCTTCTATGCGGGCTATCAGATCGGGCAGAAGGTGAAGTTCTACGTCTTCAGCGGGCTCGCCGTGAGCACCGACGGCGGCGAGTCGTTCACGCGCACGAGCCGCGTGCCCGTCTGCGACCGCACGGACACGGAGCCCTTCTTCCGCGTCATCCACACGATGATGGACGACGAAGGACGGTGGCGCGCGTGGTACGGCGCGGGCGATTCGTTCGACGTTGAAGACGGCAAGCAGTATCCGCGCTACAACATCCGCCACGCCTACTCACCCGACGGCTTCCACCTCGCGGACGAGCATGAGGTCTGCGTGGACATGGGCGGCGGCGAGTATCGCGTCGGGCGACCCTACGTCATCAAACACGAAGGCGTCTATAAAATGTTCTACGGCGCGGGGACGAAAGAAGAGGGCTACCGGCTCTCCTATGCCGAATCATCGGACGGCATCGAGTGGGCGCGTAAGGACGCGGAGGTCGGCATCGAAGTCTCCGCTGCCGGGTGGGATTCACGGATGCAGGCTTACCCGGCGGTCGTCAGCTTTCGTGATCGCGTTTACATGTTCTATAACGGCAACGACTACGGTCGCGACGGCTTCGGCTACGCGATTCTTGAATCGTGGTGAGGCGCGCGCCTGACGCCGCCCTGCCCGCAGAAACTCGCCACCTGTCTCTCGGAGGCTCACGTGCAAACTGATGTGAAGATGTTCGGCGTCAGAGAGCAGACGCGGCTGTCGTCAGAGGACGACGCGCACGTCGAGGAGATCAGGATGGTCGGCTACACGGTTCTGCCGGGCGTGCTCGGCGAGCCGGAACTGGCGGCACTGCGCTCCAAGATGGATCGCATCTACCAGACACAGATTGAAGAGATGGGCGGCGAGGATCGTCTCGCCGCGATCAATGACACCTACAACGCACGCTGCCCGCTCGCCTACGACGAGCAGTTTCTCTCCGTGGCGGCGCACCCGCGCGTGCTCTCTCTGGTCAAACGATTCCTCGGCGACTACGTCGTACTGATGTTGCAGAACGGCATCATCAATGTGCCAGGGGTGGGCGACGCGCAGAACGCAGGCTACTGGCATCGCGATCTCAACTACCAGCACTTCATCAGCACGCGCCCGCTCTCGATGAGCGCGCTCTTCTGCATTGACGACTTCTCCGCCGAGACCGGCGGCACATGCGTGCTGCCCGCGTCGCACAAGTCTGAGAGCTTTCCCTCGGAGGAGTATGTCCGCGCGCACGAGACGGTGATCGAGGCGAAGGCGGGCTGTGCCCTCGTCTTCGACTCGATGCTCTATCATCGCGGGGGGCACAATCGCTCGCCGCGCGTGCGGCGCGCGCTCAACCACATGTACACGCCGCCGCTCATCAAGCAGCAGATCAACCTGCCGAAGATGCTCGGCGGCAGGTACAGCGATGATCCGTTCCTGGCTCGGTTTCTCGGCTACGAGAGCGAGTCGGACGAGAGCGTCGCCGCCTTCCGTGAGAACCGTCTCCGGCGGCTCGGCGCAATGTAGCGGTCGCATGCCGCCGCGCACGTCAAGAACGTAGCATGACTATTGACATCCAACAGGCAACGGCACGTACACCCGCCGCAGAACGGCTGGAGCGGCTGCTCGCTGAGTCGCCGGAGACGGCGCGGCGCAGGTCTTCGTCCGTGCTCGATCTGCGCGAAGGCGATGCGCTCGTGCTCTACGGCGCGGGCACGCTCGGTCGGGCAGCGCTCGCGGGGCTGCGGGCGGCGGGCGTCGAGCCCGCGGCCTTCGCCGACGACACGCCGGGCAAAGAGGGACAGATCATTGACGGCGTGCCCGTGATGAAGCCCCGCACCGCCGCCGAAAGGTTCGGCGCGCACACACTCTTCGTCGTGACGATCCTCAATCCCGCCTTGAGCTTCGTCGAAGCGCGTCGGCGTCTGCAAGCTTCGACCGGCGCACGTGTCGCGTCCTTTCTCAGCCTCGCGTGGCAGTTCCCGCAGTCGCTCCTACCGCACTACCAGTACGTCGCGCCGCAGGAAGTGCTCGCGCAGGCTGCGGAGATTCGCCGCGCCTTTGATGTCTGGGCTGACGAGAAGTCGCGCACGCAGTTCGTCGCGCACATCGAGTTTCGCCTGCGCGCTGACTACGACGCTTTGCCCGAAGGGTCGGGTGACAACTACTTTCCCCGCGACGTGCCGCTCGCGCTCACGGATGAGACGACTTTCGTGGACTGCGGCGCATACGACGGCGACACCGTCCGCCGCTTTCTCGCCGAGCGCGGCGGGCGCTTCCGCGAAATCTACGCCTTCGAGCCCGACGCCGCGAACTACCGGAGGCTCCGCGAATACGTCGCCGCGCTCGACGCGGGCGTGTCGCGCCGCCTTCACGTCTTCCACGCGGGCGTGGGTCGCCGCCGTGAACGCCTGAGCTTCAACGCGACGGGCGACACGGGCGCGTCGTTTGGCGGCGCGGGCGGCATCGAAGTTGACGTGCTGCCGATTCAGGACGTCGTCGCGACGGGCGCGGGCGAGAGCGTTTACGTGAAGTACGACGTCGAAGGCGCGGAGTTGGAGGCGCTCGAAGGGACGCGCGGGTTGATCGCGCGCGCGCGCGCCGCGCTCGCCGTCAGCGTCTATCACAAGCCGGGCGATCTCTGGGAGCTGCCGCTCTACCTCGCGTCACTCGGCGCGGGCTACAGCCTCTACTTTCGCACGCAGGGCGCGGACGGCATGGACGCGATCTGCTACGCCGTCCCGCCGCCAGTCGCTTGAGCCGAACGGCATGGTGAGAGTCTTCAACTACACCGCAGAGCGGAAGCCCGCGTGGGACGATTTCGTCGCGCGCTCGAAGAACGGCGTCTTCCTCTTCCGCCGCGACTACATGGAGTATCACGCCGACCGCTTCACCGACTTCTCGCTGATGTTCGCGGACGAAGCAGATCGCCTCGTCGCCGTGATGCCCGCTTCCATCAAAGAGGACGTCGTCGCGAGCCACGCGGGTCTGACCTTCGGCGGCATCGTCACGGACACGGCGATGAAGGCGGCGCACATGCTTGAGCTTTTTGACGCGCTCACAGCTCACTTGCGGCATCACGGCGTGAGGCAAGTCATCTACAAAGCCGTACCACACATCTACCACCGCCTCCCGGCGGAAGAAGACCTCTACGCGCTCTTTCGCCAAGGCGCGCGGCTCTTCCGCCGCGACATCGCGACGACCATCGAGATGGGCGAGCGGCTGCACTTCAGCAAGGGGCGCAAGTGGTCGATCAAGCAGGCGCGCAAAGCCGGACTCCGCGTCGAGCGGAGCCACGACTTCCGCGCGTTCATGGCGATGGAAGAGGCGTTGCTGGCGTCGAAGTACGACGTGCGCCCGACCCACACCGGCGCGGAGTTGGAGCTGTTAGCCTCGCGCTTCCCCGAAGAGATCAAGCTCTTCACCGCCGGCAACAGCGGCGAAATGCTCGCGGGCATCGTCGTCTATGAATACGGGCGCGTCGCGCACGCACAGTACATCTCGGCGAGCGATGAGGGCAAGCGCACGGGCGCGCTTGATTTGATTCTCGACCACCTCATCAACGATTATTACGCGGGCACGCGCTACTTCGATTTCGGCATCTCGACCGAAGAGGGAGGGCGATACCTGAACGCCGGGCTCATCGAGAACAAGCAGAGCTTCGGCGGGCGCGCCGTCGTGCATGACTTCTACGAATGGGACTTGGGCAGCGACTAGATGGGCGTTGAAGACTGCAAGCTGATCGAGCTGCCGCGGGTCACAGACCCGCGCGGCAACCTGACGTTCATCGAGGCGCGGCGCAACGTCCCGTTTGAGATCGCGCGCGTCTATTACCTCTACGACGTGCCGGGCGGGGCGACGCGCGCCGGACACGGGCACCGGACGCTACGCCAACTGATGATCGCCATGTCCGGCAGCTTCGACGTGACGCTCGACGACGGACGCGAGAAGCGCAAGTATCATCTCAACCGCTCTTATTATGGTCTCTACATTGCGCCGATGATCTGGCGCGAGTTGGACAATTTCTCTTCTGGTTCGGTCTGTGTGGTACTGGCGTCCACCCATTATGACGAGTCGGACTACTATTATGACTACGAAGAATTTTTGCGCGCGGTGAAGGCTTGAATCAAACATGAACGTTCCCTTTCTTGATCTGAAAGCGCCTTATGCGGAACTGAAAGAAGAGTTCGACGCGGCGTTCCAGCGCACGGCTGAGTCCGGCTGGTTCATCACCGGTCACGAGGTCGAAGCCTTCGAGTCGGAGTTCGCCGCCGTTTGTGGCGCGCGCCACTGCGTCGGCGTCGCCAACGGCTTGGATGCGCTGCACCTCATCCTGCGCGCGCTGGGGATCGGCGCGGGCGACGAGGTCATCGTCCCCTCGAACACCTACATCGCGACGTGGCTCGCCGTCACCTATGCCGGCGCGACACCCGTCGCGGTCGAACCGGACGACAGGACTTATAATCTCGATCCGGCACGCCTCGAAGAAGCCGTCACGCCGCGCACGAAGGCGATCATGCCCGTCCATCTCTACGGGCAGCCCGCCGACATGGACGCCATCCGCGAGGTGGCCGCGCCTTATGGTCTCAAAGTGATCGAGGACGCGGCGCAGGCGCACGGCGCGCGCTACAAGGGGCGACCCGCCGGCTCGCTCGGCGACGCGGCGGGCTTCAGCTTCTACCCCGGCAAGAACCTCGGCGCGATGGGCGACGGCGGCGCGGTCACGACCGACGACGACGCGCTCGCCGACCGCCTGCGCGTGCTGCGCAACTACGGCTCGCGCGTCAAGTATTACAACGAGATGAAAGGCTTCAACTCACGCCTGGACGAGTTGCAGGCGGCGATCTTGCGCATCAAGCTCACGAAGCTCAGCGAATGGAACGAGCGGCGCAAGCGCATCGCCGCACGCTACCTGCAGACGCTCGAAGGCGTCGCCGATCTCGTGCCGCCCTTCGTGCCCGCTTACGCCGATCCGGTCTGGCACCTCTTCGTCGTCCGCCACCCGCGGCGCGACGAGCTGCAAAAGCATCTGGCGGAGCGCGGCGTCGGCACGCTCATCCACTACCCCGTGCCGCCGCACCTGCAACGGGCTTACGCCGAACTCGGCCTCGTGCCGGGCGCGTACCCGCTCGCCGAGCGGCAGGCGCGCGAAGTCCTCAGCCTGCCGATGGGGCCTCACCTCTCCGACGAAGAGGTCGATTACGTGATCGCGCGGCTCTCCGCGTTCGCGGCGGTCGGGGCATAAGGGGCGGCGGGGATGATCTTCACTGAAACCATACTGGGCGGCGCGCTGATCATCGAGCTTAAGAGGTTCGAGGACGAGCGCGGCTACTTCGCGCAGAGCTTCACGCAGTCCCAGTTCGCCGGGCACGGGCTGAACCCGCGCGTCGCCGAGTGCAACACCTCTTTCAACATCAAAAAGGGGACGCTGCGCGGGATGCACTTCCAACTGCCGCCCCGCGCGCAGGCGAAACTGGTGCGCTGCACCGCCGGGTCAATCTATGATCTGGCGATTGATCTGCGCCTCGACTCGCCCACCTTCATGCGCTGGGTCGGCGTCGAGCTGACGGCGCGCAACGGTCTCATGTTCTACGTTCCCGAGGGCTTCGCCCACGGCTACCTGACGCTCGAAGACGATACGGAAGTCTCCTACCAGGTCTCGGACGTGTACGCGCCGGAACTCTCCGGCGGCGTCCGCTGGAACGATCCCGCCTTCGGCATCACCCTGCCCGCCGAGGTGGAGGTGATTAACGAGAGGGACAACACCTATCCCGATTTCCTCAGCCGCTGAGACGACCCGTCCGACGGACGGGGGATGCCTTCTGCTCTCTACCGCCGAGACTCTGATCCGGTATAGTTAATCAGCCCTGATGTCGAGCGACCCAAAAGTAAGCATCTGCATCCCCTCTTACAACCACGCGCGATTTCTCCACTGCGGTAGAGAGATGCCCGCGCAGGCTTGTAGAGATTTTGTGACCGATGCTGTTAGATGACCGAGGTATCTTCCAAACGACTTGGTGACAGTTCTTCATACCGGCATCGGCTCGTTTCTTTGAACGGGTTTGCTTGGGGAGCGAAATGGATGATGTGTTTCTGAAAAGATGCAGCCGGGTTTACGAACAACTGCGCGCCCACCTAGTCATCATGGACGAGCGGGGGGCGGAGGCGGGAGACATACTGAAGTGGGCGCAGATGATAGTGACGTTCTGCTGGGTCAACCACACCGGCCGTTTTGCCGACGGGCAAGTTGAGAACATAATCCTCAAGATCGGCGCCGCGCTGCCCGACGACCCGACGGCCGGGGCTAAAATATCTGTGACGTCGGAACCCGCCGCCTTACCGGGCGTCCCGGGGCGAAAGATTCTTCACGTTGCCACCACCCTATATTCGACGGGCGGACATACCAGGTTGCTCCGGAACTTCATTAAGAATGACGCCGAATCTCAACATTCCCTGCTCGTGACCGATCAGGTGGGAGAAGAAATCCCCGCGTGGCTGTCCGATGCGGTGTCGGGCAGCGGGGGGGAAGTAACTATCCTGCCCACCACCGCCAGCTTTTTTTCGAAGGCGTACTCGATCCGCGCCGCCGCGCAATCTGATGTTGACGCCATCATTTTGCACCATCATCCAAACGATCTTGTCCCCGTGCTCGCACTGGCAACGGCGCGTTGCCCGCCGGTCGCAGTGCTGAATCACGCCGACCACGTTTTCTGGATCGGCAGCACGGTAGCCGACGTGGTCATTGATTTTAGAGAGTATAGCCAGGAGGTTACCAAGGAGAGGCGCTTCGCCCCGGAGACGCACCTGCTCCCCCAGCCCTTGGATGTCGGCGCTTACAACTTGAGTCGCGCCGAAGCACGCCGGCGGTTAGGAATCCCTGACGATCAGGTAATGCTGCTCAGCATCGGCTCAGCCTACAAGTATAGGCCGACCGGGGCGCACAACTTTTTCCGAACCGGCATTAAGATACTGAGCCAAAATCCCGAGGCGCACCTCTACCTGATCGGCGTCTCATGGGACGACCGCGTTGAATACCTGCGTGAGGCGCTGCACGATCGCTTTCACTTTCTGGGCGTCCTCGACGATCCCTCGTTATACTTGGCCGCGTCCGATCTCTACCTCAACGGCTTCCCCCTCGGCTCCGGCATGGCGCTCTTGGAGGCGGCCATGTCCGCCTGCCTCCCGCTCCACGCTTACGACATGAGCGCGCCGTGGCTGGCATTCTACGACATCGCGCTCGCCGGACTCGTCAGCAGCCCCCGGGACGAATCAGAATACATCTCAAATATTTGCAGCCTGATCCGAAACCGAAGGGTCAGAGAAGACTTGGCGGCGGAGGTCAGGGCGCGCGCGCGCGATTACCACTCCGGGGACAGATGGCTCGGATCGCTGCGCGCGATTTATCGTCACCTCGAAGGGCTCAATCACCGCCCACACCGAATCCCCAGCTCCAACTGCCAACGATCCGGCGCCGAGGAGGTGATCGGTAGGTTAAACGAGTCGCGTCAACTTTCGGCCCCGCTCCTCGTGGAATTAGGCCGCCAGTACGGCGCGATCATGACACTCCGGGACAAGACGAGGCTCTTCATGATGTCACTCAAAGCGCGCGACACCAGCCTCTCGGGAGACGATCTGAAAGCCTGGCGACAACTTTTTCAGGAGGCTTTACGCCTCAGCGGGCTGAGGGCCAGAGATCGCGTTCGCAACTCTATCCATTACCGTCTCGGGTTCAGATCATGAACCCGCCGGAGGAGGCTTCTCTGGAACCTCGCGTCTCAATCATCACCCCCCTCTACAATTCGAGCGCGTTCATCGCGGGGGCGCTCGACAGCGTCATTTCCCAGACCTGCCCGGACTGGGAGATTGTGCTGGTTGACGATGGCTCGCCGGACGACACCCGGCAGAAGGTTGAGCCCTACCTGGGGGACGACCGCGTCCGCTACATCAGACAAGAAAATCAGGGAATCGCCGGCGCGCGCAACACGGGGATTCTGGCAGCGCGCGGCGCGTGGGTCTGCCTGCTCGATCATGACGACCGCTGGGCGCCGGATAAATTGGAGAGGCAGCTTGAGTTCATCGTCACGAATGGGTTGGACATTTCGGCGACTGACGCTTTCGTCGTGAGGGGAGAGGTGCGCAGCCGCTATAGCGAAATCTTCCCCCCCGCCCTCGTGCGCGATCTGGGACGGAGTCTGGAGGACGCGGGCGTCGATGTCTTCGGGCTCCTCATCCGCGGCAACTTCCTCTGCGCCTCGTCAGTGATGGTTAGGAGATCGCTCTTCGACCGGCTGGGCCTCCTTGACGCCGAAGCCGCGCCCGCGGACGACTACGAGATGTGGCTCCGCTGTGCCGCTGACAGATCGAGGATCGGCTACCTCGCTCACCCGCTCATCGAGTACCATCTGCACGAACACAACTTTTCGCGCGATCAGCTCATGATGGCTGAGAAAGAGATTTGCGCGTTGAAAAAGACCTTGGCGCGCCCGGCGGTGAATCACCAACACCTTGAGTTGCTAGCTCGGCGCGTCTCGGAGCTGAGCCACAAAACGGCGCGCGCTTACCTGGACGAGTATCACAGAGCGGCGCGAACCGGGCGGCTCTCCGAAGCCCGCTCCCACTTTCGGAAGGCGCTGAGCCTTGCGCCCTCCGAGGTCTTGACGCCGCGCCGTCTCGCGGCGGCGCTCCGCAGGGGCGTACGGAGCGTGCGGGGCAAATCATAATCACCCTGGTTCTAACGTGCGCATCCTCATCATCTCCAATCTCTACCCGCCTCACTTCATCGGCGGCTACGAACTGGGCTGCCACGCGGTCGCCGAAAGGCTGAAGTCTAGAGGGTACGAGATTCGCGTGCTGACGAGTACTTATGGCGTCGGGGGCGCATCCTCCGAAGGGGAAGTTTACCGCTGGCTGGAGCTTGATGGCGGACACGAGACGACGCACCCCTTCGGCGAGCACGCGCTCGCGTTGCTAAAGAGGGAGGCACGGAATCAGAGGGCATTCAGGCGCGCCGTTAGACTCTCCCGCCCAGACCTCATCTATGTCTGGAACATGGGTCAACTCTCGATCTCGCTGGCGGTGCAGGCAGAGCGGAGCGGGCGCCGCGTCTGCTACTTCATTTCGGACAGGTGGCTCGCGCGGTGGGAGGGCGATCCTTGGCACCAACTCTGGTCCTCACGCTTTCGCCATCGGCTGCATCGCGGCGGCAAGCGGGTGCTCGGTGCGCTCTTCGGCGCGCTCGGCATTGTTACGTCGAGTTCCCTCGCCTTACCCCACGTCCACTTCGTCAGCGATTTTCTCAGGCGCGACGCCGCGCTCGCCGGCAAGCAGCCCGTCCGGAGCGAGGTCATTCACTGGGGCGTGGATGTCGCTCAATTCCCCTACCGGAGCTGCAGCGGCGCGCCCGCCGGGCGTCTGCTCTACGTGGGGCAGGTGACAGCCCTCAAGGGCTTCCGCACGGCGGTCGAGGCGCTGCGGCTGCTCGTCCACGACTACGGCTGCCCAGACGTGAAGCTGACGGTCGCGGGCGGCAGCGTGACACCGGACTTCATGGAAGAGATGCGCACCCTTGTGGATTCTCACGGGTTGGGTAAACGGGTCGAGTTCGCGGGCTTCATCGAGCACGGGAATCTGCCTAGCGTCTATGCGGAACACGACATCCTGCTCTTCCCATCGCTTTTCGAAGAAGCGCTCACCATCACCACGCTCGAAGCGATGGCGTGCGGCGTAGCCGTGGTTTCGACGGCGACGGGCGGGAACCCCGAGGTGATGCGCCACGAAGAGAATGCCCTGACGTTCCCGAAGGGGGACGCGCGGGCTTGCGCCGAGCATGTCAGACGGCTTCTGAGTGACCGGGCGCTGTTCGAGCGACTGCGCGCTAACGGTCGGCGCACGGTCGAAGAGGGGTTCGAGATCGAGGTGATGGTTGACAAGCTCGAACGCTCGTTGCGCGAGCAAGTCGGAGCGCGCTAACCAGCGATTTGAATGCATTTCTAAGCCGAACCGACAGGCGCGAGTGATAAGGCGCAAGACGCGTCGCATTCGAGTTCACAAGTTAAGTGGGCGGAGTTTCGCACCGCCCGCTCATAAAAACTGATGGTCATCGCGTTTCAGAATCTCTTCGGCGGGCAGTACGAAGGCGGGTCGAACTGGCTGGAGGTCACGCTGCTCAGTCTCGCCACGCTCCCAGAGCCGCCCCTCTGTCTCGTCGTCGGCGCGGCGCCGGAGTCGCTGCCCGAGACGCTGCGCGCCGAGCCGAGCGTGCGCGCCATCCCGCTCGAACGCAAGACAGTCTCACGCGCCGCTCGCCTCCTTAAGGGTGCGCTGCGGCGCGTGCTCAACCAGCCCTGGGAAGACCCCGCGCTCGCAGCGCTCGCCGCAGAATACGGCGTCGATCTGTGGGTCGGCTTCGCCGGCTTCGAGGGCTTGAGCCCGCGGCGCAGGCTGCTCGTCTGGTTCCCCGATTTCCAGTTCCGCCACCTGCCCGAAATGTTCGACGACTCCGAACGGCGCGATCGCGAGCGGCAGTGGAATTACATCGCCGAACGCGCCGACGGGGTGCTTGCCATCAGCCGCGCGGTCGCCGACGACGCCCTCAGCCGTCATCCGCACATCCAAGCAAAAGTTCACGTCTGTGGCTTCCCGCCGGTCTTCCGCGCCCCCGTGCTCGCCGCAGACCCGGAGGAGGTACGCCGCCGCTACGGGCTCCCGGAACGCTTCTTCCTCGTGAGCAATCAGTTCTGGCGGCACAAGAATCACGCGCTCGTCTTCCACGCTTTGAGCCGCTTAAAACGCTGTGGTAAGGTTCCCCCCGTTGTCGCCTTCACGGGACGCCCACATGACTACCGTCATCCGGACGACTTCAGCGAGATGCTGCGACTCGTACAACAGCAAGGGCTTCACGAGTACTGCCGCTTCCTCGGCGTCGTGCCGCGCGCCGAGCAGGTGGCGCTGATTCGCGCGGCGGAGGCGGTCATCCAGCCTTCGCTCTTCGAGGGGCGCGGAGCCATCGTCGAAGAGACACAAGTCCTGGGGACGCAGCTGCTGTGTTCCGACTTGCCCGTCCACCGCGAATTGCACGCGCCCGGCGCACGCTTCTTCCAGTCCAACGACGAAGAGGAGTTGGCGCGGCTGATGGAGCAACGCTACCCGCGCTCGAAGAAGAGCGCGCTGGAGATCGCCGAGGAGAGCCAGCAACTCGCCGCGGACTACGGGCGGCGTTTGATGGAGATTTTCGAGCGGGTCTTAGCCGAAGGTGAAAAACATTAGGACGCGCTCTCGGAAGTGGGAATCTCGTCGCCCCGCGAAGCTTGAACCGCGGGGAATTTTTATGCCGGGGCGTGAAGGCACTTGGAGGCTGGCGCGCGCGTCGCAGTTGGCGGAGCGCATCTGGCGACTGGAGGCGGATTAAATCGAAGAGATATCGACGCGCATGAACGAGACTAATACCAGACGCGGCGCGGCGGTCGTCGTCGGAGCCGCGGGTCAGGACGGTTACTTCCTCGTCTCACGCCTGCTCGCAGAGGGTTGGCAAGTCCACGCCGTGGCGCGCCGACCCGAAGCGCTCAGCGCGCTCGCCGAGGTACACGCCCGGCGCGGGCGACTGCAGGCCCACGCGCTTGATCTCTGTGAACCGTCGCCGCTCTTCGATCTGATCGCCGCCGTGCAGCCCGCGGAGGTATACAACCTCGCGGGTCAGTCGAGCGTCTCGCGCTCGTTCGCCGACCCGCTCACGACGTGGCGCACGAACGCCGCGTTCGTCGCCGAGTTACTCGAATGCGTGCGCCTCAGCAGTCCCGAGACGCGTCTCTACCAAGCCTCTTCGACCGACATGTTCGGCGGCGCGGCGGGTGGGACAGTTCGTTACCACGAAGAGTCCGCGCTCAACCCGCAGAGTCCTTACGCGAGCGCGAAGGCGGCGGCGCACCTGCTTTGCCGCTCCTACCGCGAAGCCTACGGCGTGCGCGTCGCCTGTGGCATCCTCTCGAACCACGAGTCGCACCGTCGCCCCGCGCAGTTCCTGACGCGCAAGATCACCGATCACGTCCGCGCGCTGCAACGGCTCGCGCCCGGCGAGCGACCGCTCGCGCCGCTCGCGATGGGCAACTTGAAGATCAGGCGCGATTGGGGTTTCGCGCCAGATTACGTCGAGGGGATGCAACTCATCGTCCGGCAGATCGAAGTCCGCGCCGCGCGCGCCCTCGCACCGGCGGGCGATGCGGTGGCAGTCGAATCCGGCGACGGTGCGGTTGCGCTCGACGACGAGGGCAGATCGTACCGCGACTACGTGCTCGGCACGGGGCAGACACATGCCGTCTGGGAGTTAGTCAACGCGGCTTTCAGCCTCGGCGGCTTCCCGCTCGAATGGAGACTTGAAGGCGACGACCCGACAGACTGGGGGGCGCGCTTCAGCGCGACGGGCGAGGCGGCGGTCGTCGTTGACGAGAAACTTTTGCGCCCCGCCGATCCGCGCGACATCGAGGTTGATGTCGCGCGCGCACGGCGCGAACTCGGATGGTCGCCGCGCACGGGTCTCGACGTTTTTCTCGCCGACATGCTCGACGTGACGGGGCGTTTTCCCGGTTGAGACTGAGCGACTTGAAGACGAGCGAGGCTTCTTCCTCGTCAGCAAACAGTTCTGGCAACACAAGAATCACGCGCTCGTCTTCCACGCTTTGAGCCACTTAAAACGCTGTGGTAAGGTTCCCCCCGTTGTCGCCTTCACGGGAAGAACGCACGACTATCGACATCCTGACGCTTTCGGCGAGACACTCCGGTTCGTGCAGCAAAACGGAGATCGCCGCCGAGAGTCGCCACCTCGCCACAGGTTACGGGCGGGGACTGATGGCGATCTTCGAGCGGGTCTTAAACGATAGTGCGGCGGCATCATTTCGTGAGTACCGGGGAGTTCGGGTGAGCATCAATCTACAAACGCTAAAGGACGTGCGGGGCATCAGGGGCGTCCTCTATCGTTCGGGCGAACTGGGCAGACGCACCGGCTTCGCCGCGCGCGGCGCGTACAACTTTGCGCGCCTGCACGTGGGACGGAGCAACGGCACGCGCCCGTCCGTGACGGCGGTCGTCGTCGGGCGCAACGACGATTACATGTCTGACTTTCGCGCGCGGCTCCACGCCACCATCGAGTGGAACACGCGCTACCTCATTGATGAGATCATCTTCGTCGAGTGGAACCCGCCCGCCGACCGCGAATTGCTCGCGCACGATCTCACCAGACGCTTCCCCTCCCTGCGCGCTTACGTCGTGCCGCGCGAGATGCACGAACAAATCTGCGAGAACGCCAACGTCAAGCTGCTCGAATATCACGCGAAGAACGTCGGCATCCGCCGCGCACGCACGCCCTGGATCATGACGACGAACGCCGACGCCGCGCTCGGTCTCGACATGGTGGACAAGATTCTGACGACGACGCTCAACCCCGAAGTCGTGTGGACGGCGCAACGCGCCGACGTGCCATGGCGCGAGGACGTGCAGCGTCGCATCGATCTCTTGACGAGCATTCGTTACCGCCGCCTGAGTCCCTACAGTCAACTCGGCACGGGCGAGTTCACCTTCGCCAGCCGCGACCTGTGGCACCGCGCGCGTGGCTACGACGAGACGATGGTGCGTCATCGCATCGGCTGTGATATGCGCGGCACGGCGCAGATGCTCGCCCTCGGCGCGCGGATCGAGCGCGCCGGGGTCGTCCTGCATCTCCAGCACCCGACCTCATGCAGCGAGAACGTTCAGCCTCATCACGGCGAGTGGGCGAGCGTGGAGGGAGTGCCCTACGAAAATCGCGACGACTGGGGGCTCGGCGCGGCGCGCGAGACACCGCTGGCAGAGAGAGTCTGGCAACTGGATGCGGATTAAGGCGAACCGGCGCCCGGCGCACACTGAGCGGCGCACGACTTCCGGCTGAACGCTTCACGAAACATGACAGCACCCGTCAGAGAACTTATATTGGGCGGCGAAGGGCTGATCGGCTCGACACTCGCCGCGTGGCTGCGCGGGCGCGGGCACGAGGTCGCGTCGCTCGATCTCAAGACGGGCTGCGACCTGCGCCGCGACGACATCAGCGCGCCCGTCGCCGCAGCCGATCGCGTCTGGTTCCTCGCCTGGGACACGGGCGGGGCGAAGTACATCGAAGCCGCCGACAGCCAGCACGCGCAATACCTGAACAACACACAGATCACGATGCGCGTGCTCGACACGCTGGCGCGCGCGGGCAAGCCCTTCGTCTTCACGAGCACGCAACTCACGGTCGTCCCGAACGCCTACGGCGTGACGAAACTACTTGCCGAAAAGTGGTCGCAGCAACTCGGCGGCAAGATCGCACGGCTGTGGAACACCTACGGCTGGGAGGAGCCTGACGTGAAGAGCCACGTCGTGACAGACCTCGTGCTGAGCGGTCTCATGCGCGGGCGCGTCGAGTGCCGCACCGACGGCAGCGAGCGGCGACGCTTCATCTACAAGTCGGACTGCGCGGCGGCGATCACCTCGCTCGCCGAGAGCGACCTCCAACTCGCGCACATCGCCGGGGCGGAGTGGGTCTCGATTCGTCAGGTCGCCGAAGAGATCGCGCGACAACTCGGCGTCGAGGTGAAGCTGGGTGAGTTGCCCGGCACGGAGTACATCACCGATCCCGAACACGCGCTCCCCGGCTGGCGACCGGAAGTTTCGCTCGCCGACGGCGTCGCGCGCGTCATCGCGGATGCGCG
>JBJMGS010000415.1:0-29318 GCA_045807785.1 Pyrinomonadaceae bacterium
AGACACGGGCAACAACGTCGCCGACTTCCTCGGCGTCCAGACTTACGTCTTGGGCGCGGGCGCGGCGACCGGGCAGGGCGCATACCTCGGCGCTCCGGGGCCGGAGAACCTTGCCAGCCCCACCCTGCGCCTCACTTCTCAGATCGTGCCGGCCCAGATCAACAACTCGGTCAGTTCCACGGCCTCGCCCAACCGCGTGCGCAACACTGATTCGTACACCGACTCGCTGACCCCTTCGTCGCCCAACGCAGCCCCCGGACCCTATACGCTCGGCACGCTCTCCGTGCAGAAGCGTTTCATTAACAACACCGGCGCAAACGTCACACGACTGCGCTTCCGCGTCGTTGACGTGACGACCCTCGGCACACCGTACTACATCGGCACGGGCACGCAGGCAGATGTCCGCGTGCTCTCATCAAACGGCACGGTGAAAGCGACGGGCGGTGCGACGGTGACGACGGTTCGCGGGCTTACGCTCGATCAGCCACCCACGCAGTCGCGCGGCGGAGGCTGGAACTCGACCGTCTCGCTCGACCTGTCAACGCTGCCGGGCGGCGTGCTCGCGCCGGGGCAGTCCGTTGACGTGCAGTTCCTGCTCGGCGTCGCCGGCAGCGGCACGTTCCGCTTCTTCATCGTCTCCGAGGCGCTGAACTAACCGCACGCAGGGCGAGTTCGACTCGCGCTAAACGCGCGCCACCCCGACGCTAAAACCGCAGAGGCGGCGACCGACGATTAACGTCAGTCGCCGCCTCTGCGCGTAACGGTACTGTTAGCTGCGGTCGGTACTCTTAGCTTCGTGCGGCGGCTTGGGATGGTTCCGGAGGGAATGAATACGTGACGGCGTAGGTGGGCGCGGTGGTCTCGAACAGCGGCTGGCCGTCCGACTCGATCCAGGCGTGCCCCGCGAGCAGATCGCCGCCGTCTTTACGCAGGCCGAAGATCACGCGTGTGTCGCGCCCCCTGAGCGCGAGCTGCCGGTGCAGCACCGCCGCGCGTTTCCAGCAGATGGGCGTGAAGCACAGGAAGTTCAGCCCAAGCACGGAGTCGAGCAGTTGCGCGAGCCTCTCTTCGGAGACCGTTTGCTCTCGCGGGGCAGGATTTCGTGTGCCCGGCGAGAGGAGCGAGAGTGCGCGCGGGAGAGGCAACAGTTTGATCAGGACGGTGAACGCCGCAACCGAGAACGCGAGGCGCGAAGCGAGCCACGCCTCGCCCCGATGGTCGCGCGCGAGCCGGACGACGCGCCCCGCCTGTTTCAAGTGTCTCAACATCGTCAGCCGTCTGCGCGTGACTTATGATTTCAACTTCGCGAGGCGATAACCCTTGCGCGTGCGCGCCGTCACTTCAGGGCGCGCGATGGAGACCTCGATGCTGCGCCAGCGCCCGTCGCGCGCGGTGTTCGTCGGGCGGTAGCCGACCGTGTACTGGTTACTCAACTCCTCGACGATCTCGCCGAACGTCTCGCGCAACTCGCGCCCGCCCGGCGTGGCGACGTAGCGCCCGCCGCTCTTCGACGCGAAATTCTTCAGAGCGCCCGCCGCAGCCATCTCGCCCAGCGCCCCGCCGGTCGTGTGTTCGCCCATGTCCACAGAGTAGATCGTCGCGTTCGCGGCGAAGGCTGTGGCGAGAGCCTTATCCGCAGAGGCGCGGCTCATCGTGTCGGCGCCGTCAGACAGGATGATGATCGCGCGCCGCTTTTCCGGTCGCTTCGCGAGGTCGTTGGCGGCCTGCACGACGGCGTCGTTCAAGACCGTCTGACCCTTTGCGCCCAAGCCGAACGCGCGGGGCGTCAGGTCGCGGCTCCCGGAAAACTCCTGCACCTGTGCGACCTTACTTTCGAAACTGTAAACCGATGCCACGTCGTTCTCGCGCAAGCCGTCGAGGAAGCGTATGGCGGCGGCGCGCGCCAGAGAGACGCGCCCCTCCATGCTCCCCGAAACGTCGAGCAGCAGCGCGACGGCAAAGGGCGTCTCCTCCTCGCTGAAACTGGTCAACTGCTGCTCGTGCCCGTCTTCAAACACCTTGAAGTCGCCCCGCTTGAGCCCGTGGACATACCCACCCTTGCCATCCGTCGCTGTCACGTTGAGGACGACGAGGTTCGTGTTGACGCTTAACACGTCGTCGTCCTGCGGGGGTTGTTGTGCTAGCGGCGCTGGCGACAGCGCGAAGGTGAGCAGGAAGCAGACGGCGAGGCGGGCGGGCAGGGAAGTCTGTGGCTGCCGTTGGCGTGTGTGTGCGCGAACCATGTTCTGAGAAAGGGGGCGCGTCAGCCGCGTAGGGTCTTGATGTGTCTGGTTAACTCGATCAATTCGTTGGCGGAGTTGATCACGCCTGCGGAGACGACGTAGCGCGGCGTCTTTTCGATCTGCTTCCGAAAGTCCGCGCACAACTCCGCAAGTTTTTGGAGCGCCGCCTCAAGTCGCGCCGGAGGGTCTTTCAGCGCCGTGTCGTCGTCGTCGCCGCCCACGTCGTTGCGGACGGATTTCGCCAGCTTTTCAATGCGCGCGATCTTTTTCAACTCCGCCGCGCCGAGAGACTTCTGAGCTTTGTAGGCGTCGAGAACTTCCGTCCCGAGTTGCGCCGCCTCTTTGGCGCGATCCAAGTTCTCTTTATAAACCGCCTCGCGACGTTTGATCTCCACGTCCTTGAGCATATCTTCGCGGGGCGACGTTTGTTCATCGTCGTCCGCGTCGCCCGACGCCGGTGGAACCGGATCACGCTTCGAGCCTTTAATGACAGGAGAAGTGGTCTGCCGCGCGGAGACAGGGATCGAAACCAAGCCAAACACACAGGCGAGGGCTAACAATTTAATTGCCTTTAACTTCATCGACGGAGCGGCTCTTTCTCAAAGGTCAGAACTTACTTTAACTTACGCAGTGATCCTTAACCTTACTTGAGAGAGTCAAAATGGAGTGCGGGTTGTCTCGCCCTAAACAACACTGTCAGCAGTTTCTCACGCCGCAGAGGTTCATACTAGTGAGCATCAAGCCCACCGTCCCTGATGTTTAACTTCAAATCCGTCGAGACGCCGACTCGTGATGCATCACCTGAAGTTCTTAAGGAATCCTGATCGGCGTGTCGGGCGTGTTGATGTAATCGTCACCTTGACGCCGCGGGCGCTGTTCGATGATGACTTTCGCGGCGGGAGGTCTCTCCGCCGGTCGCTTCTCGCCGAGTTCGGTCTTGAAGGGAATCTCCGCCTTCGCCGCCCCGCCGCGCAGTCGGACAACTTGCGCCCCAGACCATTCACTCGAAGAGATCTGCAAAGAATATTTGCCCTCTTCGCCGGGTCGGAGACTGCCAGGACTGAGCTGGACGGTCTTTGTCTCGACCGTCTGCGATGCACGCCTCTTCAACTCGACTTCGACGAACAAATCTTCGAGGCGCGCGGCGGAGATGTTTCTCACAGAGCCGCCGACGATGGCGTCAGAGCCTCTGAGCCTGACTTCGTCCTGAAACACCTGAGCCTGCGCGGGGGCGATAGTGCGGGAGACCTGTTCCGCGCGTTTCGCCGCACTCAACTGTTCTTCGTGCTGTTTGCGCAAAAAAAGGAAACCGCACAGGAGGGCGACGACCAGCGCGACGGCACTGACAAAGGCGATCAGCTTGGCGACCGGGTTGCTGGAGCCAGAGCTGAGCGTCTCGAGGTGTGGGTAGTCATCTCGATTATCGAAACTCGAGGTTTTACTCATAGGGCAGGCGAAGACTGCTTAAGCTAAAACATCACCTATGAAGGCGTAAGTCATTGAATCAGAAAGACAGTCGGTCGTAAAATTCAAGGCGTCCCGCCCGTAATTTTGACGACGAGCTCTCTCAGGAATTCCTGCTCGGCGAAGCCGCTACTTTTCAGACTGACCCACTCGGCTCCGGCGGCGCCGTCGCTGCGCCCTTCGACGCGCGCGTTGACCGAGACGTTGGTCGTCGTCCCGTCAACCGCACGGACTTCGACGACGAGGGTGTAGCGACCTTGCGTCCAGCCTCTCACGTTGTCCTGCGGCACGTCGGCGTAGCGGTTCAACTCCGTCAGGGCGATGACGGCTCCCTTGACGAAACGCAGGGGCTGGCTGATGAGCACGCCTTCGTCCGGTTTGGAGACCGCCGTATCAATGATGAGTTTCTGCTCGCCCATCAGCTCCTGCGCGGCACGGAGCACGACATCGCGGCGCGCGCTGAAACGGTAAGGGTTGGGCACGGGCGGCACGGTCGGCGTGCGGCCCTTGCCGAAGTCGAAGCCACGACCCGCCCCAGTGTTCTGCTTCGCGCCGTTCTGGCCGGGCGCGCGCTCGCTGCCCTGATCGCGTATGCGATCATTCTGCTGATCGACCCCTTTCTCCTGCGCCATCGCGTTCGTCGCCGCCGCCAGCGTCGCGAAGAGAAGTATGCACAAGACCCGTTTCATACAAGTACCCTCCCGTCTCGTTCAACCCAGCGCAGTTAGTGTGCAAGGGGGACGGCGTGAGAATAGAGCAACGCCGCTGTGATTTCAAGCAACTGTCCCCGCGGCAGACTCGAGGGGTCATAACTAGGACGCAGACACACGTTCATTGAGTTGTATTAGCGTTAGGCGTCGGCGAGGGGCTCGCCGACGCACCGGCTTTTGCGTCGCGCTCGCGCTCCCACGCGCGCAGGGCCTGGACGCCGCGCTGGAAGTCCGCTTCGTTGCTGTAGAAGTTGTGCGCCCCGTCGTTGCGCGACGGCTCGCGGACGTAATAGAGGTAGTCGGTTGGCGCCGGTCGGACGGCGGCTTCGAGCGCGCGCGCGCCGAAGGAGGCGATGGGGCCGGGCGGGAGTCCGCGAACCTTTCGCGTGTTGTAGGGCGAGTCCCGGTCGAGATCGCTCTGATAGACCTTGCCGTCGCCGCGCCACTTGCCTGCGAGCTTCGACGCGTAGATGACCGTCGAGTCGATGCCGAGCGGCATCCCGCGCCCCAGACGGTTGTAGATGACCGAGGCGACGAGCGGGCGGTCTTCCGCGAGCTTCGCCTCCGTTTCGACGAGCGAGGCAACGGTCGCAGCCTCGTGCAGCGAACGGTTCGCGGCGCGCGCCTCTTCGGCCAGTCCGGCGCTCCAGACCTGCCGGAAGCGGCGCACCATCGTCGCGACCATCTCCTTCGGCGTCGTGTTCGGCGGGAAGCTGTAGGTGTCCGGGAAGAGATAGCCTTCGAGGGTCTTGGCGTCGGGGTCAATGTCGCTGATGAGCGAGGTGTCGTTCATCAAAGACAGAGCCTCTTCCGAGCCGGTGAGTTTGAGTTCGGGGATGCGCGCCATCGCGCCCGCGATGTCCCAGCGGGTCCACCCTTCGATGACGGTGAAGCGGTCGAGTCGCTCTTCGCCCTCTTCGAGTTTACGCAGGACTTGCAGCGGCGTGATCGGCGAAGGGAAGCGGTACTCTCCGGCTTTAAGCTGCGGGCCGAGCCCCTTCAGGCGCACGTAGAGCAGAAGCGTCCAGTCACGTCTGATAACGCCTGAAGTTTTCAGTCGCGCCAGAGTTTCGGCGGGCGAAGAGCCGCGTGGAATCTGGATGTACTGCGTCGCGGCGGAATGCTGGACGGGGGCGCGCAGATCGCGTGCGAGCCAATAGGCGAAAGCGCCGCCGGCGCAAGCCAGCAACAGGATGACGAGGAAGGCGAGTTTGAGAAAGCGCATTTAATCAACAGCCTCGAAAATGTCGAATGATCTGATCAGGACTGACGAACTATAGTCTAAGGCTCCGAGCCGCGCGCGATGAAGTCTCGCAGGATGAGCGCGGCGGCTTCACCGTCCACGCGCGCGGCGATCTCTGCGCCCGTTTTCTGCGCGTCGCGCAAAGTCTCTTCAGCGGCGCGCGAGGTCAGACGCTCGTCCTGGAGGTGGACGGGCAGTCCGAGCGTAAGCCCGAAGTTGCGTGCGAGCCGGCGGGCTTCCACCGCGGCGTCGCCTTCGCTGCCGTCGAGTCGCAGCGGCAAACCCAAGACCAGCCCGCGCGCGTCAAACTCCCGAACGAGCTGTGCGACCGCGCCGACCAACTTTTTCCAGCTTTCGCGCGGAATTGTGGGCAGAGGACGGACGCTCAGACGCATCTCATCGCAGACGGCGACGCCGACCCTTTTCGTGCCCAAATCGAGCGCGAGCAGGCGACCGGGCGCGGGTCGGCTAGAGGTAGAATCGGTCGCGTTGGTTTCGTTCGTTGGCAAGCTGTTGTTAAAGGTTCGCGCGTGAGTATAGCGCAGCGCTCTCGGAGCGGGCTACACACGCCGCCCAGTCTTGCGCCGCGTCGGACGGCTCAAGTATCATTCAGGGCAAGGCTGACCGACGTAGCCGCGCCACATAGTCAAAGCGTTCTCAAGCAGTTGGACGAGGTAATTGAATGTCTTTCCGCAGTAAATTTCTGGTCGTCGTTTTTTCCGCCACGCTCGCGCTCTACGCGGTCGTCGGCGGCTGGATGTTCACGAGCGCGCAGCAGCAGAACGATCCCGGCGCGCAGCTACGCATCTTCGAGAGCGTCCTGCAACACATCAACGACGACTACGTTGACGAGCCGGACTTGAACAAAGTGCGTGCGGGCGCTCTGCGCGGTCTCGCCTACGGGCTCGACCCGTATTCGACCTACCTGACGGTCGATCAGGTGCGCGACTTCCGCGCCAACACGGACAAGAGTCAGGTCGGCATCGGCGCGGAACTCTCGCAGGTCGCCTCGTACCTCTACGTCATCGCCCCCGTCAAGGGCGGCCCCGCCGACGAAGCGGGCGTGCAGGCCGGCGACGTCATCGAGTACATCGACTCGAAAGCCACGCGCGACATCTCGCTCTACGACGCCAAACAACTCTTGAACGGCGCGTCGGGCTCCGAGGTCAAACTCCGCATTCTGCGTGCGGGCGCGCGACCCTTCGCCCTGACGGTCAAGCGCAGGCCCGTGGATGTTCCTGCCGCCGAGATTAAGACCGAGACGGGCAAGATCGGCATCGTCCGCGTGAACAGCCTCTCGACGGGCGAGTCGGCGGACGTGCAGAAGCGCGTGCAGGAGTTGCAGAAGCAGGGCGTGCAGAAGATCGTCCTGGATTTACGCAGCGTCGCGGGCGGTTCGCTCGACGAGGGCGTGAAGGTGGCGAACCTCTTCATCAAGTCGGGGACGATTGCCGAGACGGTCGGGCGCGGCGGCAAGGTCTTGAAGACGATGACCGCCGATCCGAAGTTGTCGATCTTCGACGGGCAAGTCGTCGTCCTGATCGACCGCGGGACGGCGGGCGCGGCGGAGGTCGTCGCGTCGGCGTTCGAGGAAGCGAAGCGCGGCGACGTGGTCGGAGAAAAGAGTTTCGGCGCGGGCGCGGATCAGCAACTCTTCCCGCTGCGCAACGGCGACGGGCTTCTGTTAACGACGATCAAATGGGCTTCGTCGAAGGGCAAGCCGTTCCTCGGCACAGGGATCGCCCCGACCGTCGAGGTTAAGCGACCCGAACTGGCGGAAGCGGTGAACCCGGACGATCTAACCGGCAACGACGACGACGCCATCGCACACCCGACAGCCTCGCCCGACAAGCGCGAGGGGGCGACCGATACCGCGTCGCCCAAGCAGCAGCCGGAAGACACTCAGCTCAAGCGCGCGCTCGAACTCCTGCGCGAGAATAAGTCCGCGCCGCAGAAGACCGCGTAGCAAAACCCCATCGCTATAATAAGGAGGCGTCGAAGCCGGGCTTCGACGCCTCCTTTGTCGTTTACCCCTTCGAATTGCCGCGTCTTGGTCTCGGCGCAAGCCTACTCGCGTCGAGACCGGACTCGCCGGATCAGTCGGGAGGGCATCAACTTGGCAGGTCATTCTGATGTTGTCCTTCAGTCCATGCGACCGACGTCAAAAATGGCGCGCCAATTAAGCGTCCGCAAGCATCCGAGACCGAACGCGGAGTGTGGTACGATGTTTGATAGGAATTGGGGCGAGACCAAGCCGTTCCGGTCTCTGAGCCTTCACACCAATGCCCCCACTCAAATCGCGCAACTCTTGCGATGAGAGTCCGCCGTACGGTGGGCTCGTTCCCCTAGCCCAGACAAAACGAGGCGCATGATGCTATCACTATTGATTGTCGAAGACGATGCGACGCTGCGAGAAGTCCTTTACGACCTGTTCTCGGAAGATTTCCCCTGCTACGCGGTGAAATCCGTCGAAGAGGCGCTGCAGCAGCTCGAAACCGACCGGTACAGCATCGTGCTGACGGACATTTCAATGCCCGGCATGAGCGGGCTGGAACTGCTGAGCGCGATCAAGCAGAAGTGGCAGGATGTCCCGGTCATTATGTTCTCCGGGATCGACGACACGGAGTATGCGAACGGGTTGGTTAAGATGGGCGTCTTCGATTATCTCGCCAAGCCTTTTACCCTCGAACAGATCGTGCAGAGTGTCACGCGAGCGATCATGGAGCATCCGCATCTGAAAAACGACCCGCTCGTGGACGAAAACTCTGAGGCGAGCCTCCCAGCGCGGGTCGAGCATAAGGAAGACAATTCGCCTCTCTTCGCCTCCGTTCAGCTCGGCGGGATCATCTCTCTGGCGGAGCTGCTCGACATTGTGCAGCGCGGCAAGATGAACGGCTACATCGAGCTCCACTGGGACAATACGACCCTGGTGAAGGCAAAAGAGTCGGACAAATTCAAGAACGCGACCGGCGCGCTCGATGATGCCGTGCTGAACTGTGCGGGGTGGATTTATCTGAAAGAGGGGCTCATTATCGATGCCGTCATAGACGACTCTGAAGGCAGCTCCTTCTGGCGCGACGCTGAAGAATCCTTAGCCGTGTTAGTCAAACTAGCAATCTACATCGGCGCGGGAGTACGCGCCTGGGGCTTCTCGACGGTCGATGCCGAACGGGTGGAGAAACTCTCGATCCCGGATAACAGCGCGAAACTTTTCGACATCATCACGCGCGACGAAAGCAAAGAAGAAGACTCGCACCTCGCCCTGGGCGCCGGCGCGTCGGCCTTTAGTCAGGCGGCCGCGGTCTGATGGAGGAGCGCTTTCCACGAAACCCCGGCTCACAGAATTCATAGCCACTTTCAAAGCCCGGCGAGTTAAGTCTCGCCGGGCTTTTCAGCTTCATAATTATCCGAGCCGAAGCGCGTGGATGAACGCACCGCCCGACGCTCGTGACATGACTAACTTAAAGAGGGATGTTGCCATGCTTCCGTGGCGGGTTGGTGTCGCGCTTGTTCTCTAAGAGCGCGAGGGCGCGGATGAGTTTGGGGCGGGTCTGTGCGGGCTCGATGATCTCGTCGATGAAGCCGCGTTCGGCGGCGACGTAGGGGCTGGCGAACTTCTCCTCGAATTCGGAGACGCGTGCGCGGCGTGCGACCTCCTTGTCTTCGGCGGCGTCGATCTCGCGTTTATAGAGCACGCCGACCGCGCCCTCTGCGCCCATGACGGCGATCTCGGCGGTCGGGTAGGCGAAATTAATATCCGTGCGGATGTGCTTCGACGCCATGACGCAGTAGGCGCCGCCATAGGCTTTGCGCGTAATCACCGTCACCTTCGGCACGGTCGCCTCGGCGAAGGCGTAGAGCAGTTTCGCGCCGTGGCGGATGATGCCGCCGTGCTCCTGCTGGACGCCCGGCAAAAATCCCGGCACGTCTTCGAAGGTGACGAGCGGGATGTTAAAGCAGTCGCAGAAGCGGACAAAGCGCGCCGCCTTCACCGATGCATCGATGTCGAGGACGCCTGCCAGATATGCTGGCTGGTTGGCGACGATGCCGACGCTCCTGCCCCCGAGGCGCGCGAAGCCGACGACGATGTTCGGTGCGTACAGCGCGTGGACTTCAAAAAAATACCCTTCGTCGATACAGGCGTGCAGCACGTCGCGGATGTCGTAGGGCTGGTTGGACGCTTCGGGGATGATTGAGTTCAGACGCTCGTCGGCGCGATCTACCGGATCGTCAGTCGCGACGCGCGGCGCTTCCTCCATGTTGTTCGAAGGGATGAAGGAGAGCAGCTCGCGCGTCAGGCGCAGCGCGTGGCGGTCGTCGTCCGCCTCGAAGTGCGCGACGCCGGACGTGCGGTTGTGCGTGTCCGCGCCGCCGAGCTCTTCCTTCGATACTTCTTCGTGCGTGACGGAGCGAATCACGTCCGGCCCCGTGATGAACATGTAGGAGGTGCCGCGCACCATCACGTTGAAGTCCGTGATGGCGGGACTATAGACGGCGCCGCCCGCGCAAGGCCCCATGATGCAGCTGATCTGCGGGACGACGCCGGAGGCAAGCGTGTTGCGTAAGAAGATGTCGGCGTAGCCGCCGAGACTGAGGACGCCTTCCTGAATCCTCGCGCCGCCGGAATCGTTCAAGCCGACGACGGGCGCGCCGACCTTCATCGCCAGGTCCATCACCTTGCAGACTTTTTCCGCGTGCGTCTCGGAGAGCGAGCCGCCGAAGACGGTGAAGTCCTGTGCGAAGACGAAGACGCGCCGACCGTCCACGCGCCCGTGGCCCGTGACGACGCCGTCGCCGGGGTACTTCTGCCCGGCGAGCCCGAAGTCGGTCGTGCGGTGCTGGACGAACTTGTCAAACTCTTCGAACGTGCCCTCGTCGAGCAGGAACTCGACGCGCTCGCGCGCCGTCAGCTTGCCCGCCGCGTGCTGCTTCTCGACGCGTGCCGCGCCGCCGCCGGAGAGCGCGCCCCGCTCGCGCTCGCGCAGTCGTTCGAGTTTCGTCGCGTGCTTTTCAGTCTGTGGTTTTGTGGTCGCCATAAGGTGCAGGAATTATAGATTCAGAATACAGAATACAGAAGTCGGAATGCAGAAGTCAGAATGCGGAATTGCGACGACGCGGCTGAGAGACAAGAGACTCGAAGTCTCCGCTTCCACTCTTCTGACTTCTGCATTCTGTATTCTGCATTCTCCGCTCACACGACCATCCGCCGTCTGAGTGCGCGCATAGACCATTCGGCTGAAGCGAGGCCGGCACAGATCAGGTAGAGCGTCTCCCAGAGGTGGCGCAGTTCGAGCCGACCGACGAGGAAGGCGCGCGTCAGATCGACGGCGCTCGTCAGGGGAATTGCCCACGCGACGATGCGGAGCCCGCGCGGGAGCACTTCGAGCGGGAACCAGACGCCGCAGAGGAAGACGAGCGAGAAGAAGAGCGCGTTATAAAGGTTGTAAGAGTCTATGTCGTGGACGTGCGCGGTGAAGGTCAGCGTCAGCGCGGCGATGAGGAAACTGCCTGCGAGCAGTGGGAGCGGCGCGAGGAGCGCGAGCGGCGTGCTGGTCGCGCCAAAGAGCGCGAGGACGCAGAGGATGATTGCTGCGTCGATGAGCGCCTTGGTCACAGCCCAGCAGATTTCGGCGAAGGCCAGAGACTCCGGCTCGACCGGCGTGGCGAGGATGGCGTCGAAAGTCGCCTGATAGACCATGCGGAAGTATGAGCCGTAAGCCGTCTCGAACATCGCCCGCGAGGTGACGGCGAAGCCGAGCACGCCGGCGCCTGCGAACGTCAGATATGGCACGCCCGCCACTTGCGAGGTGATGAGCGCGCCGATGCCCCAGCCGAAGGCGAAGATCATGAAGACCGGCTCGACGAGCGGCGCGGCCAATTCCATCTTCCAGAGGCGCAGGTAGACCTCGAAGTGGCGCAGCCACACCGCGCGCACGTCCCGCAGATTCACACGCGCAAACGCCGTCACAGGGATTCACCCGCGCCCCGCTCGTCGAAAGGGAACTGGCGCGATTCGATGAGCGCGATCAACTCAGAGAGGGCGCGCGGGACGCGCTCGCGCACCTCTGGTGGATATTCGTAACGCACGGAGTGCGCGGCGAACTCGTCCTCGTCGAGCACGCGATAGGAAAAATCGGGCGCGACGAGAACGTCTATATCGAGATCGACGAAGGTTAAGACGCGCCCGTCCAGGGCGGCGGGGCGGTTGACGTTGCAGTAGTAGTTACGCAACTCGCCCGACGGCTCGCGGAAGCGGAAGACGCTGTACCAGCGATCCGTCCAGTAATATTCACGGCTCAGCGTACCCCTCGCCACGACGCCGAGCAGCGGGTGCCTGATCTCGGACTCGAAGACGCCCTCGACGACGACGAGCGACCCGGCCTGCTCGACCAGATGCGCGCGCCACTCGCGATGGACGCTGCCGTCATACTTCAACGAGCGAACGATGAGTGTCTCTTCATCCATCAAACAAGTCATCTCTCGTTTCGCGCCTTTGCGCCTCCAGCGTGAAAATCCGTTCTCACGCTGGAGGCGCAAAGGCGCGGAGTAAAACTTTTAAGCAGGGGCGTCTTCGCGGTCTTCGTTTGACTCGCCGACGAGTTCTAAAAATACGTCTTCGAGGTTCGCGGGACGCAGGATCGTGCGGCGGCCCGCGTAACGTTTCATGAGTGGCGTCAGCAACTCCGGCGCGGGCGCGAAATAGAGGTGTGCGCCCGCGCGTTCAACGGCGCGCACCTCCGCGTCTGTTTCAACGGCGGCGAGAGAGAGATCGGCGACGTCGCGGACTTCGAGTGCGTAGGCGGCGAAGTGCGACTCGACGAGTGAGCGCGGGGAGCCTTCGGCGACGATGCGCCCGCGGTCGATGACGAGCAGGCGGTCGCAGAGCCGCTCGGCTTCGTCCATGTAGTGTGTCGAGATGAGGATCGTGAGCCCCGTCTCGCGCCGCAGGCCTTCGAGCCGCTGCCAGATTTCCTGCCGCACCTGCGGGTCGAGCCCCGTCGTCGGCTCGTCCAGCACGAGCAGGCGCGGCTCATGAAGGAGCGCGCGCGCGATCATGAGGCGACGATTCATGCCGCCCGACAGCTCTTCGTCGCGTCCCGTGTCACGGGCGCGCAGGCCGATGAAGTCGAGCAGTTCGTCTGTGCGACGCTGGGCGCGCTCGGTGGGCAGGCGGAAGTAGCGCGCGTAGGCGAGCAGGTTGCGGCGCACGCTCAAGTCCGGGTCGAGGTTGTTGTCCTGCGGAACGACGCCGATGAGCGAGCGGATGCGTCGCGCGTCGCGTCGCACGTCGAAGCCTTCGACGGCGAGCGAGCCGGAGGTGAGCGGCGCGCGGCAGGCGACCATGCGCATCGTCGTGGACTTGCCCGCGCCGTTCGGGCCGAGCAGGCCGAAAGCCTCGCCGCGCCGGACGTGGAAGTCGAGCCCCGCGACGGCCTCGCGCGCGCCGTAGAATTTCGTCACACCGGCGGCTTCGACGACGCGCTCGCGCGCGACCGACTCACGCGCTGGAGTGCGCGCGGGCGCGTGAGCGTGCGGGCCGGGCTGCGCGTTCGTCGTCGGCACGTTCGTCGTCGGTACGTGCCTTACGCGCGACCGCTCTTCTTCCAGTCGGCGAGAAACTGTTCGAGCCCCTTGTCTGTGAGCGGGTGCTTGACGAGCTGCTGCATGACCTTGAAGGGCATCGTGCCGACGTGCGCGCCGAGCCGTGCCGCCTCGACGACGTGCATCGGGTGACGGATGCTGGCGACGAGCACTTCGGTCGGCCAGTCATAGTTGGCATAGATTTCGACGATCTCGCTGATGAGCTGCATCCCGTCCGTCGCGATGTCGTCGAGGCGACCGACGAAGGGGCTGATGAAAGCGGCCCCCGCCTTGGCCGCGAGAATGGCCTGCGCGGGCGAGAAGCAGAGCGTGACGTTGACGCCCGTGCCTTCGTCCGTGAGCGCACGCGTCGCCTTCAGGCCGTCGGTCGTGAGCGGGCACTTGACGACGACGTTCGGCGCGATCTTGGCGTACTCACGCCCCTCACGCATCATGCCGTCGAAGTCGAGGCTCGTCACCTCCGCCGAGACGGGGCCTTTGACGATCTCGCAGATCGCGGCGATGTGGGATTTGAAATCGACGTTGCCCTCTTTGGCGACGAGCGAAGGGTTGGTCGTCACACCGTCAACGAGCCCCATGTCGGAAGCCTCGCGAATCTCATTGAGGCTCGCCGTGTCGATAAAGAATTTCATGTCATCTCCTCTTCGCTGGAAATATTGTTAGTCACACAAGGGTGCTCGCAGACTCAGACGCGCGGCGCGCGCACGGGGTTGCGGAGCGTGCCGATGCCTTCGACCTCGACCTCACAAGTGTCGCCTTCGCACAAGGGGCCGACGCCGGCAGGCGTGCCGGTCGAGATCAAGTCGCCCGCTTCCAGGGTCATCATGCGCGAGACGTAGCGGACGAGGAAGGGGACGGAGAAAGCCATCTGACTCGTGCGCCCGCGCTGGCGCACCTCTCCGTTGACGCGCGTCTCGACTTGCAGGTCGAGCGGATCGACATCCGTCACGACGTAGGGGCCGACGGGGCAGAAGGTGTCGAAGGACTTGGCGCGGGTGAACTGCACGTCGCGGCGTTGGAGATCGCGCGCCGTCACATCGTTGGCGCAGGTGTAGCCGAGCACGTAGTCGAGCGGATTCTCGTCGTCGCTGAGGTCCCGCGCCCGGCGTCCGATAACGACGGCGAGTTCGCCCTCGTGCTCGACCTGCTGGGAGAAGGGCGTGAGCGTGATCGCGTCCGCGTGGCCGATGAGCGATGAAGGGGCTTTGAGGAAGAGCAGGGGCTCTGCGGGCATCTCGTTGCCGAGTTCGGCGGCGTGCTCGCGGTAGTTGCGCCCGACGCAGACGATCTTCGAGGGCATGACGGGGGCGACGAGACGCGCTTCGTCGAGCGGGACGCGCTCGTTCGCGTCGCGCGGCTCGAATTTGCGCGCGAAAACGTCGCCCGCAGCGACGGGGAAGATCGCGCCGCCGTCAATCAGCCCGTAGCGCGGCTCGGTCGAATCCGTGTTGATGAAGCGGCAGATTCTCATGGGTTCTTCAGCAGTTGTTGAGAGACGACTTCAGACGGCAGGCTCGTGTTGCCCGCCGCATCGACGGCGGTGACGTAGTAATAGTACGTGACGCCCGGCTCGACGGCTTCGTCGTTGTAGGTCGTGCGGTCGGTCGGCGTGCGCGTGAGCTTGCGCCACAGACCTTTCGCGAGCGTCGGATCGGTCGAGCGGAAGATGTTGTAACCGACCACGTCGCGCTCCGGGTTCGCCACGAAGAACATGGAGATGCGCTGCGGGCTAGCAGTGATGCTCAACTGCTGCGGGGGGGACGGCGCGAACGTGTCGAGCGGCGTGACGGTGGCGGTGTTGGAGTTGAGACTCTCGACCTGCGCGCCGTTCGTGCCGAGCGAGACGGCGCGGACGAGGTAGGAATACTCTTCGCCGAACTTGAAGGACTGATCGTTGAATTCGGTCTTGGTGAGCGGGTCGGAGTTGAGCGGCGTCTGCGAGGCTTCAGTCTGCGAACGATCCGTGCGGTAGAGGTTGTAGCCGAGCAGGTTGACGGGCGTCGAGCCGTCAACATTCGCGGGCGGCGCCTGCCAGCGGACTCTGATCGTGCTCTCGGAACTGTTGTTCGCTTCGACGAGCGTCGGTGGCTGGCTGACGGTCGAGGCGGGCTCGATGAGGAGGAAGTTCGAGAAGGCCGCGCGCTGCCCGGAGGCGTTGACGTAGCGCACAGAGTAGCGCAGGCGCACGGGCTCGGTCAGCGTGAGCACGTCTCTGTAGGAGAGCGTGGCGGTGGCCTGACGAATCTCCTCGTAAGGGACCGAGCCGATGAGCGTGGCGCGCGAGGCGAACTCCTCTTCGGTGAGCGGGAGCGGATCGCCCGCGCGCTCGGCGACGCGATAGACGTCCACGCGGCGAATGCTCTGTGCGCTCGCGTCCGGCGCGTTGCGGCGCGGCGCGGGCCAGCTCAGGATGACTTGATTGCCGCGCTGCACGCCCGACAACAGCTCCGTGCGCTGCGGCACGCTCTCGGTCGGTGGCAGAGGTGGTCGGCGCTTACCGCACGCGGTCATGAAGGCGAAAGTAAAAAGGCAAAAGGCAAAAAGTAAGAACCGTTTGCGCCGCACGCCTTTGATTTTTGCCTTTCTACTTTTTCCCTTTAACTGATTCATAGGATGTAGCGGCTGAGGTCTTGATCCTTGACCACTTCGGCGAGCACGTGGTTGACGTAAGCCGCGTCGAGCAGTTGGCGCTTCGGCTCGAGGTCTGGCCCTTCGAAGCTGATCTCGTCCAGAACTTTCTCCATGATGGTGTGCAGGCGGCGCGCGCCGATGTTTTCCGTGGTCTCGTTGACGCGCCCGGCGAACTCCGCGATGGCGCTGATGGCATCGTCGGTAAAATCCAGATCGACGCCTTCGGTTTCGAGAAGCGCGCGATACTGCTTGATGAGCGAGTTCTTCGGCTCGGTCAGGATGCGCTTAAAGTCTTCGATGGTCAGCGACTCCAACTCGACGCGGATGGGGAAGCGGCCTTGCAGCTCCGGGATCAGGTCGGAAGGCTTCGAGACGTGGAACGCGCCCGCCGCGATGAAGAGGATGTGGTCGGTGCGGATCATGCCGTAGCGCGTGTTGACGGTCGTGCCTTCGACGATGGGCAGGATGTCGCGCTGCACGCCCTCACGCGAGACGTCTGGCCCGCCGCCGCCCGACTCGCGTCCGGCGATCTTGTCGATCTCGTCGAGGAAGATGATGCCGGCGGACTCGACGCGCTCGATGGCCGCGCGCGCCACCGTGTCCATGTCGATGAGTCGCTCCTCCTCCTCTTGCAGCAAATACTCCAGAGCCTCTGAGACGAGCATCCGCCGACGCTTGGTCTTCCCCTGAAAGAGGTTGCCGAGCATGTCCTTCATGTTGATGCCCATCTCTTCGACGCCCTGCGGGCCGGAGACTTCGATGGTCGGGTAGCCGCGGTCGCGCACCTCCATCTCGACGAGGCGGTTGTCGAGCTTGCCTGCGCGCAACTGCTCGCGCAGCTTCTCGCGCGTGCGCTGCGTCTGATCGTCGCGGGCAGAGGCGGACTGTGCGTTGGCGGGGTCGAGCGCGGCGGTGTCCTCTTCGGCGTCGAAGTTGAAGTAGGTGGACGACTGACGCGGCGGCAGCAGCAGATCGAGGATGCGCTCTTCGGCGTTCTGCTCAGCTTTGTCGGCGACCTCGTCGATCTTTTCGGCGCGCACCATCTCGACGGCGATCTCGGAGAGGTCTCGGATCATGCTCTCGACGTCGCGCCCGACGTAGCCGACCTCCGTGAACTTGGAGGCTTCGACTTTGAGGAAGGGCGAGTTCGACATGCGCGCTAGACGGCGCGCGATCTCCGTCTTGCCGACGCCGGTCGAGCCGATCATGATGATGTTCTTCGGCATCACGTCGGCGGCCATGTCTGCCGGCAACTTCTGCCGGCGGACGCGATTGCGCAAAGCGATGGCGACGGCGCGCTTGGCGGCGTGCTGACCGACGACGTGCTTGTCGAGTTCGGCCACGATCTGGCGCGGCGTCAGCTCGTCGAGCCGCGCCTCTTCATCAACTTCGCCTGAGAGGTAAATAACCATAAAGCAGGTGACGGGTGTCGGGTGTCGGGTGTCGGGGATCAGGGGGAAGCTTTTATTTCTCAGACTCACGTTCCCTGACACCTAACCCGCGCTCTTCAATTCTTCGACCATGATGTTCTGGTTCGAGTAGATGCAGATGTCTGCGGCGATCCGCAGTCCCTCGTGGGCGATCTCGCTGGCGCTCATCTCTGTGTTTTTGAGAAGTGCGCGAGCAGCAGCGAGCGCGTAGGCTCCACCCGATCCGATGGCGAGCGCGCCGTCCGCCTCGTCCGGGGCGATGACGTCGCCGTTGCCGGAGAGGAGGAAAGAGCTTTTCTCGTCGGCGACGATGAGCAGCGCTTCAAGGTGGCGCAGGACTTTGTCCGTGCGCCAGTCCTTGCTGAGTTCGATGGCGGCGCGCTCGAGGTTCCCGTGGTACTGCTCGAGCTTACCCTCGAAGCGCGTGAGCAGAGAGAAGGCGTCGGCGCTCGCGCCGGCGAAGCCCGCGAGGATGCGGTCGTTATAAAGGCGGCGCACCTTGCGCGCGGCACTCTTCATGACGGTGTCACCGAGCGTTACCTGCCCGTCGCCGGCCATGGCGACGCCGGCGCCGCGGCGCACGAGCAGGACGGTGGTGCTGCGCATACGCACAGCTGTCTGTTTTTTACTCATCGGCTTAGGCACAGAACTATAGGAAGTGGTTTGAAGAGAAGTCAAGCGCGGTGTCGGCGCGAGACGACGCGCGCGCAGAGCGTCAGCGTCGCGGGTCAGGTGTCTGGTCGGCGCGTCAGAAAAATTGCTGTATGATGGACGGCGAGGCGCGCTTTGAAGCGGTGCGGAAAATGAGTCAGTGACGAAACATGCGCGCCACGGAAGGTGTGATGAATAATTCGAGACCTCTGATCGGAATCACGCTGCGCCACGAACTGGAGACTGAGCGTTTCTATCTGGCGCGCGCGTATGGCGAGGCGGTCGAAGCGGCGGGCGGTGCGCCCGTGCACCTGTCGCTCATCCCGCGCGCGGAGTACGTGGGCGCCGTGATGGAGAGGCTCGACGGAGTGCTGCTGCCGGGCAGCGCCTCGGACGTCGAGCCGGCGCGCTACGGGAGAGACCCTCTGCCGGGTTTAGGCACAGTGCATCCTTTGCGCGACGAGACGGACGCGCTCGTGCTGGCGGAGGTCGAGCGGCGCAAGATGCCTCTGTTGGCGATCTGCTTCGGGATGCAGATTTGGAACGTCGAGCGCGGCGGCACGCTCATACAGGACATCCAGAGTCAATTGCCCGCAGCGATCAAACACGAGCAGGGCGCCCCGCGCGGTCGGCGCTCGCACGGCATACGCTTGCTGGCGGGCAGTCTGTTAGCGGAGTTGGCGGACTCCGAGTCGTCTCTCGTCAACAGCCATCACCATCAGGCGGTTGAGACGGTGGGGACGAACCTGCGCGCGACGGCCTGGACGTCCGACGGTCTCGTCGAAGGGATCGAGGACACGCGAGGGGATCGCTGGGCGGTCGGCGTGCAGTGGCACCCGGAGATCGATTGGAGCGACGACAGGCTCTCGTCGAACCTCTTTTCCGCCTTCAACTCTGCCGCGGAGCGTTTTGCACAGAGGCGCCGCGAGCAGGAATTAGTCAGCGCTTGAGTAATTAAAACCCCGGATCAAAGTCACAGGCAGAATCAATTTCACAGACAGAGGTTCGCGTCCGATAACGCCAGAGCGTTTGCTCTTTCCCCAAATGACAAATGTTTTGAAACGGGTAAGGGCAGACAGTAATTACCTGGAGATGTTCGAAGCGAGTCTAAATCTGAGCGGGCGCGTGGCCTTAATCACGGGCGGGTCGAAGGGGATCGGGCGGGCGACGGCGAAGCGTCTGGCGCAGGCGGGCGTGCAAGTGGCGATCAATTACCTGCGGGATGAGGCAGGCGCAGCCGAAACCGCGCGGGAAGTTGAAGAGGCGGGCGCACGCGCGCTGTGCGTCCGCGGCAATGTGTCGAAGGTCGGAGAGGCAGAGCAGGTAGTGTCTCGCGCGGCGGACGTGTTCGGGCGCGTCGATTTTGTGATTTGCAACGCGGGTGTGTGGGAAGGCGCTCCGGTCGAGACTCTGGCGGAAGAGGTCTGGGATCGGACGTTCGACATCAACCTGCGTGGGACCTGGACGATCTGCCGAGCTGCGATTCCATTTTTGAAGGAGCGGAGGGACGGGCGTATCATCGTCGTCAGCTCAACGGCGGGGCAGAGGGGCGAAGCGAATTACGCGAACTACGCCGCGTCCAAAGGCGGCCAGATCGCTTTCGTCAAATCGCTCGCGGTCGAACTTGCCCCGCACGGCGTGACGGTCAACGCGGTCGCGCCGGGCTGGGTTGAGACGGAGATGACGGCAGAGTATTTAGCCGAAGAGGGTCGCCGGCGAGAGGCTGTGGGGAAGATCCCGCTCGGGCGTGTCGCGTCGCCTGACGACATCGCGCTGCCGATCCTTTTCCTGTGCAGTGACTGGTCGCGCCACATGACGGGCGCGGTCTTAAGCGTCAACGGCGGCTCTGTGCTCTGCGATTGAGCCGGTTCATAAAATACTCGAAGCGTCGGGCAAAGAATTCATGGGCGGAAAGAGAAAAGTCGAGTTGGGCGTCGAGCGCCTGTTGCGGGAAGGGAAGCGCACGCTGGCGGGCGCGCGCGTCGGTCTGGTGTGCAACCAGGCGTCGGTCGATCACGACTACAGGCACGTCGCAGATCTCTTCTGGGCGAACCAGAACTGGAAGTTGACGGCGCTGTTTGGCCCACAGCACGGCATACGAGGCGACTTACAGGACAACATGGTCGAGACGCCGCATGCGTTTGACGTGGAGACGGGAGTGCCGACTTACTCGCTCTACAGCGAGACGCGTGAGCCGACGGAGGAGATGTTGCAGGACGTGGACGTGCTGGTCTTCGATCTACAGGACGTCGGCTGTCGCATCTACACTTTCGTCTATACGCTGGCGAACTGTATGCGCGCCGCGCGCAAATACGGCAAGAGAGTGATCGTCTGCGACAGACCCAACCCCATTGGCGGCGTGGCGGTGGCGGGGAACGTCCTCGAGCCGGAGTTCGCCTCTTTCGTCGGGCAGTTTCCGCTCCCCACGCGCCACGGCATGACGGTCTGCGAGCTGGCGCGCATGTTTCGAGACGAGTGGGGCATCGACTGCGAGCTGGAGTTGTCTCTCTTGGACGGCTGGTCGCGCGAGCTGTGGCAGGACGAGACAGACGCGCCTTGGGTGCTGCCTTCGCCGAACATGCCGACGGTCGAGGCGGCAGGGGTCTTCCCCGGAACCGTCCACTTGGAAGGGACGCAGGTCTCGGAGGGGCGCGGGACGACAAAGCCTTTTGAGCTGGTCGGCGCGCCGTATGTCGAAGCGGCGGAGTTGGCGCGCCGTCTTAACTCTCTGGAGCTGCCGGGCGTTTATTACCGCGCCTGCCACTTCCAGCCGACGTTCCAGAAGCACGCAGGGCAGACGTGCGGCGGGGTGCAGCTTCACGTGCTGGATCGGCAAAGCTTTGAGCCTTTCATCAGCGGGATCGCAATCGTTAAAGTAATCCATGAGCTTTACCCGGATTCCTTCCGCTGGAAGGAGCCACCCTACGAATATGTCTACGATCAGAACCCTTTCGACGTGATCGCTGGGTCTGACAAATTGCGTCGGGCGATAGAGGCTGGTCAGACACTGGATGAGATACAGGCTTGGTGCAGGCAAGAAGCTGCGGCTTTCGGTAAGCTCAGGCAGCAGTTCTTATCATATTAGAACCGGCTTAGAATCGGTGAGAATGTTCGAGTATCTCTATTAAAGTGAGTTCTTAGTTTCGTCGTCGCGCCGACTCTTAAGGTTTTAGAATAACCAACGGAATGTTGCCGACTCTGAGAGAGCTTTTGGTCGAATGTGAGGCGCTGCACGGGCATATTTGTCCGGGGCAGGTGCTCGGCGCACGCATGGCCCTGCTGGGCTGCCGCCTGACGGGGATTGACGATCCGAAAGGGCTGGATCGGAAGAAGCTCGTCGTGTGGGTCGAGATAGATAGATGTATGACGGATGCCATTAGCGCGGCGACGGGCGTGAGGCTCGGGCGGAGGAGTCTCAAGTTCGTGGACTATGGTAAAGTCGCGGCGACCTTCTTGAATGTAGAGAGCGAGAGAGCCTTTAGGATCGTCGCGTTGGAAAGCTCGAGGGCTCTCGCCGACCAGAGGTTTTCGCACATCCCAAGCAAGAAAGAGCGGCAGATGCAGGCGTATACCTCCGCGTCCGATAAAGACTTGTTCAAGGTTGAAGCCGTGGCCGTCGAACTCAAGCAGAGCGACCTGCCTGGGCGTCCGAAAAGCCGTGTGACCTGTGCCGAATGTGGGGAAGGGGTTAATGATTGCAGGGAATCTTACACGGGGGATGGCGTGGCCGTGTGCAGTGCGTGTGCCGTCGGAGGGTATTATCGCACTAGAGGTGACGCGGATGATTTGTTCGAAGACAAGCTGAAGGAGAGTCTTAGTTGAGCGCAGATAATCCAGGCAGACAGAGCCTCCCAGGCGCTTTCGCAGTCGGCTTACTGGGCTGGGCTGTGCCGGGGGTCGGCTATCTACTCAAGGGGCGGATCGTCCGCGCTGTTATTGTTGGCGGGGCCGTGTTCGCCATGCTCTTCATCGGACTCAGCATGGGCGGTCACCTCTTCAATTCACAGCAGAGTGCAGACATAGGTCTCCTGGCTTACGTCTATGGGTTCTGCGATCTGGGGGCGGGGTTAACTTACTTCTTTTGCCTGTGGAAGGGGATTGGCGTCGTCGAGCAGGCGCAGAGGGCGACCGCCGAGTACGGGAATATTTTCCTGATGATCGCCGGGCTGCTCAATTTTCTGGCAGCGCTCGACTCCTTCGACATTGCCGTGGGGAGGAAGTCTTGAGGCACTTCTTGGTGATGGTCGCATTCGCAGCCTTCGTCGCCACCACGTTCGGCGTCATCGGACGGGAGGGCCGGCGCGAGAGCCTCTTGTACGGGCTGAAGATATTCGGCGAATTCATCCTCATCGGACTGCTCCTCGCTTGGCTCCTCTACTGGCTGCCCTTCTAGCAGCGTCCGATAACGAATTTAACAAACCCTACGCTTCTGCCAAACATCTGGATCGGCATAGAGAAAGAACAGGGAATGGGGCTCGTTGAGACTGAGGCGTTGATCCTTCGTAATCTGCGCCTCGGCGAAGCTGACAAGATAGTCGTCGTCCTGACGCGTAGAGAAGGGGTTGTCCGAGGCGTGGCGCGCGGCGCCCTGCGTCTGAAGAGCAAGTTCGGAGCCAGCCTCGAACCCTTCACGCTAATCCACCTGACATTTTTCGAGAAGGAAGCACGGGAACTCGTCACTTTCACGCAGACAGAGATCGTCGAGTCGTATTTCGATCTCACGCGCGACGACAAGATATTTATCACGCTCGAATATCTAGCCGGCCTGATCATCGAGTTTGCCCCACTGCGCGCGCCCGACGAGAGATTTTACAGGCTGTTGCGGGCCTGCCTTCAGGCTCTCCGAGAGACACCCGCTGAAGTCAAACGCATCGCACGGTACTGTGAGATTTGGACGCTCAAGATCGCGGGATTTCTGCCCGAGTTGAGTCACTGTGCGAGTTGCAAACAGATGCTCTCGGGTGAGGCGGGCGGCGGACTGCTCGATTACCACAATGTTCTTAAATGCAAGAGATGTTCCGACGGGCAGGGGCTTCCCGTCTCCGATCTCGTCACACGCGAGTTAAAGGTCGCCCTGAAGAGCCGGCCAGAGGATTGGACTCAACAGACGAGGGCGCACGGCGCTGACGGCGTTGACGCGGAACTCGGGAACCTGGTGCGCATCCTGATCACCCGCGCGCTGGAACGCGAGCCCAAATTCCGCCCCGGACAGTTAGCGTCTTAGTCCGCCAACAGGCTCCGGGAACTTACCACCCCGCCATGCATCGGATGCGCCTACGTAAATTTTTAATCGGACGGTACGTCGTCAACTCCGTCGCGCCCTATTTCGCCCTAGCCTTCCTCATCTTGACCGCCACCATCCTGGCCCAGCAGTCCGGAAGGTTCACGGAGGAACTGAGCGCCGCGCGCGCCCCCCTGGCGCTTTCCCTAGAGGTCGCGCTGGGAGTGGTTCCGGGGATCATCCTTTTTTCGCTACCCATGGCAGTGCTTATGGGCACCGCCACGGGTTTCGCGCGCATGGGCAGTGACAGCGAGTTAGTCGCCCTCCAGGCAGCCGGTTTGAGCCGTCGGAAGTTGGCGATGCCTCTGCTCGTCGCAGGCGTTTTACTTTCCGGCGTGACGTTCTACGACGCCTTCTGGGTCGCCCCTGCCAGCTCACGCGAGATGCGGCAACTCCTGCTTGACGCCGCCGCCGAACGGCTCGAATCCCCCGTCCAGCCAGGGGTTTTCAACACGCAAATGCCCGGCAAGGTGATCTACATCCGTGACGGCGACGAAGAGAGAGGCGAGTGGGGGAGAGTCTTCATCCACTGGGCAGACCCGGGCGGCGATCTGCGCCTGGTAACGGCCCGCACCGGTCGCCTCGACACGTCTGGTGACCAGACGGAATTAGTCTTAAACGATGCCCTCGTGACGACGATCCAGTCAGAGGGACATCTCTCTGACAGTGGAGTGCGGAAGGTGTTGACGGAGAGGTCCGAGCAATTCCGCCTACGCCTCAACAACGGGCGCGCCGCCCTCTTAAATCAGGTGGGACGTGCCGTAGATTATGAGGAGATGGGCTGGGGCAGCCTGTTGAAGAGCTCTCGAGAAGGCTCGGAGAGTCAGAGACGCACGGCCCGCTACAGCCTCCACAAAAGGCTCGCGTTAGCCATCACACCCCTGCCGTTTGTCCTGCTCGGCATCGGCTTAGGCGCCCGCGCGAAACGCGGCGGACGCGCCTCGGGTGCCAGTTACGCGCTGGTCTGCATGGTGTTCTACTATCTCCTCCTGCTCGGTGGGGACTATTTAGTCAGGGCCGGGCTAAGTTCCCCGGTCGTCGGGGCATGGTTGGCGAGCACCGCGGCCGGCATCATCGGGCTGATCTTGATCTCACTTAATCGCGAGCGGGGTCTGAGATTCGGCTTCACCTTCAGAGGGAGGGGGAGTGCGGCAACACAGAGGGGTGTGGGTGGCACAGAACCTAGGAGAAATCGCCTGTCCTTACTAGGGTTACTGGATCGCTCCGTGCTGACCTCTCTGATCGCCAACTTCGTCTTGTCTCTCAGCAGTCTGGTGGCGGTCTTCCTCATTTTTACGTTCTTCGAAATGCTGCGCTTCGTCGCGGCGAACGGCTCGCAGGCGAAGCTGATCCCGCCCTATCTGTTCTACCTGATTCCGTTCGCACTGACCGGCACCGTCCCCATCGCGACGTTGCTCACGGTTTTAATTACCTACGCGTTGATGGCGCGCCGGAGCGAAGCAGTTTCCTGGTGGGCGAGCGGGCAGAGTCTCTACCGCCTGTCTTTACCCTCACTCAGTTTCGCCCTCTGTGTCTGTGGGGCAGTCTGGTTGATTCAGGAAAAGGTCTTGCCCGCCGCCAACGTCAGGCAGGAAGCGCTACGCATACGCATCCGGGGCGGTGTCGTGAGCGCGGACGCCCCAGCCGGTTTCCACTGGCTGGCAGCCTCCGAACAGGAACTCTATTCGTATAAATTTGGCGAAGACGGCAGGGTTTTAAATGAGCCGGTGGTCTACAGATTTGACGGTGAAGGAGTCCACCTGACGGAGTTAGTACGCGGGGAAATTGCCCGGCAGAGCCCCGGGGGCGGGATCACGATCGAGAGGGCACGCCGGCTAGCCGATCTAGATCGACCGGCGCAGGGCGTCAAGGCAACGACCACCCCGAGCCTCACGAATGACAACGTACCTTTCGCGGAGTTTAAGCCACAGCTTAAACCGCCTACTGATTACGACACTTATACGTTAAGCATGTTCTTAATCAGTTTAGGAGGGCGGGATCGCACCTCCCAGCAATTCCTGAGCTTCGCCGTCACTTTCTGGAGGCGGCAGGTCGAACCGCTCAGCCCGCTCATCATGTGGCTCAACGCGTTGCCGCTCGCCCTCGCCTTCGGACGCAAATCGGCGGTGCGGCCCCTGATGTTCGCCGTCGTCATCGGCCTGACTTACTGGCTGGGCATGAGCCTGTTCGCACAGTTGGGTATGCACGGGCTGATTCAACCCTTTGTCGCCGTTTCGGTCGCGCCCCTCTTCTTCATGCTACTCGGCGTCTACTTCTTTTCCAGAGCACGCACGTAGGGCACTTCACCAGAGGCGGCGAGGAATCACGCTGAGCGGACTAACCCATCCAGTCTCTATGTCCCCGTCTCCCAGCTGGATAAATATTCGAGTTGTTCGGGCGTGAGTGAATCCAGCTCGAGACCTAGGGAGCGGAGCTTCAGGTTGGCAATTTCGGTGTCCACCTCTTGCGGGAGTGTATGCACGCCGGGCGACAGCGTGCCCTGATTTTTCACCAGAAATTCGACAGACAGTGCCTGATTGGCAAAGCTCATGTCCATCACGGAAGCCGGGTGACCTTCAGCCGCCGCCAGGTTGATGAGACGCCCCTCCGCCAGAACGATGACGCGTTTCCCGGTCTCGCGAATCTGGTACTCCTCGACGAAGGGTCGTAAATTCACCGGCTCCTGTGACATCCCACGCAAGGCGTCTAAATTCAGCTCGAGATCGAAATGCCCGCTGTTACAGACAATCGCCCCGTTTTTCATCGACGCGAAATGTTGCCCGTCAATCACATGCCGGTTGCCGGTCACGGTCACGAAGATATCACCCAGAGGTGCGGCCTTGGCGATCGGGAGCAATCTGAATCCGTCCATGATCGCCTCGACGCCCTTGATCGGGTCCACTTCGGTGACGATGACGTTGGCGCCCATGCCGCGCGCACGCATCGCCACGCCTTTCCCGCACCAGCCATAACCGAGCACAACCACGTTTCTGCCGGCCAGGAGTACATTCGTGGCCCTGATGATGCCGTCGAGCGTGGACTGACCTGTCCCGTAGCGATTGTCAAAAAAGTGCTTGGTCTGTGCGTTATTGACCGCCATGGCAGGGAAGGTGAGCACGCCGGACTGCTCCATCGCCTGGAGGCGCACGATCCCTGTCGTCGTCTCTTCGGTCGAGCCCAGGAGATTCGGGAGTAGTTCCTGGCGCTCTTTAATCAACGTCGCCACCACGTCCGAACCATCATCGATGATAATTTGGGGCTGGAAATCGAGCGCGAGACGGACGTGCCGATTGTAGGTCTCGGTCGATTCGCCCTTGATGGCGTAAACCGGGACACCCCATTCGGAGACGAGTGCGGCGGCGACGTCGTCTTGCGTCGAGAGGGGGTTTGAGGCGATCAGGAGCGACTCGGCGCCCCCCGCCTGGAGGGTCCGAACCAGATTTGCTGTCTCCGTCGTTACGTGTGCGCAGGCGACGAGGCGGATTCCTCTGAGGGGTTTATCGGTCGAGAATTTCTCTCTGATCAAGCGCAGGACGGGCATCTCTCGTTCGGCCCACTCGATACGCTTTTTCCCCGCCGCGGCTAAACCGGCATCCTTAATGTCATGCTCAACTTCGTGGCTGATACTCATTAATTTGGTTCCTTCCATTCTCTCTTGTCCTTACACTCCGGCTTCGATTCTCAAGAGGTCTGCTTTATCCGTGCGCTCCCAGGTGAAGTTATCTTCCTGACGCCCGAAGTGCCCGTAAGCTGCCGTCTTTCTGTAAATTGGCTGGCGCAAGTTAAGGCTACTTATAATCCCTTTAGGGGTCAGATCGAAGATGCTGCGCGTGATTTCGGCGAGCTTGGATTCGTTGATCCGGCCCGTGCCGGCGGTATCAATCAGCACAGACACCGGCTCGGAGACGCCGATCGCGTAAGCTAACTGGACTAAACAACGCTCGGCCAGCCCCGCCGCGACGATGTTTTTTGCGATGTACCGAGCCATGTAGGCCGCCGAGCGATCGACTTTTGTCGGGTCTTTCCCAGAGAAAGCCCCGCCGCCGTGTGGCGCGTACCCGCCATAGGTATCGACGATGATTTTACGCCCGGTCAGGCCTGCATCACCCTGTGGCCCCCCCGTGACAAATCTGCCCGTCGGGTTGATATGGAATTTAGTCTCTTTATCCAGTAACTCCTCTGGAACCGTCTTTTTAATGACTTCAGACATTACTTCAGCACGGAGCTGCTCATTTTTCACCTGATCGTCGTGCTGTGTGGAGATAACTACGGCTTCGACTCGAAAAGGTCTGCCGTCTTTATATTCAATGGTTACCTGAGATTTGCCATCAGGCCTGAGGTAGGGGAGTGACCCGTCTTTTCTCACTTCCGAGAGACGCTTTGAGAGGTGGTGCGCCATCTGGATCGGCAGAGGCATGAGTTCCGGGGTCTCTCGACATGCGAAGCCGAACATCAGGCCCTGGTCACCCGCGCCCCCCGTGTCAACCCCCATGGCGATATCATTAGATTGCCGATCAATCGCTGTCAGGACGCTACAAGTGTCGCAGTCAAAGCCGTATTTGGCCCTGACATAACCTATATCTCTAACAGTTTCACGTGCCACCCGAGAGTAATCGACGAAGGCGTTGGTCGTAATTTCTCCTGCAAGGATAATCAGACCTGTCGTCACCAGGGTCTCACAAGCGACGCGGCCTGTGTCGTCCTGTTGGAGTACTTCGTCTAGAATTGCGTCGGAGATTTGATCTGCAATCTTGTCTGGATGACCTTCCGTGACGGACTCGGAAGTGAAGAGATAGTTAGGCTGGCTGTTCAATTTTCACCTCAGATTATTCGGTTAGAGAAAAGACCGCGTAATGTAGCAGCCAAGACTGAGGCTGTCAAGTTTAGCAGGCTGATAGATAGGCTTAGTTAAAGGCTGAGGGGTTGACCAAATGTCAGCCTAGCCGTCATCTCATATATCTCCCATGAGAATATGACCATAATATTCATTATCGGACACAAGGTAGGTTCTCCTTTTATAGTTGCCTGTTGGTATGTTGGCATTACTTCTTAGACCGCGGGTGGAATTTCTCAATGGTCTGGGCTAGATGTGGGTTGGAGATATGCGTGTAGATTTGGGTCGTAGAAATGTCGCTGTGCCCTAACAGAATCTGGACTGTTCGGGAATCAGCCCCCCTATTGATCAGGTGTGTGGCAAAGCTATGCCTCAGGCTGTGTGGGTTTACTTGAGCCAGTCCCGCCTGCTGTGCATATTTTTTAAGTAGCCTCCAGACAGTATGCCGAGTTAAAGGCCTACCTTTGGTGCGAAGAAACACTTGCTCTGCCTTCTTGCCATCAAGCAGTTGTGCACGTACACGTAAATAGGTTCCCAGCGAACCAACCGCAGTTCGACCGAGCGGGACGATTCGCTGCTTGCTGCCCTTTCCCTTACAACGCAAAAGCGCACGATCAAGCTCGATGTCCACCACCTTCAAGTTGACCAGCTCTGAGACCCTCAAGCCCGTTGCGTAAAAAACATCCAAAATAGCTCGGTCACGAAGACCTTCAACACATAGAAGGTCTGGAACATTAATGAGAGATTCAACCTCCTCTTCGGTCAGGAAACGTGGAATCTTTGTCGATCCGTGCCGGAATGAAAGATCGGCTGCCGGGTTATGCTCGATAAGCCCATCGCGTTGCAGAAAGTTATAAAACCCTTTAATAGCTGAGACACGCCTCTGGATCGATCCAGGGGCTGCCCCGCCTTCTGTTTCGAGCTTGATCCAGTCAATCAAGTGCTGCTTACACAGAGACTGGATTGCCAATCCCTGTCGCACAGCAAAGGCCTCCAGCTTCCGTAGGTCTCTCGCGTAGCTGTTCAATGAATTGGAAGCTAAGCCGCGTTCCACTTGCAGGTAGACATGATATTTTTTTAATAAATCCTGTGGTGGCATCTCTTTGGCTTCAACGCGCCGGCTAATAGTTCGCAGAAAGTGTCCCTGACTTGACGGCTCTAACTAGATTAACCTAAAGTTTCACACTCATATGCCGCCGAAAATCGAAAACCAATCAGAAGCAAAACTG
>JBJMGS010000416.1:0-7571 GCA_045807785.1 Pyrinomonadaceae bacterium
GCGCGCGGTGCGGCGCGCGGCGGCGCGCTCCTGCTCGACATTGGCTGCGGCGCGCGCCTTGTCGATCCGTTTGCGCGGGACGAGCTGGAAGCGCAGCTCCATCTCCTGCGAGACTTTGTAGATCGTCTGCGGCTTCTGTCCGCGCGTGGCGCGACGGATGATCTCTTCGTGTGCGAGCAGCTCCGCGCGCCCGTCCTTATCAACCCAAAGGTATGCGGCTTCCGCCATCTCTCTCTTGACCTCCAAACGGATGAGTTCGCGCATGTCCACCGCGCGCGCCACGCGCTGCACGGGCGCGGCGACGACGGGGAGCTGGCGCGAAGGTTTGCGCTCCGCCGTCGCCGCTTCTGTGAGCGGCGCGCGGCGCGAGTCGTAGTAGTCCGCGACGACGGCGTCCACGCCTTCGCGGTGCTCGTCGTAGAAGAGCGCGAAGTCGCGACAGCGCGTGCGGTAGGCGCAGTTGACCGAGCAGACCAGCGCGTCTTTGAAGTGCCCGAAGCGGTTGCAGTAGAGTTTCAGACGCATGGGTGTTGGTCAGTCGTCCGCCGTCAGTGGTCAGTCGTACGTGACTGTCAAAAGCGATCAGCTCGCGAGAGAGGATTAAACTCTCGGCTAACAAGCAACTGACCACTGACAACGGACGACGCACAATTGACAGCCGACCGCTTTCGCAATCGTTCGGGAGTGACAGCGATGATAACACGCGCGTTCCGCGTGTGCAACGCCTGCCAGCGGATGAAACAAGATGTTGTCTCGCGATTCGGCGGCACGGCGCGCGGCAAAGGTGTTGCCGCGCGCCGTGCGCATGGGCGTATAATGGCGCGCGTTTTTAGAGCGTGAAGCGTGTAGTTGTTTTTGTAGTTGTTCTCGTCGGATTTTTTCTAGACCAAAAGAGTCTCTTGCGGCGGCGCGCCCCACTTGCGGCGGCGCGACCTCACCCGAAGGAGGAGATTCCCAGCCGTGTACAAACCGAACTTCTGCGCCGACTGCGGCGAGCGCATCCTGCGCGAGCGTTGGCGCATGTGGACGACGCGCCGTTTCTGCCCCGCGTGCGCGCCGCGTTTCCGCCGCGCGTGGCTCGCGCCGCTCATCGCGGCATGCGCGCTCGCCTGCGCGGGCTTCGTCGCCGGGCGCTTGATGCGACCCGCACCGCCGCCGCTCACCATCGAGCGCGGCGCGCTGCCACTGCCCGCGCTCGTCGCGAAGGCTGCGCCGCCGCGCTCCGATAGTGTCACGAAGAATGGAGCGAGCGGCGAGAGCGGGGCGACTGAGAGCGCAACTGCGGGCGACGCGACGCGCTCAGGGCTCGGCGTGGCGGCTGAAGAGTTGCCGACCGACCCGAACGAGGTGGTGTCAATCTGCGGCGCGCGCACGAAGAAGGGAACCCCCTGCCAGCGACGCGTGCGCGGCACCGGGCGCTGCTATCAACACCGCGGGATGCCCGCCATGCTGCCGCCGGAAAAGTTGATCGTTAAAAACTGAATGACGAAAGGCGGCGCGTAAGGCTCGAGAGCCTCACGCGCCGCCCCTCTATGCGGATTGCGGGAAGCGCTACGCGGCGCTGAGCGCCTGTTCGATGACTCTGGGAAGCGCGTCGAACTCCGGCTTCATGACGAAGCCCTGCGCGCCACACTCCATCGAGTCTCTGAGCCGCTGCGGGGTCTCGCCGGAGTAGAAGACGATGGGCGTCGTGGGCTCGATCTCGCGCAGCTTCTCGCACAACTCCTTGCCCGTCGCGTCGGTGAAGCGGCTGTCCAGGAGGTAGAGATCGAACCTTTCCTGCCGCGCCATTTTCAGGGCTTCGACGGGGCTGTCGGCGGCGAAAGCTTCGTAGCCCATGACGCTGAGCCAGGTGAGAATGACGACGCGCGTGTCCTCGTGGTCGTCCACGAACAGGATGCGGGGTTTGGTTTTCTGCAAGGGGGAACTCCGTTCGGTTACAGATTCGTGCGACGGCGACTGCGGGGGCGAGACGAGGGAGAGCATCGCCCGTGGACGCGCATTATACAACGCGCGCCGCCCGTTTCAAGCCCGGCGCGGCCTCGGGGGAAAAGTTAATTGTCCGTAACTGAGGGCGCGCGGCGGACGTCTCCTGTTTTGCAACGGTTGGTTTGACGCGCGTCGCCTCTGCCCGCCCCGTCTGGCGCGGGCGGCGGAACTCAATTACAATCGCGCACGCAAACCACGGACGCCGCCGGGATCGCGCTCGCCGCGATTCTCTCTTTTCCACAATTCGAGGCTCACGGGCAGTCGCTTTCACATGCGGGAGCGTTGCGCCCGCCGCCCGTCACCCTTCTGGAAATTGACATGAAAAAAATCTACTGTCTCCTGCTCTTCGCCACGCTCGCCGCAGCCTCCGTCGCTATGGGGCGCGAGGCGAGGCTCGTCCGCTACCCGCACTACCAGGGCGGTCGCGTTACGTTCAGCTACCTCGGCGACATCTGGGTCGCGGGCGAGGACGGCTCGAACGTCCAGCGCCTGACTGTCCACAAAGCGCGCGACGTCTATCCGCGCTTCTCGCCCGACGGCAAGTGGATTGCCTTCTCGTCTGACCGCAACGGCAACCTCGACGTGTATCTCATCCCGTCCGCGGGCGGCACGGTCAAGCAGTTGACCTTCCACTCGGCGGACGACACCGTGCTCAACTGGACGCCGGACGGCACGCGCATCCTCTTCTCGTCGAACCGCGGCGAGCAGTTCATGCCGATGCTCTACACCGTAAGCGTTAACGGCGGGATGCCCACGAGCGCGGGCGCGGACATGGGCGTCAGCGGCTCTTACTCGCCCGACGGGACGAAGCTCGCCTACAACCAGAAGGCGCAGACCTACTGGCGCAAGTATTATCGTGGCGCTTACCAGTCGGACGTGTTGGTCGAGGACATCAATGCTAAGAAGTTCACGAACGTGACGAACTTCGACGGGCTCGATTCGTGGCCTATGTGGGCACGCGACGGCTACATCTATTTCGTCAGCGACCGCGACGGACAGGGCCTGACGAACGTCTGGCGCGTCTCGGAATCGGGCGGCAAGGCGGATCGCGTCACCTCCTTCAAAGAGGGCGACGTGCGCTTCCCCTCGATCAGCGCGGACGGCAGAACCATCGTCTTCGAGCACGACTTCGGCATCTCGAAACTCGACGTCGCGACAAAGCGCGTCACGCCCCTGCACTTCGACATCGGCGCGGAGACGGAAGAGAGCCTGAGTGAGGTGCGCGACTTCAACTCGCAGGTTGACGACTTTGATCTCGCGCCCAACTCGCGCCGCATTGCTCTGTCCGTCCACGGCGAGATTTTCACCGCGCCGGTTGAAGAGGGCGACCTCCGGCAGATCACCGACACCGCCTCGCGCGAACGCAACGTCGCGTACTCGCCCGACGGCAAGTGGCTCTCGTTCGTCTCCGACCGCAGCGGTCGCGAGGAACTCTACGTCGTGGCGGTGGACGGCGCGGGCGAGCCGCAGAAGCTGACCGACATCGACGCGCTCAAGAACAACTATTCGTGGTCGCCCGACTCGACGCAGATCGCGTTCACGGCTTCCGACGACAAACTGCGCGTCGTCAACGTCGCGAGCAAGCAGGCGACCGACATCACCACGTCGCGCTACGGCAGCATCGGCGCGCCCGCGTGGTCGCCCGACGGCAAGTGGCTCGCCTACTCGAAGCCGGATGTGTCGCGCACGACCGACATCTACCTCGTCGCTGCGACCGGCGGCGAAGAGCGCAAGGTCACGTTCGACTCTTTCAGCGAGCAGGGGCCGTTGTTCGCGCCCGACGGTAGGAAACTATTTTTCTTGCGCATCGACAGCACGTCGAACAGTCAGGCGGCGGGCGCACCCTCGGTGCAACTGTTCTCCGTCGCGCTCGAAAAACTCGACCGTGACCCGGACGACCCCGAGGAGCGCGCCGAGGCGGAAGCCGCGCAGGCCGCGCCCGTCGGGGGCGGCGACGCAGGGGCGATGCCTGACGCGGCGTCGCGCCGGCAGGCGGGCGGACAGCGCACGCCGCCGAAGCCCGTCAACATTGACTGGGTCGGTTTGAAGCGCCGCACGAAGCAACTCACGCGGATGCCTTTCCCCGTCACTTCCTACAGGGTCTCGCCCGACGGTCGCACGCTCGTCTTCGTCACGAGTGAGCCCGCAGGTCTCGCGAACATCCCCGTCGTTTACGCGATGGGCGAGGACGGCAGACGCCTGACGCGCGTCACTGCGGGCGGCGCGCCGGGCGGCGACGGCACCGGTGGTGGCGGCGGCTTCGGCGGCTTCGGCGGCATCTCGGACCTCTCGGTCTCGCGCGACAGCCGCACGCTCTTCTTCCATGAGGGCGATTTCGTCTATTCGGTCGCGCTCCCGCCGCCCGCGCCCGCCGGCGCGTCTGCGGCGAGCGCGGCACCTTCCGGCGCCGGCGCGAGCGCGCCGCGTCGCCGCATCAACTTCGTCGCCAAGGTCAGAATTGATCGCCCCGCCGAGTGGGCGGAGATGTTTGATGACGCCTGGCGCACGATGAAGTACCGCTTCTACGATCCCAAGATGCACGGCTTCGACTGGGACGCGGCGCGCGCGAAATACCGCCCGCTCGTCGATTACGTCGGCGACCGGCAGGAGTTGCTCAACATCGTTAACGAGATGATCGGCGAGCTGAACGCGTCGCACACTGGCGCGGCCCCGCCTCCGGGCGGCGGGCGCGAGGCGGGCGCGGCCTCGACCGCGCACCTCGGCCTGGAGCTTGAGCCCGACGCCGCGGCGGGTCGCTACCGCGTGACCTACATCTACGAGGACGGCCCCGCCGACAAGGATTGGGTCAAGGTCAAAGTCGGCGACTACCTGATGGCGATTGACGGCAAGCCGGTGAAAGCTGGCGACGAGTACTGGCAGATGTTGAACTACCGTCTGAACCGCAAGGTCGCTGTCACGTTCAACGACAAGCCGACGGAAGAGGGCGCGTGGCGCACGCGCATCGAGCCCACGTCGATGGGCAACTACGCGACGCTGCGCTACGAGCGCTGGGTCAAGGAGCGGCGCGCGACCGTGGATAAACTCTCGGGCGGGCGCGTCGGCTACATCCACATCCGCGCGATGGACCCGCCGAGCCTCAGACGCTTCGAGAAGGAGCTGCGCGAGTACCGCAACAAGGAGGCGATGGTCATCGATCAGCGCTGGAACGGCGGCGGCAACATCGAGCAGGAGCTGTTGGCGATTCTCGTTCAGCGCCAGTATCAGGTCTGGCAGCCGCGCGGGACGGAAGCGACGACGCGACCGCTCGCGGGCTTCTTCGGCCCCAAAGTCGTCTTGCAGAACTGGCGCTCGGCTTCCAACGCCGAGATGTTCCCGGCGGGCTTCCGCGCGCTGGGCTTAGGCAAGGTGATCGGCACGCCGACGATGGGCGCGGTCATCGGCACGGGGAGTTACTCCCTGATCGACGGCTCGACCGTGCGCACGCCGGGCACGGGCGTCTATCTCTACGACAAGGCGCACACGAACCTGGAGAACTACGGCGTGCAGCCCGACATCATGGTGGACAACACGCCGGAGGATAACCTCGCGGGTCGCGACCGTCAGCTCGAAGCCGCCGTCACCGAACTGCTCAAAGAACTGAGCGGCGGTAGCCGGCAGATGGCGGGGCAGCAGCAGTAGCGTATTTCAACGGACTTACGCCTGACGTAACCGTCATTCACCACAGAGGCACAGAGGACACAGAGCGGGCACAGAGTTTCAGAACTCTCTGTGCGTCCTCCGTGTCCTCTGTGCCTCTGTGGTGAATCTTTTATGGCGCTCTGAAACTTCAACCCGATTCGTGAGGAAGGACGATTGAACATGTCGAGCCATTCACCCAACGGCTTCAGACTCCGCAGACTCTTCGCCGCCGCGCCAGCACTTATTCTGAGCTTGGCCCTGAACGCAGTGAGCGCGCAGGAGCAGCCGCAGACGGGGCGTCGCGGCGGCGGCGGCGCGCAGCAGGGCGCACAGCAGCAAGGCGCGCGACCCGACGCGCAGGCGCAGGGCGGCGCGCAGCAGCAGCAAGGCGGCGCGCAGGGCGGCAATCAAGGCGGCGCCCCGCGCCCCGCGCCGACGCCCTCCGATCCGGCGATGACGGATTCCCCGCCCGTCGTGACGCACCACTCGATCACGGTCGGCGGTCGTGCCCTCAACTACTCCGTCACGACCGGCGTGATGCCGCTCCGGAGCGCGGCGGGCGAAACCGACGCGCGCATCTTCTACATGGCTTACACGCTCGACGGCGTGGACGACCACGCGCATCGCCCGCTCATGTTCTCTTTCAACGGCGGCCCCGGCTCGGCTTCGGTCTGGCTGCACATGGGCGCTCTCGGCCCGCGCCGCGTCGAGATGATGCCCGACGGGCAGATGCCCGCGCCCCCTTTCCGTCTGGTTGACAACGAGCAGACGTGGCTCGACTTCACGGACATCGTCTTCATCGACCCCGTCGGCACGGGCTACAGCCGCGCCGCGCGCCTCGAAGTGGCGCAGCGCTACTTCGGCCTGCAAGGCGACATCCAGTCGGTCGGCGAGTTCATCCGCCTGTACCTGACGAAGAACGAGCGCTGGACTTCACCGCTCTTCCTCGTCGGCGAATCTTACGGCACGACGCGCGCTTCGGGCCTGTCGGGCTACCTCGTCGATCACGGCATCGCCTTCAACGGCATCGTCTTGCTCTCGACCGTGATGAACTTCGAGACGCTGACCTTCCGCCGCGGCAACGATCTGCCTTACGCGCTCTTCCTGCCGACCTACACGGCCATCGCCTGGTATCACCACAAGCTCGCGCCCGATCTCCAGAAGGATTTGCGCCGCGCCGTCGAAGAGTCGGAGCGGTACGCGGCGGGCGAGTACACGACGGCGTTAGCGAAGGGTGACAAGCTCTCGGACGCCGAGCGGCACGAGCTGGTCGAAAAGGTCGCGCGCTTCACGGGCTTGAGTCGCGAATACGTCGAGCAATCGGACGCGCGGATCGAGATACAACACTTCGACAAGGAGTTGCTGAGAAGCGAGCGGCGCACGGTGGGACGCCTCGACGGTCGCTTCAAGGGCATGGACGAGTCAGCCGGATCGGAGACGCCTGACTTCGACCCCTCGATGGCGGCCATCCGTCCGCCCTACACGGCGACCTTCAACAACTACGTGCGCGGCGAGCTGAACTTTAAGTCAGACCTCGAATACTACATCCTCGGCGGCGGCGTCGGGCGCTGGGACTACGGCTCGGACAACGCTTTTGCCGACACTTCGACTGCGCTGCGCAGCGCGTTTGCCAAGAACCCTTACATGAAGCTGTTCGTCGGCTGCGGTTATTACGATCTCGCTACGCCACAGTTCGCCGCGCGCTATACGCTCGACCACATGGGGCTCGATCCCGCTTTGCGCGGCAACGTCTCGCTCCACTACTACGAGGCGGGGCATATGATGTACATCGAACAGCGCTCGCTCGCGCAGCTCAAGCGCGACGTGGCGGGCTTCGTCCAGAGCGCGACGGCGGCACGCTAAGCCGCGACACGACGGCGCGGAGATCGTCTGCGCGGTTAAGGAAAGGGGAGTGGGCGTCGGACTCTATGAAGTCCGACGCC
>JBJMGS010000417.1:0-3172 GCA_045807785.1 Pyrinomonadaceae bacterium
GCACGGGCGCGCGCGTGGCGGGACCCATTCCGCTCCCCACTTCCAAGAACAAGTGGACGGTTCTCCGGTCGCCGCACGTCGATAAGAAGTCGCGCGAGCAGTTCGAGATTCGCACGCACAAGCGGCTGATGGACATTCTCGACCCGACGCCGCAGACCGTGGACGCGCTGATGAAGCTCGATCTCCCCGCGGGCGTGGATGTTGAGATCAAGGCGTTCGGCAGGAGTTAGCTAATAGCTCTTAGCGATTAGCTTTTAGCCATTCAGGTTTTGCTGACAGCTAATAGCTAATGGCTAACAGCTTCTGAGGTTTGAGATGGTCAACGGAATCATCGGTAAGAAAGTCGGCATGACGCAGTTGTTCGCCGCGGATGGGACGGTCACGCCGGTGACGGTCATCAAGGCGGGGCCGTGCGTCGTCGTGCAGAAGAAATCGGCGGCGGGCGCGGACGGCTACGACGCCGTGCAGTTGGGGCTCGTCGAAGAGCGCCCCGTCAAGTTGAAGAACGTCAACAAGCCGATGCGCGGGCACTTCGAGAAGACGGGCGGGGGCGTGCCCCCGACGCGCGTGCTCAAGGAGTTGCGGCTCGACGCGCCAGAGGGCGAGTTGAACGTCGGCGACACCGTGCTCGTCAACCTGTTCTCGGACGGCGACGCCATCGAGATCGAGGGCAAGAGCAAGGGGCGCGGCTTTCAGGGCACGATCAAGCGGCACAAGTTCAGCCGCGGCCCGGAGTCGCACGGCTCGATGAACGTGCGCAAGCCCGGCTCCATCGGTCAGTCGGCATACCCTTCGCGCGTCATCAAGGGCACGCGCTCGTCGGGTCACATGGGCGACCGCCGCGTGACGCTGAAAGGTCTGACCGTGGCGCGCGTGGACGTGGAGAACAACCTGCTGATGGTGCGCGGGGCTGTCCCCGGCGCGAACGGCAGCGTGGTCGTCGTCAGGAAGTCGAGATAGCTAGTAGCTGATAGCTGTTAGCTATTAGCTGTTAGCCAGAAGAAGCAGGGCGGCTTTGGTTTGGCTAAAAGCCAATCGCTAACAGCTAATAGCTGCGAAGGCCGCGAACGGAGTGAGCAGATGCCTAGCGTGAAGGTGCGAAATCTGAAGAACGAAGAGGTGGGCGACCTCGAACTCTCCGACGCCGTCTTCGGCGCGGAGTATAACGAGGGGCTCGTCCACGCGGCGGTGAAGAGTTTTCTCTCCAACGCCCGCCAGGGAACGGTCGGGACGAAGACGCGCGGCGACGTGTCAGGCTCCGGCAAGAAGCTCTGGAAGCAGAAGGGCACGGGGCGCGCGCGCATCGCGTCGATCCGTTCGCCGCTGTGGAAGGGCGGCGGCAACGTCCACGGGCCGCAGGCGCGCGACTGGTCGTCGAACCTGCCGAAGAAGATGCGGCGCGGCGCGCTGCGTGCGGCGCTCTCCGAGCGGCTGCGTGAGGGAAACCTCGTCGTCGTGGATGAGCTGGTCTTCTCGAACCCGAAGACGAAGGATTTCGTCGGGGCGCTGAAGACCTTAGGCTTCGATGGGCGCACGCTCGTCGTCGATACGACCGACAACGACAACCTGTTTCTGTCGGCGCGCAATGTGAAGGGTGCGAAGATCGTCGGCACCGGCGGCTTGAACATCTACGACGTGCTCTACCACGAAAAGCTCGTGCTCTCGCGCGCGGCGGTCGAGCAGATCACGCGAGTGCTCGACGCGGGCGATGCAGGTGGGGCGAGCGAGGAGGCGGCGTAATGCGAACCGTGTGGGACATCATCAAGGCGCCGGTGATTACCGAGAAGGCGCTGATGGCGAAGGAAGAGTCGCAGGACGGCAGACAGCTTTTGACCTTCCGCGTCGATAAGAACGCGACGAAGCCGGAGATCAAGAGCGCGGTCGAAAAGATTTTCGACGTCGAGGTCGATAGCGTGCGCACGATCAACTACATGGGCAAGAAGGCGCGCCGCGGTCGCTTCGAGGGACGCAAGCCCTCCTGGAAGAAAGCCTACGTCACGCTCAAGCAAGGTCAGCAGCCGTTCGACTACGGCGAGGCGATCTAAGAGTGGTTAGCCGTTAGCTATGAGCTATGAGCTTCAGTTTGATAGCGAGCGGACAAGTTTCAACTTCAACGATTGGCTGTGCGAAAGTTTTGCTAACAGCTAATCGCTAAGAGCCAACAGCTAAGAGCCATGGCAATCAAAAAACTGACACCGACATCGCCAGCGCGCCGCTACCAGACGTACCTGACGCGCGACGACCTGACGCCCGGCGCCGAGCCGGAGAAGTCTCTGCTCGAAGCGAAGACGCGCATTTCGGGGCGCAACAACGACGGGCACATCACCGTGCGCCGCCGCGGCGGCGGGCACAAGCGCTTCTACCGCATCATCGATTTCAAGCGCGACAAGTCGGGCGTGCCCGGACGCATCACGCAGATCGAGTACGACCCGAACCGCTCGGCGCACATCGCGCTCGTCACCTATCTCGACGGCGAGAAGCGCTACATTCTCTCGCCCGTCGGTCTGGAAGTCGGCAAGACCATTCTGAGCGGGCCCGAGGCGGACATCCTGCCCGGAAACGCCCTGCCGATCCGCAACATCCCTCTGGGCACGCAGATCCACAACATCGAGCTGCGCCCCGGCAAGGGCGGGCAGCTCGCGCGCTCGGCCGGGTCGTTCGCGCAACTCGTCGCCAAAGAGGGCGACTACGCGCAGGTGCGCATGCCTTCGGGCGAGGTGCGGCGCGTCCCCGTCGTCTGCTACGCGACCATCGGTCAAGTCGGCAACACCGAGCACGAGAACGTCTCTTACGGTAAGGCGGGTCGCTCGCGCTGGAAGGGCCTCCGGCCCAAGGTGCGCGGCGTGGCGATGAACCCGGTCGATCACCCGCACGGCGGCGGCGAGGGCAAGACTTCGGGCGGTCGCCACCCGGTCACGCCCTGGGGGCAGCCGACGCGCGGCTACAAGACGCGCAACAACAAGCGCACGCAGAAGATGATCGTGCGCGACAGGCGAGTTAAATGATGAACGATGAATGCGGAATGATGAATTAACGACAAACTTCCTTTCATTCATCATTCATAATTTTGCATTTATCATTTAGGAGTTGAGATGGCACGTTCAGTTAAAAAAGGACCGTTCATCGACGAGTATCTGGCGAAGGCGGTCGAGCGCATTCGCCTCAGCGGGAA
>JBJMGS010000418.1:0-4357 GCA_045807785.1 Pyrinomonadaceae bacterium
GAGGCTTGAGCGAGATCATCGGGAACCTGAACGCGCGCTACAGCCTCGGCTTCACGCTCGCCGACGCCGAGACCGACGACGGCAAACTCCACCCGCTCGAAGTCCGCATCCACGCCACGGACGCGCGCGGCAAGGAGCGCAAGCTCGACACGAAAGCCCGCCGCGGCTACTTCATGCCGACCGTCCCTAAGCAGCAGGAGGCGAAGAAGGACGCGGCTACCCCGGCGGGCGCGACGCAGACGAAGAACGAGTAGATTTTTAGGGGCAGGGAAGAGTCGCAATGAAGCGACGCATGAACATCGCCGCGTGTTGTCTCTGCCTCGCCTTCGCGTTCGCCACAGCGCGCGCGCAGACGCCGGGCGGCTCGCCGGCGATTGACGCGAACGTCGCCGCCGTCGCCGGGGGCGTCGCGCGTTGGAAGGCGAAGGCCGGCGGGAGCATCTATTCGACGCCGCTCGTCGCGGACGGCACGATCTACTTCGGCAGTCACGACTTCAACGCCTACGCCGTGGACGCCGCTTCAGGGCAGGAGCGCTGGCGCTTTAAGACGGGCGGGCGCGTGCTGGGCTCGCCCGCGCTCTCTGGCGAAGGCACGCTCTACGTCGGCAGTCAGGACACGAAACTCTACGCGCTCGACTCTACGACCGGCGCGCTCCGTTGGAAGTTCAAAACGCAGTACGCGATCAACTCCGCGGCGGTCGTGCGCGGCGAACTGGTTTACTTCACGGGCACCGACGGGATTCTCTACGCCGTCGAGACCGCCTCGGGGAAGGCGCGCTGGACTTTCTCCGGCATGAACGGGATGCCGACCTCGCCGCAGGTCTTCGGCGACGCGATCCTCGTCGCCAACGCGGGCGGCCTGTACGCCGTTGACGCGGCGACGGGACAGAAGCGCTGGGCCTATCGCACCGAGCACGCCGTCACCGGCGCCGCCGTCATCTCCGACGGCGCGGCCTACCTCGGCAGCCTCGACGGGAACCTGCACGCCGTTGACGCGCGCACAGGCGAACTCAGGTGGAAGTTCAAGACCGACGGCGGGCTGCCTTTTTCGCCTGCCGCCGCCGGGGGCGCAGTCTTTTTCGGCGGCATCGACGGCAACTTCTACGCGGTCGAAGCGTTGACGGGGAAAGAGCTGTGGCGCTTCAACGCCGAGAACGGCGTCACGTCAGCGCCGACGGTGGCGCACGGGGTCGTTTACTTCGGCAGCGCGAAAGGTCTCTACGGGCTCGACGCGAAAGACGGGCGGCAACGCTTCTGGTTCGAGACCTCGCACATCGTCACCTCCGCGCCGCTCGCCGTCGGCGACCTCATCTACTTCGGCAGTTGGGACGGCACCGTCTATGCCGTGCAGTGAGCGCGCCGACGATCTCTCTCGCCGAGACTTCACGTCATCAGGCTGTTCATGGCGCGCGCCATCAGTATCAGGAGCGCGATCAAGCCGACGGGCACGAGCACGTCAACCGCGGCGAACAGTAGAGCCGCGACGACGCCCGCGCTCCAGAACCGGAAGCGCCGCCGGCGCCAGCCGACGAGCACGTAGATCGGCACGGCGATCCCGGTCAAGACCGACACGACGCCGAGCACCGCGCACGGCAGAAATGGCATCCGGTTAGACCAGCCCGGATCGAAGTAGAGCCCCAAGCCCACCGCCGCCATCAGCGCCGCCGGCGCGCCAGCCACAGCCCACGCCCAACTCCTCTTCGTCTCAGCTATCTCCGCCTTCGTCTCGGCCATCTCCGCTACCTCCTTACTTACCGCCAGCGGCGCGTCGAACGTCCCGATCCTAAGCCGCGCGGGGGCTGGCGCGCGAGCGCGCGTGTGACAGTCTGTCGTCCGACACAACAAGCCCGCCGCCCTGTCTCGTTGACACCCGAAAATTCGCGCGGGTATCATCCGGGGCGTCCCCGCAAGCGTCAGCACCCGTCTTTAGCAATCTGGTCGAAAGAGCACGCGCGCCGCGTCGTGCGCCTCGTGATCCTTTAGCCGATGGAGAAACTTGAGATTCGCCGCGTCGGCGTGCTCGTCAAGCCGCACCACCCGGAGGCGGCGCGCACGATCTGCCGCCTGCTCGCCTACTTCCATACGCGCGGCGTCGTGCTCGTCACCGTTCCGCGCGCCGACCGCGCCGAGATCGAGCGCGAGGCGAATTGCACGCTCGAAGTGCTCGACGAAGAGCAGCTCGCCGCGAGCGTCGATCTCATCGTGGTCCTGGGCGGCGACGGCACGATGATCTCTGCGGCGCGACTCCTCGACAACCGCCACGTCCCCGTCCTCGGCATCAACTACGGCACGCTCGGCTACCTGACGGAGGTGCGCGTCGAGGAGCTGAACGACGCGCTCGACGCGATCCTGGCGGGCGACTACCGCATCGACGAGCGCCTGATGCTCGCCGCCGAGTTGTGGCGCGGCGAGGGGCGGCTGTTGCGCCAACGCGTCCTGAACGACGTGGTCGTCTCGAAGTCCGCGCTGGCGCGCATCATCGAGATCGAGACGCGGCTCGACTCGCAGCTCGTCAACGTCTTCCGCGCCGACGGGCTCATCGTCTCGACGCCGACGGGCTCGACCGCCTACAACCTCTCGGCGGGCGGCCCCATCATCTACCCTTCGATGGGCGCCGTCGTCATCACGCCCATCTGCCCGCACACGCTCTCGAACCGCCCGCTGGTGGTGCCCGACGCGGCGGAGATCGAAGTCATTTTGCGCACGCCGAAAGAGGAGGTCGCGCTCACGCTCGACGGTCAGGTCGGCATGCCGCTGGAAGTCGGCGACCGCGTCCGCATCACGAAGAGCCGCACCACCTTCAACCTCGTCCAGCCCGCCAACCGCAACTACTTCGAGGTGCTGCGCGGCAAGCTGAAGTGGGGGCGGTGAGAGAAGCCATTAGCTATTAGCTGTTAGCTTTTAGCTAAACCGAAACTGAAACTCCTGGCTAACAGCTAATAGCTAACCGCTGACAGCTCGACTGAAAACTGTTCTCCCTCTGGTGAACCGATGGCAAAACTGACGATCCCTGAGCCGGAAGTGACGGCTGAGAAACGACCGAAGCGCTGGTACAGACTGTCGCTGACGACGTGGATTTTGATCGGGCTCGTGGCGGGCGGCGTGCTCGGCAAGGTGAGCCCGGCGTGGGGCAACAAGGTTTACTTTTTGCGCGACATCTTCCTGAATTTGATCAAGTCGATCATCGCGCCGCTCGTCTTCTCGACCTTAGTCGTCGGCGTCGCGGGCGGCGGCGATCTTAAAAAGGTCGGGCGCATGGGCGCGAAGGCGCTCCTCTATTTCGAGATCGTGACGACCATCGCGCTCTTCATCGGGCTCGGCGTCGTGAACCTCGTCAAGCCGGGCAAGGGTGTCGTACTCTCCGGCGACACGAGCGCGATCCAGTCGATTCAGCAAACGCCGCCGCAGGATTTGCCGCACACGCTCGTCCACATCTTCCCCGCCTCCATCGTGGACGCGATGGTGCGCGGCGACGTGTTGCAGATCGTCGCCTTCTCGATCATCTTCGCGATGGCGGTCTCGGCGCTCGGCGACAAAGGTCGCCCGATCCTGCGCGCCTGCGAGAGTTTGTCGCAGATCATGTTCCGCTTCACTTCATACGTCATGCTGTTCGCGCCCATCGGCGTCGGCGCGGCGATGGCGCACACGATTGCGACGCAGGGGTTGGGCGTCCTGAAAAATCTGGGGATGCTCATTGGCTCGCTCTACCTCGCGCTCATCATCTTCGTCGTCTTCGTGCTCGGCGCGGTAATGCTTCTGTTCCGCATCCCCGTCCTGAAGTTCCTCAAGGCGGTGCGCGAGCCGGCGACCATTGCCTTCGTCACGACGAGCAGCGAATCCGCCCTGCCGAAAGCGATGGAGGTGATGGAGCGTCTCGGCGTGCCGCCGCGCATCGTCGGCTTCGTCATCCCGACGGGCTACAGCTTCAACCTCGACGGGACGACCCTGTATCTGGCGATGGCGGCGCTCTTCGTCGCGCAGGCGGCTGAGGGGTCGGGCGTGCCGCACCTCGGCTTCGGGCATCAGCTCGTGATGATGCTCACGCTAATGCTCACGTCCAAAGGCGTGGCGGCCGTGCCGCGCGCGTCACTCGTCATCCTGTTCGCGACGCTCAACTCGTTCGTCCCCGGCTACGGCGCGCTCGGCGTCGCGGTCATCTTCGGCGTGGACGAGTTGATGGACATGGGACGGACGTGCGTCAACGTCGTCGGCAACTGTCTGGCGTCGTGCGTCGTGGCGCGCTGGGAGGGCGAGTTCGACGACGAGCGCGCCGCCGTCTTCGGCACGCCGCAGGAGGTCGCCTACGATCTCAAGCAGGGCGATCCGGCCTTCGCCGCCGCCGCCGCGCGGGGAGAGA
>JBJMGS010000419.1:0-14132 GCA_045807785.1 Pyrinomonadaceae bacterium
CGCCATGAACTCCGCGTAGTGCGGACGGTCGTTCCTTGCGGGGTCGTTCTTGGTCGCCAACTCGGCTGGGGTGACGGGGCGCTGCCCCAAAGAGACCATGTAGAGGTACATCACGTAGGAGCCTTTGGTCTGAAACTCGGGCGAGCGGAAGAAGTTGGCCGACAGAGCCCCACGCGTGTACTTCGTGCATTCGATGTCCGATGCCACGCACCCCGACAGGATGTTGAGGTAGAAGGAGAGCCCCTCCGGCTCCGGTTCTCTCAGGAGGAAGTCCAGGTACTGCTGGCGGATGAAGAACGGCGCGTTGTCGATGGGGTTGGGCTCGCCCACCCCGTCGTTGTCCGTGATCGTGACGGTGGCGGAGGAGGTCGTGCCGAGCGCGCCGCCCACCGGGTTCGAGAGCGTGACGGTGAACGTCTCGTTGCCCTCGACGTAGGAGTCGTCCGTCACGGGCACGATGAAGGTCTTCGACGACTCCCCGACGCTGAACGAGAGCGTGCCCCGCACCGCCGTGTAGTCGCAGCGCTCGGAGGCGAGCCCCGTGTTTGTGTTGCACTGCACCAGTCCGTTGTCGGGCAGCGTGGCGTAGTCCACACTTGACGCGGCGGAGAGATCGCCCGTGCGTGTGACTGTCAGCGTTACGTGGTTGGCCGCGTCACCCTCCGTGTATGGGTAGTTCGTCTGACTGAAGGCGAGCGTCGCGGTCGGCGAGGTGGTGCCGCTCAGTGTGAGCGTGTACGAGCCGGTCGCGCCCGTCGAGCCCGCGACATCCGGGACGGCTGCGTTGGCATAGATGGTGTAAATGCCCGTCGTGGGCAGCACGCCGGTAAAGGCGCGCTTGCCCGAAGGGAGGTGCGCGTTCGTCCCGCCGCCGCCGTCGTTGTCCTCGTCCAGATTCGCGCCGGTGGGCGAGAGTAGAAAGAGGTAGGGGTCGAGTTGCGACTGCGACGTCATCGTGACGCTGATCGTCTGACCGGCGATGCCGCTGAAGGTGTACACGTCGATGTAAGACGAATCAACCGGCACGCGGCAGTCGCCGGGCTGGAGCGAGCCCTTCGCAGGCTGGCCAGAGTTGATCGTCGTGGACGGGCAGGCGTTCGCGTCGAGACCCATGATCAGGGTGTAGCTGCCAGTCTCGCCCCCTAACCTCGAGTTGGCGATGATGAGATAGGTGCCCGTCTGCGGGAGGCGCGCACTCGTGGTGCTGGCGCCCGCGGGGATGCGCGCGTTGGTGCTGCCGCCGCCGACGCCGTCGTCGTCGCGCGCCAGCTCGTCGCCGTCGGGAGCGATGAGGAAGAGGAACGCGTCGAACGAGGCGTTCATCTGGATGGCGATCTGCTGACCCGCCGTGCCGTTATAAGTGTACACGTCGTAGAAGGAGCCGTCGTCGCTGCGGGTGCAGTCGCCATTGGCGAGAGTGCCGGCCTTGGTGACGACGCCGCTGGGGCCGGGGCCGGGCTGGATCTGGGTGGAGGTCTGCGTGCAGGCGCCCCCGCCCGTCAGACTCAACGTGTAATTTCCCGTCGCGCCCGCGGCGAAAGAGTTGGCGAGGATCGTGTAGGTCCCGGTCGAAGGGAGTGTCAAGTTGGCGATCTGCGAGTTGGTATTGGTGTTGCTGATATCGTCGTTCTGGATGGTTGAATCGCCGATGGTCGTCTCGCCGGGCTTCATCAGGTAGAGGTAGGTGTCGAACTGCGAAGAGGTCATCGTGATGACGATCTGCTGCCCCGCCGTGCCGCTGAAGGTGTACGAGTCGTAGAACGAGCCGTCGATGGGGTTCTTGCAGTCGCCGCTGGTGAGGGCGCCGTTGATGGGCGTGCCGAAACTGATCGTGCCGGTGTCGGCGCAGCCGAGCACCTGCGGCGTCACGCCGCCGCCCGTGAGTGCCGCCGACTTCGCGCCGCCCTCCTTGACCTTGCCCAAACCGTGAATCGCGGGCGCGACCTTCTCTGTGCCGGACGCCTGCTTCCCGGAGCCTCCCGACCCCTTCTGCTGCGCCCGCGCGCCAAAGGGCGCGAGCGCGCCAGCAACGAGCACGCACGCCACGGTCAGAGCCAGCAACCTCACGCCGAAACGCCGCGCGCTCAGCCCGCCAAACTTCACAGTCTTCATGTAAAACCTCTCAACCGTCAGAAACCTGTCGACCCGCGCTCCGCAGTCGCGGGCACGCTTTAGACGCCGGCGCGACGCTCAACTTCAGACGCTTCGACACACACTCGCGCCGCCATCATGTTCGCTCGAAGGAGGTAATTTTGTAGTCAGGAGAATAACGCTCCTGCGCTCGGAGGGGTGTGCGAGTTACAGTGAGCAGGTGCTGGGCCGCGCCGCCAAACATTCCATCCATCCCGGTCAGGCGGTACGGTAAAGCTCAAAGAACCGGACGCCGGGAACGGTTACTCTAAAGGGAGCCCTCCGGTGCGGTCAAGTGACCAAGAAGTCCGTTAATAGATGCGTCCCGCGCCCCCCCGGTTGCAGCCCTTCGCGCCCTCACAGCGCCGCGATGATCGCCGCGGCGAACTCCATCGTCTTGGCCGAGCCGCCGATGTCGCGCGTGCGCACCTCGCCGTCGCGGAAGACTTTGAGCATCGCGGCCTCGACGCGATCCGCCGCGTCGCGCTCGCCGAGGTGGCGCAGCATGAGGATGCCGGATTGCAGCACGGCGGTCGGGTTGGCGATGCCCTGCCCGGCGATGTCCGGCGCGCTGCCATGCACCGCCTCGAAGACCGCGCCCTGCTCGCCGATATTCGCGCCGGGGACGAGCCCCAGCCCCCCGATGAGTCCGGCGCACAGATCGGAGACGATGTCGCCGTAGAGGTTCTCCAACAGCATCACGTCAAACTGTTCGGGGCGCATGACGAGCTGCATGCAGGCGTTATCCACGATCTTGTCGTCGGCCTCGATTTCGGGAAAGTCCTTCGACACCTCGCGGAAGCATTCGAGGAAGAGCCCGTCGGAGAGCTTCATGATGTTCGCCTTGTGCACGGCGGTCACTTTCTTGCGCCCCTCGCGCCGCGCGTACTCGAAGGCGAACTTCGAGACACGCGTCGAAGCCTTCGCCGTGATGATCTTGATGCTCTCGACGACGCCGGGGACGACGACGTGCTCGATGCCCGAATACAGGTCCTCCGTGTTCTCGCGCACGACGACGAGGTCGAGTTCCGGGTAGCGCGAAGGCACGTTGGGGAGCGCGCGCACGGGCCTCAGGTTCGCGTAGAGATCGAGCGCCTTGCGCAAGCCCACGTTGACGGACGTGAAGCCCTTGCCGACGGGCGTCGTGATGGGACCTTTCAGCGCGACCCGGTTGCGCTTGATCGATTCGAGCAGATCGTCGGGCAAGGTCGTCCCGAAATGTTCGAGCGCCTGCGCGCCCGCGTAGTGCGTCTCCCACTCGACTTCGACGCCCGTCGCCTCGATGATCCGCACCACGGCGGAGGTGACTTCCGGCCCGATGCCATCGCCCGGAATGAGTGTGATAGTATGTTTCATAAGAAGCTTTTAGCCGTTAGCTATTAGCAATCAGCCACACCGCAATCAAAGTTCCGGCTGAACGCTGAGTGCTGATTGCTTTTTTTTCATCATAGCAGCAACTTTGCGAAACGCGGAAGGGTCGAGAGGGGTGGCGGACGCGGTCGTACTCGGGGGCGGGGTCGCGGGGCTGGCGGTGGCAAGAGAGCTGGCGCTGCGCGGCGCGCGCACGACGCTCGTCGAGCGCGGTCAGTTGGGCGCGGAGGCTTCGTGGGCTGCCGCCGGGATGCTCGCGCCGCAGATCGAGGCGGACGGGCGCGACGACTTCTTCGACTTCGCCTGCGAGAGCCGCGACGCCTACCCGGCCTTCGCCGACGCGCTCCTCGCCGAGACGGGCATCGACATCGAACTCGATTGCACCGGCACGCTCCACCTCGCCTTCACCGAAGAGGACGAGCGCGAGAACGAGCGACGCTATGAGTGGCAACATCGCGCGGGTCTCATCGTCGAGCGCCTGACGGCTGAAGAGGTGTGCGAGATCGAGCCGCGACTCTCGCCGCGCGTCCGCTCGGCGCTCAGGTTCGCGCGCGCGTGGCAGGTCGAGAACCGACGACTGTGCGCGGCGCTCGCGCGCTCGGCGCGGCGGGGCGGCGTCGAAATTCTCGAAGGGACTGAGGCGCGCTCCGTCGTCACTGCGCGCGGTCGCGTCGCTGGGGTCGAGACGGCGCGCGGTCGCATCGACGCGGGCGCGGTCGTCGTCGCCTGCGGCGCGTGGTCGTCGCTGCTGCCCTGCGTCGAAGACGGCGCGCCCACACGCGCGACCGACACGCAGGGTGCGGAAGCGCACGAACGCGCCGACTCGTCTCCGGCTGACGCATCGCACACGGACGACGCCAACGCGCTCCGCGCGCCGCGCATCGAACCCGTGCGCGGCCAGATTCTCTGCTTCGCGATGAACGACGCAGAGAGACTTACGCGCCACGTCGTCTATAGCCCGAGCGGCTACATAGTCCCGCGCCGCGACGGGCGACTGCTCGCGGGCACGACCGTCGAGCGCGCGGGCTTCGACAAATCCGTGACCGACGAAGGCCGGCGCGCGATCCGTGCATACGCGACCGAGATCGCGCCCGCCGTCGCCGGGCTGGAACTCACGGACGAGTGGGCCGGACTGAGGCCGCGCGCGGCGGACGACCTGCCCGTGCTCGGCGCGTCCGCAGAGATCGAGCATCTCTTCTACGCCACCGGGCACTACCGCAACGGCATCCTGCTCGCGCCTCTGACCGGCACGCTCGTCGCCGATCTGGTCATGACGGGCGAGACGCCCGCGCCGCTCGCGCCCTTCTCCCCGGCGCGCTTCCACCGCGCCGCGTCGCACGCCGTCTGAGCCGCGCTGCCAAAGAAGGCGCGGCGCACGACATATCGCTTTCGTCATTGAAATAATTTTTCAAACGCTCATGGCTTTAACCAAACCACAGTCACTTTCCTTCCTCGCGCGTCGCCTGCTTTTGCTCGCATCGCTCGTCACGGTGTGCGCGCTGCCCGCCGTCGCTCAGCAGCGCGACGCGGCGGGCGGCGTGCCCGCGTCGTCTGGCGAAAAGAGCGCCGCGCAGTTGTACGAGGAAGCGGCGGGCTACACGCGGAAGAAGTATGAGGAGCTTGAGCGCGAAGGCTTCCGCTACGAGCCGAAGCTGGCGGCGCAGGTCGAAGCCGAAGAGCACGCCGTCGCCGCGCGCAACGCCGACGCGCTCGCCGCACGCACCGGTCTCACTTCCGCAGACAAGTTCTACCTCGGTCAACTGCAAAGCCTCGCCGACGATTCACCCCGCGCCGTCGAGACGATGCGCGCATTCCTGCGCGAGACGCCCGGCGCGACGCACGAGCAGCAACAGATCGCACGGTTCGTCATCGCGCTCCAACTGGCGAAGAAAGGCACTGTGGCAGAGGAGTCTGAGGCGGCGCTCGCCGCATACCTCGCAGCTGACGCGCCACCTTCCTACGAGCGCCGCTACCGTCTGGAGACGCAGTTCGCGCGAGCCTCGCGCGAGCGGGGACTGCGCGAGCGTGTGATCGAACATGCGCGGGCAGCGCTTGAGGCGGCGAGACTGTTGAACGCGAATGGCACGCTCGACGCCGTGACGCGCGACGAGATGATCTACCGCGCCGGACAGACGCTGGCCGAGACGCTCAACGAAGTGAACCGCACGGGCGAGGCGATCAGCGTGCTGCAAGAACTGCGACGCCTGAGCGTCAGCTTCCCTTCAGCCGATCTCTACCGCCGCGCGACGCTCCTGCTCGGTCGCATCGTCCCGGCGGTCGGCTACATGACGAAGCGTGACGATCCGCTCTTCGACTCTGCGACGGGCGCGCGCACCGCGCCGGAGATCGAAGTCAAAGACTGGATCGATCAGAAGCCGACGACGCTCGCGGGGGAGCGCGGTCGCGTCGTGCTGCTCGACTTCTGGGCGACGTGGTGCGCGCCGTGTCAGGCGGCGCTCCCCTCGATGGGCGAGTGGCAGAAGAAGTATAAGGATCGCGGTTTGACGATCATCGCTTTCACGCAGTACCACGACGAGACCGTGAACGGGCGCGCGGTGAAGACGCGGAAGGAGTTTGACGCGCTCCGCAGCTTCCGCCGCGCGAACCGACTGCCCTTCGGCGTCGCCGCCGCCGACACGCTCGCGACCGCCGCGCGCTACAACGTCACCTCGATCCCCGCCGCCATCCTCATCGACCGCCGCGGCGTCGTGCGCTACCTGAGCGTCGGCTCGAACGGCGACGATCTCAAAGAGATCGAACAGATGATCGTCAAACTCCTCGACGAGCCCGGCAATTAAGATGAGAAGTTTTCTCGCGCCCTCCGCGTGCGCCCTCGCCTTCCTGCTCTTTGTCTGCGTTGCGTCGCGCGCGCAAGAAGTGAGCACGAGCGATCAGAAAAGCATTAACGCGGCTCAACCCAAGACGGCGAGCCAGGTGTCGTCATCCGCCGACGCGGCGGCGATGTACGAGGATGCGTCGAAATACTTGGAGCGCAAGTTCGCCGAGTTCAATCGCGCGGGCACTCCTTACAGCCCTCAGCTCGAGCTGACGACGCGCCAGCAGCAGCGCGAACTTGCCGCCGCTTACGCCGCACGCCTCTCCGCGCGCGCGAAACTCAAGCCGGAAGACTATTACTTCATCGGCCTGCTCAACCAGATTGCCGGCAAGGCGGACGCCGTCGCCGAGCCGCTGCGCCACTTCCTCGCCGAGTCTGCGAAGCGGAAGGACGCCGACGCGCTCAAGCTTCAGAACGCGCGGCGCGTCGTCGCCGAGATGGCCGCGCGCGCTGGTCAATTCGACGAGGCGGAGCGGCTGCTCGCCGACTACGCCGGGAGCGAGCCGCGCAACGCGCTCGATCTCTTCCGCCTGCGCGTCGCGCTCGCCGCTTCCTACGAGCACGACAAGCGATTCGATCAGGCGTTGCCGCACGAGCGCGCCGCGTTCGAGGCGGCCAAAGCCGCCGAGACGACGAGCCGCGACTACGTCCAGCGCGCGCAACTGATCAACTCGGCGGGCGTCATGCTGGCGAACCTGCTCCTCAAATCGAAGCGCGACGCGGAGGCGCTCGCCTTGATGAAAGAGCTGCTGAACTTCGGCCTCACGCTCCCCTCGGCGCACGTCTATGCGAACGCCGTCGAGCTGCTCACGGGCAGCGGGAACGCCATCTCTGTCGAGCAGTCAATCGCCGAGTCAGCGGCGCATACGGAAGTCGCGCCGGAGGTCGAGGTCGCGAAGTGGATCGAGCAGAAGCCGACGACGCTCGCCGCGCTGCGCGGTCAGGTCGTCGTGCTCGAATTCTGGGCGACGTGGTGCGAGCCGTGCCAGCAGACGATGCCGAGGTTGAAGCTGCTGCAAGACAAGTTTCGCGAGCGCGGGCTGGTCGTCGTCGGGCTGACGGAGCTGTATGGCGAGTCGGGTGGAAAATCCGTGACGCGCGAAGAGGAGCTGTCGGAGATCGCCGCCTTCCACAAGCGGCTGCGGCTGAGCTACGGCGTCGGCGTCGCCGCCACGGACGCCACCAACCTGCGCTACGGCGTGCGCGCGCTCCCCACCACGTTCCTCATCGACCGGCGCGGCGTCGTCCGCTACATCGACATCGGCGCGGACGAGGCGGGCACGACCGCCCTCGAAGGCGTCATCGAAAGTCTGCTGGACGAGAAAACAGCAGTGAGTGACCGGAAAATAGTGACGAGTGACAAGTGACAAGTGACGAGCAAGGCGAGCCGACGGCTTTGCTTGTCACTTGTCACTTGTCACTCGTCACTTGTATCTTCATCTGTTATGGAAGGCGCAAACATCACCATCTTGATCGCGTTCCTCGCGGGGCTGGCTTCGTTCTTGAGCCCGTGCGTGCTGCCGCTCGTGCCCGGTTACATCTCTCTGATGTCGGGCGTGAGCGCGGAGCACCTGAAGGGCGAAGGCGGATCGCGCGCGGGGGCAAGGCGCGCGGTCATCTTCAACTCGCTCGCGTTCAACGCGGGGCTCTCGATGATCTTTGTCTCGCTCGGCGCGGCGGCGGGGCTCGTCGGGTCGGCGATCATCTCGAACCCTTGGATCAGAATCATCGGCGGCGTGGTGATCATCGCCTTCGGCTTTCAACTCATCGGCGTCCTCAAGATCGGCGCGCTCTACCGCGACACGCGCAAGTTCTCTGACGAGAAGCCGCGCGGACTCTTCGGCTCGTTCGCGCTCGGCCTCGCCTTCGCCGCTGGCTGGACGCCCTGCATCGGGCCGATCCTCGGCGGCATCATCGGGCTCGCGGCGACGAGCGGCGGGTGGAAGAGTGGACTCATCCTCTCCGCCTTCTACGCGGCGGGCTTAGCCGTGCCGTTCCTGCTGACCGGACTCCTCCTTAATCAATTCCTCGGCTTCTACACGTGGTTCCGGCGACACCTGCACAAGGTTGAAGTCGTCTCCGGCGTGCTGCTCATCGCCATCGGGCTGCTCATCGCGACCAACAACGTCACGCGCCTCGCGAGTGTGGCGTCGAAGTTCGTCCCGAACGCCGAAGGGTGGGTCGAGTCGCGCATGAACAAGCCGCAGCCGACGCCGCCGACGAACACGACGAACGCGACCGGTGCGACGACTCCGCCCGTGGCGGGAGCGACGCTGAACGCGGCGGACGCGAAGGCGGCTCCGCAGATCGAGTTGAAGACGCTCGACGGTCGGCCCTTCCAGCTCGCTTCGCTGCGCGGGCGGGTCGTCGTCTTAAACTTCTGGGCGACGTGGTGCGTCCCGTGCCGCGCGGAGATTCCTGACTTAAGCGCGATGCAGCGCGATCTCGAAGGGCGCGGCTTGACGGTCGTCGGCGTCTCGGCGGACGACACGGCGGACGACGTGCGCGACTTCCAGAAGGAGCTGCGGCAGGACTATACGGTCGTGCTCGGCACGACTGACGCCAAGTCGCAATACGGCGTCGTCGGCCTCCCCAAGACTTTCATCATCGACCGCGCCGGGCGCATTCGTCGCACCATCCCCGGCGAGCGTGCGCGCGCGCAGTTCGAGGCGGACGTGTTGCCGCTGCTCGACGAGAAAGAGTCGGTCTCCCTCAACAGATAGTTTCGCGGATCGGTCGCTCGGCGTTTCGCGAACTCAAACGATCAAGCGGCGGCGTCAGCCGTCGGGAGTTTTAGCCGCATGAAAAAGGTTCTCGCCCTCGCATCGCTCGTCTTCGCGCTCGCGCCCCATTCGCGCGCACAGCAGCCGACGTCCCAACCGATGCCGCAGCCGACGCCACCAGCCCAGACGCAGCCGACGCCCGTGCCGCCGGAGGCGCACGAGTACGCGCCGATCAAAGAGCGCGAGCTGAGTTATAAGAACTGGACGTTCAAGCGCGCGGCGTCGGGCGAGTCGCTGAATTTGCGCGACTGGGTGCGGGGCAAGAAGCTCGTGCTCGTCGTCTATTTCGCGCCGTGGTGTCGCAACTGGAAGCTCGAAGCGCCCGTCGTCGCGCGCCTCTACCAGAAGTACAGAGACGCCGGGCTCGACGTCGTGGCGGTCAGCGACTACGGCGCGGACGCCGAGATCAAAGCCTTCTTCGACGAGCACCCCGCGCCCTACACGGTCGTCGTCGAGTCAACCACGGCGGACGTGCGCGAGAAGACGGCGCACTACGGCTACCGCCACGAAACGGGCGACACGCGCAAGTGGGGCTCGCCCTACAACGTCTTCCTCGACTCGACGCAGCTCAACGAGCGTGGCGACGTGCTCGCGGCGAAAGTCTGGGTCGCGAACGGCGAACTCGTCGAGGCGGACGCAGAGCGTTTCATCCGCGAGCGGCTCGGACTGCCCGCCGAAGATCGCATCGAACACTGAGAAGCCGCGACGCCATCCCAAGTCTTCCCCGCGCCTTAACCGCATCGAGATGAAACTACGCCTGCTCTATCATGGCCACTGCTTCGACGGCGTCGCCTCTGCCGCTGTCTTCACGCGCTTCTACCTCGCGCGCGTCCGCCCCGCAGCGCACGTCGAATACGCAGGGCTCCTGCACCGACCCGGCTCGCTCTTCGACGCGGAGATGTTCGACGGCGACGAGAACGCCATCGTCGATTTCAAATACTCGCCCTCCGAAAAATTGACGTGGTGGTTCGATCACCACCAGTCCGCCTTCCTCACACCCGCGGACGAAGCGCACTTCCGCGCCGACCGTTCGGGCCAAAAGTTCTGGGACGCCGAGAGCAAGTCCTGCACAGAGTTCATCGAGCGTGTCGCGCGCGAAAATTTCGGCTTCGACGACGCGACCCTCGCGCCGCTCGTCCGCTGGGCGCACATCATCGACGGCGCGTTCTACGACTCGCCCGCGCAGGTCGTCGAGTTGCGCGAGCCCGCGCTGCAACTGATGCAGGTCATCGAGAACACGGACGACGCGTTTCTCGAATGGATCATCCGCGCGCTCGTCACACACTCGCTCGACGAAGTGGCGGCGGGCGCGGAGGTTCAGTCGCGCCTCGCGCCCATCCGCGAGCGGCATCTGGAAACGCTCGCCGCCGTGCGGCGCAAGATCGTGTACGCGCGCGGCGTCGTGAATTTCGATCTCATCGACGAGGGCTTCGAGGGCTTCAACAAGTTCATCCCCTACTACCTGCACCCGGAGACGACCTACTCGGTCGCGCTGACGCGCACCACACAGCGCACGAAAATCTCCGTCGGCTCGAACCCCTGGGCGCCCCGACCGCGCACGCACAACATCGCCACCATCTGCGAGCGCTACGGCGGCGGCGGCCACGCCGTTGTCGGCGCGGTCTCGTTCGCGACGGACGAGGTCGAGCGCGCGCGGAGGGCGGCTCAGGAGATCGTCGCAGAGTTGCAGAGTGAGTTTAGCGACTGAGCGGGCGCGGGAAGAAGCGCGGCTAAAATTTAGACAGGATTGTCAGGATTCTGGAAATGACAGAGCGAAGCGAGTCAGGAATTTCGGAAGTCGCATAATGAAGCGAGTGAGGCAAAAACTTTCGCGCCTTCTTCTTCCATCATCCTATCTCTCATCATCCTGTTAATCCTGTTAATCCTGTCTAACACCCTCCCTCTCGATCTAAAATTCCCGCGATGAGACTCGCACTCTTCGTCATCGTCATCGCCGCCGCGTGCGTCTGCCGCGCGCAGCAGCCGACGCCGAGTCCGAGTCCGACGCCCGCGCGCGAAGAGCAGGAGCCGATCAAGGTCTTTACGCAGGAGGTGCGCGTGCCCGTCGCGGCCTTCGACCAGTTCGAGAACTTTGACCCGACGCTCGAAGCGCGCGACCTGCTCGTGCTCGAAGACGACGTGCCGCAGCAGGTGCGCAGCATCACGCGCGCGCCCGCCAACGTCCTCGTCGTCTTCGACCTCGGCGGCAAAGCCTCGACCGCCACGCGCAACGATTCGACCGCGCGCGACGCCACCATCCACCTCATCGCCAGCTTGCGGCGCGGCGACCACGTCGCGCTCGTCCAGAACAGCCGCCGCGCAGAGGTCTTTCAGGACTGGACGGACGATCTCGGCTACGCGACCCACGCGCTGCAAACGAAATTCTTCACCGCCGAACGCTCGCGTCTCTCTGAATGCCTCGCACTCGCCGCCGCGAAACTCCGCGAGCAGCCCGTTGGCAACACGCACGTCGTCATCTTCACCGACGGGCTGGAACTTCAGTCGAAGGAAGAGATCAGCGCGGGCACGATCCGCGGCGACGCCATGCAATCCCTCGTCGCAACGCAGGCGAGCGTCCATGTCTTCTCGTTCGCCTCTCTGGTCAACGACTTCGTGCGGATGCGCAACCACCCGGTGACCGTCGGCACGGGCGCGGGCGGCAACTCCGTTAAGGTCGTCATCGACACGGACGCCGCGATGCGCCGCTGGTTCCGCGCCTACGCCCGCGCCACCCTCGAACGCGAGGAACAACTCACCGCGCTCGCCGAAGAAGCCGGCACACGCCTCCTCCAACCGCGCACGCCCGACGAGATCATTAAGCTCACCGAGCGCGTCGGGCGCGACATCAGCGCGCAGTACATCATCACCTACAAGCCGCAAAGACCCTTCACCTCAGACTCGCAAGGCGAGCGCCGCCACGTCACCGTCCGCCCCCGCCGCGCCGGTCTTGACCTCGAAGTCCTACGCACCGTCGTCACCGTGACAACGCCATAAATTCCGACAACCGTCAGCCGAAAACTGCCCCGCGAAGAATTTCGCGCCGCGAATGTTTGCCGCGCGCACTCTTTTCGCGCCGCTCTTCCTTCGGCACGGGCGTTGCACCTGTCCGCAGCGATTCGCCCCAAGGAGATGACAATGAAAAAATCGCGCTCGACACGCCCGCTCTTCCTCGCGCTTCTCACACTCACGCTCTCGACGCTCGCGTTCGCCGTCAGCCCGCAAGAGCCACCGCGCGTGGAATGGACGCCGCCTGCGCCGCGCGAGAAAGCGAAGACGCCTTTCGCGCCGGAGCCCTTCGGCGGCGACAACATCTTCAAAGGCGAAGCCGAAAGCTGGCTCGCGGACGCCATCACGAAGGTCGAAGCCGGAAGGCTCGAACCCGTCGAAGACAAGTTCGTCGCCGACTACGTGGCGCAGCTCGGCCAGCGGCTCGCGGCGTACTCGGTCGCGCCGTCGAAGCAGTACAGGTTTATCGTGCTCTACGATAACGAAGTGAACGCGATGAGCATCGGCGGAGGTCGCATTTACGTCAATCTCGGAATGCTTAAAAACGTCGAGAGCGAAGACGAGTTGGCGTGCGTCATCGCGCACGAGATCGGGCACGACGCATTCGGTCATGCGCCAAAGACCGTGACGCGCCAACTATTCTGGATGACTGGCGTGAGGAAGGTTAGGAATTATGAAGAGGTAGAATCATCTCTGGAAAAGTTGCTCGACGAGTATGGGAAAAAGCCGGTGGCAGCTATCGGCGAAAGCCTGCTCGGCTTCTCGCGCTTCAACGAGTTGGAGGCTGATCGCGCGGCGTTCTACGACGCCTACAAGGCGGGATACAACCCAGAAGCACTGAAGACAGTCTTCAAGCGGTTCGAGCGCGAAGAGAAAGCCGAGGCGGGCAAAGACTATGCTATGTCTCAGTTCATGACCCTTCTCTTCGGCAGCCACCCACCGACGCCGCAGCGCGAGACGGCGATCTCTTGGGAGTCGAACTTCGTCAAGATGCCACCAAAGGGCGAACGCTACAAGAGCGCGGCGTTTGACGCAATGAAGGCGAGAGTCTCCAAGCTGTGAAGCGCGACAGGCTAACGCGCCATCAGTCGCTCGATCTCTTCGACCGTTTTCGGCACTTTCGTGGTGAGCACGCGGTAGCCTTCCGCAGTGACGAGCACGTCGTCTTCGATGCGGATGCCGATGCCTCGGTACTGGTCTGGGACGTTCTCAGCGTCTTCCGAGATGTAGAGCCCCGGCTCGACGGTGATGACTGTGCCGGGTGCGAGTGGTCGCGACTTGCCTTCGAGCTGGTAGCGCCCTGCGTCGTGAACGTCGAGGCCGAGGAAGTGGCCGATGCCGTGCATGAAGAAGCGGCGGTAGGTCTTCTCCTCGATCAGCTTCTCCACTTCGCCCGAGAGCAGTCCGAGCCGCACCATGCTTTCCGTCAGCATCCTGATCGCGTGGTTGTTCAAATCCTCCATCGTCACACCCGGCTTGACCATCTCGACGCACGCCACCTGCGCCGCGAGCACGGCCTCGTAGATGTCTCGCTGCGCCGGCGAGAAGCGACCCGAGACGGGGAAGGTGCGCGTGATGTCTGAGGCGTAACCGCGAAACTCCGCGCCCGCGTCAACGAGTAAGAGATCGCCGTCGCGCAACTCCGACTCGTTCGTCACGTAGTGGAGGACGGTCGCGTTCGCGCCGCCGCCGACGATTGAGCCGTAGGCGGGAGCCGCCGCTCCGCTCCGGCGGAAGTGGTATTCGATCAAGGCTTCTATCTCGTACTCCATCATCCCCGGCCGCACCGCCTTCATCGCCTCGACGTGCGCCTCTGCGGCGATGTCGGCGGCGCGCTGCATCAGTTCGATCTCTTCTGCGGATTTGACGAGCCGCATCTCGCCCAGGATCGCCGAAGGGTCTGTGATCGAGTCGGGCGCTGTGTACTGCCGGCTGCGCGTGCGCATCTCGCCGATCTGACGGATCAGAGTCTCGTCGAGGTCTGCGCGCACGCCGAGGCGGTAATA
>JBJMGS010000420.1:0-1630 GCA_045807785.1 Pyrinomonadaceae bacterium
AGCTTGACGAGCCGCACGGCGTCGATGACGACGCCGGCCGATTTCGGCGAGTCCCAGACCTCGATCTTCAGCTCGGCGTTCAGCGGCACGTCGCCGAAGGCCGTGCCCTCGAGCCGGATGTAGGCCCACTTGCGGTCCTCGAGCCACGGCACGTAGTCCGAGGGGCCGACGTGGACGTTCTTGTCCTCCAGCTCGTACGGGAGCATCGACTTGACCGAGTACGTCTTCGAGATCTTCTTCGACTCGAGCCGCTCGCGCTCCAGCATGTTCAGGAAGTCGGAGTTGCCTCCGAAGTTGAGCTGGAACGTCCGGTCGACCTTGACGCCGCGGTCGCGGAAGATGCTCATCAGCACGCGGTGCGTGATCGTCGCGCCGACCTGCGACTTGATGTCGTCGCCGATGATCGGCATGCCGGCCTGCTTGAAGCGGTCGCTCCAGTACTTCTCGCGCGCGATGAAGACCGGCATGCAGTTCACCATCGCGCAGCCGGCGCTCAGGATCTGCTCCGTGTACCACTTCGTCGCTTCCTCGGAGCCGACGGGGAGGTAGTTGACGACGACGTCGGTGTTCGTCGCCTTCAGGATCCCGACGATGTCGGCCGTCTCGCCCGGCGCCTTCTCGACCACCTGGGAGAGGTACTTCCCGATCCCGTCGTGCGTCATACCGCGGGAGACGGTGATGCCGGTCTTCGGCACGTCGGCGAACTTGATCGTGTCGTTCGGATGCGCCCACATCGCGTCGGCGAGGTCCTCGCCGACCTTGCCCTTGACGACGTCGAACGCGGCCGTGAACTCGATGTCGCGGATGTGGTAGCCGCCGAGGTTCACGTGCATGAGGCCCGGGACGAACTGATCCTCGTCCGCGTCCTTGTAGTACTCGATGCCTTGAAGCAGCGAGTTGGCGCAGTTGCCGACGCCGATGAGGGCGACGCGCACCTTGCCGTTCGATTCAGACATTGGTGCCTCCGTGAAGTTGCTTTCTGACGTGCAGGATGCGCTGCAGGACTGTGATCCAGGCCGTCGCCGCGAGCACGACGATCGCCCACTGGAGCGCGCCCCAGGGAGCGAGCACGAGGCCCGCGGTGATGACGACGACGCGCTCGGCCCGGGAGCCGAGGCCGACGTCGCCGCGCAGGCCGAGCGCCTCGGCCTTCGCCCGTGCGTACGGCACGAGGAAGGAGCCGGCCACCGCCGCGACCGTGAAGACGACCGCCGTGTCGTTCCCCGAGCGGGCGAAGACGAGCGCGATCGCGGCGAGCATGGCTCCCTCGCCGATGCGGTCCGTGGTCGAGTCGAGGAAGGCGCCGAACGGCGTGCTCAGCCCGCCGGCCCTCGCCAGCGCGCCCTGCACGTCCGCAAGCAACTTCTTCTTTCCACGGAGGCATCAGATGAGTGAGCTGAACGGCAACGGGCGCGACCGGCAGCAGGACAAGGTCCGCGTCGCGTTGATCGGCGTCGGCAACTGCGCGAACTCTTTCCTGCAAGGGCTGACCTACTACAAGGATGCGAACGCGGACGACTTCGTCCCCGGCCTGATGCACGTCGACCTCGGCGGTTACCACATCAGGGACGTGGAGGTCGTGGCGGCGTTCGACGTCGTCAAGGGCAAGGTCGGCGAGGACCTCGCGACC
>JBJMGS010000421.1:0-11437 GCA_045807785.1 Pyrinomonadaceae bacterium
CGATCACGTCGCCGTGCCCCTTCTCCTTGTCTTCGGGCGTGAACGTGCGCCCCAGCAGGGGGCTCGCGCCGACCGCCGAGAAGAGGTTGACTGTCGCCACCTGCGCGGGCACCGCGACGGGGTCGCCCGCGCCCGTCAGGTTGAACTGCGCATCGTAGAACGCCGCCATCTCCTCGAAGGATTTCGACTGAGCCTGCCAGTCCAGAAAGTTGATTGGCGAGATGACGTTGTGCCTGTGATTGCCGCGCCGGTTGTCCTCCCACATCGTGACGAGCCGATCCGCGTCGCGATATGGCAGCGCGCGCAGAAGCACGGCGTTGACGACCGAGAAGATGGCAGTGTTCGCCCCGATGCCGAGGGCGAGCGCGACGAGCGCGACGAAGGTGAAGCCGGGAGTCTTGAGGAAGGTGCGCGCGGCGTAGCGCACGTCTTGCCAGATGGTGCCGAGCATTGAATCAATCCCCTTTCACACGAAAACGAAAACTCATTCGTAGCGGAGCGCGATCATCGGATCGACCTTGGTCGCGCGCCGCGCCGGGACGTAGCAGGCGACGAGCGCGACCGACGCGAGCACTGCGGTCGCGCCCGCGAAGACCCACGGGTCGGTCGCCTTCACGCCGTAGAGGAGGCCCGCGAGAAGGCGCGTCAGCGCGAAGGCGGCGGCGAGCCCGACGCCGACCCCAATGATCCCGAGCGTCATACCCTCACCGATCACGTTGCGGAGGATGTCAGAAGCCTGCGCGCCCAGAGCCATGCGCACGCCGATCTCGTGCGTGCGCTGCGTCACCGAGTAGCTCATCACGCCGTACACGCCGACCGCCGCGAGCAGCAGCGCCACCGCCGAGAAGAAACCGAGCAGCAGCGTCGTCCAGCGTTGCAGCGCGACCGCCTCACCGACGAGCTGATCCACGGTCTTGACGTCGTACACGGGCAGGTCTTGATCGAGCGAGCGGAGGGCGTCGCGGATCGAGCCCGCCAGATTTTCCGGCGCGCCCGCGCCGCGCACCGAGAGCACCATCGAGCGGTCAGGCTGCTGCGCCAAAGGGTAGTAGATCATCGGCGTCGGCTCGGTGTTGAGTCCCCAGTGGCGCACGTCGCCGACGACGCCGACGACCGTCGCCCACGGGTCGCTCTCGTCGTTAGACTTCATGCGTTGGCCCACAGGGTCTTCGCCGGGGAAGTAGCGGCGCGCGAGCGTCTGACTGATGAGGAGGACGGGGGGCGAGTCGGCGCGGTCGGCGGCTACAAACGCGCGCCCCGCGACGAGCGGAATCTGCAAGACGCCGAAGTAGTCCGGGCTGACGATGCGATAGTCAGCGTCCTGCGTCTGACCGGCGGGCAGCGGCGCGCGCCCTTCAACCACATAGGACGCGCCGGAATTGCTCCCGCCGAGCGGAAAGTTGCTGATGTAGCCCGCGCGCTCGACGCCGGGCAGGCCCGCGACGCGCTCCCGCAGTTGATCGTAGAAAGCGACCTGCTGCTGCGGCTCCTGATACTTGGCGCGTGGCAGCGTCAGGCGCATCGTCAAGACGTGGCCGGTGTCGAAACCGGGGTTGACCGCGAGCAGGCGGGCGACGCTCTTGATAAGCAGACCCGCGCCGACGAGGAGCACGACCGAGAGCGCCATCTCAGAGACGACGAGCAGGCTGCGCAGGCGCTTGCCCGCGTGCGCGCCCGACGAGCGCCCGCCCTCTTTGAGCGCGTCGTTTAAGTTCTGCTTCGAGGTTTGCAGCGCGGGCGCGAGTCCGAAGACGACGCCCGTCGCGACCGAGAGCAGCAGCGTGAAGGCGAGCACGGGAGCGTCAACGCCGATGCTCTTGATCTGCGGCAGGGCGGAGAACGCCGCGTCAGGGAGGTTGGCGACGATCAACTCGACGCCCCACAGCGCGAGCAGCACGCCGACCGCGCCGCCCGCCAGCGCGAGCAAAACGCTCTCCGTCAAAAGTTGCCGCACGACGCGCCAGCGACTCGCGCCGAGTGCGACGCGCACGGCGATCTCGCGCGAACGCGAGGCGGCGCGCGCTAAGAGCAGATTCGCCACGTTCGCGCACGCGATGAGAAGCACGAGTCCGACCGCCGCGAGCAGCAGAAGCAGCGCGGGCTTCACGTCGCCGACCGCCTGCTCGCGCAGCGGGATCAGGCGCACGCCGAGGTTCGTGTTCGTCTCCGGATACTGCGCGGCGAGCCGGCTCGCGACCGTGTTCATCTCGGCTTGCGCCTGTGTGGCGGTGACGCCCGGCTTCAGGCGCGCGAAGGCGATCAGGTAGTGCGCGCGCCGGTTCGCCTGCGCCTCCGCGCTCAGAGCAAGCGGAGCCCACAGCTCTGCGCGGCGGTGAATCTGGAAGCCGCGCGGCATCACGCCGACGATCTGGTAGGCGCGACCGTTGAGATCGACCGTCTGCCCGACGATGTCGGCGCGCCCGCCGAAGCGCCGCTGCCACAGCTCGTAGCTGAGCATGACGACGAACCCCTGGCCGGGCTGCTCTTCCTCTTTCGCGAAGGCGCGACCCAGGAGCGGCTTGACGCCGAGGAGCGAGAACATATTGTGCGAAACTTGAAACGCCTGCAGGCGTTCGGGCGTGTCCGTGCCGGTCAGGTTCACGCTCCAGAAGGAGAGCAGCGCCGTCTCGTCAAAGACGTCGTTCTGCTTCTGCCAGTCGAAGAAGTTCGCCGCCGCCACTTCGTTGCGCTCGACGGAAGGCGGCTTGTCCCACACGCCGACGATGCGGTTCGGGTCGGCGTAGTCGAAGGGGTGCAGCAGGACTTTGTTGACGACCGAGAAGATCGCCGTGTTCGCGCCGATGCCGAGCGCCAGCGCCGCGAGCGCCACAAATGTGAAGCCCGGACTCTTGCGCATCACCCGCGCCGCGTAGCGCACGTCCTGCCAAATGGTTCCCATCAGCGACTCCTTAAGAGCTGTTAGCTGTTAGCTATTAGCTGTTAGCCAAACTGTTATTCGAAAGCCACGCGCCGCAGGCTTATGGCTAACAGCTAACAGCTAATAACTATCTGCTTCCCTCATTCATAACGAAGCGCGATCATCGGATCGACTTTGGTCGCGCGCCGCGCGGGGAGCAGGCACGAGAGGAGCGCGACCCCCGAGAGCAGCACGGCGACGCCGCCGAAGGTGACGGGGTCGAAGGCTTTCACGCCGAAGAGCAGCGACGAGAGGGCGCGTGTCGCGACAAAGGCGCCGACGAGACCGACCCCGACGCCGGCGAGCGTCAGCCGCATCCCCTGCCCGACGATCATGCGCAGCACGTCCCTGCGCTCCGCGCCGAGTGCCATCCGTATCCCGATCTCGTGCGTGCGCTGCGTCACCGAGTAGGCCATCACGCCGTAGATGCCGAGCGCGGCGAGCAGCAGCGCCGACGCGGCGAAGAGCCCGAGCATCCACGTCGCGAACTTCTGCGGCGTGATGGTCGCGTCCACCACCGCCGTCATCGGCTGGATGAAGGAGAGCGGCACCTCCGGGTCGATCTGGCGCACGGCTTCGCGCACCGCGCCCGTCAACGCCGAGGGGTTCGGCGAGGCGGAGCGCACGACCAGATTCATGCCGCGCTGGAAAGTGACGGGCTGACCGCGCGCGAGCGGCGAGTCCACGGGGATCGGGAGTTGGAAGTAGGGGCGGTAGATTTCGACGCGCGCCGTCTCGGTCGCGCCGTAGTGGCGGACGTGTTTGACGACGCCGACGATCTGCATCCAAGGCGGGGGCGGCATCCCGTTCTGCGGCACGCCTCCCATGCGGATGCGCTTGCCGAGGGGCGACTCATTGGCGAAGAACTTCTCCGCCATCATCTCGTCGATGATCGCGACGCGCGGCGCGCCCTCGCGATCCTGATCGGTGAAGTAGCGACCCGTCACGAGCGGGACATCCATCGTCTTGAAGTAGTCTGGGCTCACCGTCAGATTCACCGCGACGGTCACGTCCTTGATGTCCGACACCTCGTGCCCTTCGACCGTGACGCCCGACTCGATGCCGCCGTTCATCGGCAGGCCGACCGTCAGCGCCGCCGACTCGACGCCGGGCAGAGAGCCCGCGCGTTGCAACAGCGCGCGGTAGAAGTTTTCGATCCGCGCGTTCTCTTTGTAGCCTGCTTCGGGCAGGGCAACGCGCATCGTCAGCACGCCCTCCGGCTTGAAGCCGATGTCGGCCTGCCGCAGGTTGAGGAAGCTCTTGACGAGCAGCCCCGCGCCGACGAGCAGGAGCAGCGAGAGCGCGATCTCGGCGACGACGAGGACGCTGCGCACACGCTGGCGCGTGCCGCCCTCGCTACCGGAACGACCGCCTTCTTTGAGCGACTCGTTCAGATTCGATTTCGAGCTTTGGAGGGCCGGCGCGAGACCGAAGAGCAGTCCCGTCAGGACGGACGCGACGAGCGTGAAACCGACGACGCGCGCGTCGAGTTTGACGTTCGAGAGCAACACGGTCGGCACGCTGTTGCCGACCGAGGCGAGCAAGAGATCGACGCCCCACATCGCCAGGAGCAGTCCGAGCAGGCCGCCGGCGAGCGAGAGCAGCAGGCTCTCCGTCAGCAGTTGCCTGACGATGCGAACGCGGCCTGCGCCGAGCGCCGTGCGGATGGCCATCTCGCGCCCGCGCGACGCGGCGCGTGCCAGCAGTAGATTCGCCACGTTCGCGCACGCGATGAGCAGGACGAAGGCGACCGCCGCCATCAGGACGAAGAGCGACGAGCGGATGCTCTGCGTCGCCGTGTCCTGGAGCGAGGTGAGCGTGAAGCGCGTGCCCGTGTTGCTCTGCGGGTATTCCTTCGCCAGCCGCTCCGTAATCGCGGCCATGTCGGCGTTGGCCTGCTCAAGCGTCACGCCGGGCTTTAAGAGTCCGACGAGGTAGATGCCGGGGTGGTTGTCGCGCACCTGCATCCGCGAGGCGTTCAAGCCGATGGGCACGTAGATGTCCACGGGCGACTGCCACTCGAAGGTCTGCGGCAGGATGCCGATGACGGTGTAGCCCTCGTTGTTGAGCGTGAACGACTGGCCGACTACCGCGGGGTTCGCGCCGAAGCGGCGCTGCCAGACGCCGTAGCTCAGCAGCACGGTCTTGTTCGCCCCGTCGCGATCCTCTTCGGCGGTGAAGTTGCGCCCCGTCGCGGGCGTGACGCCGAGCGCCGGGAAGAAGCCTTGCGAGACCTCGCGCGCCGTGAGGCGCTCGGGCTCGCCCGCGCCCGTCAGGACGAAGCCGTTCGAGCGAAAGGCGGCCAACTCGTCGAACGAGTGGTTCTGCGCGCGCCAGTCCTGAAAGTTCGGGTAGGAGACCGACATGTTCGGCACCTGCTGGCTCCACTCGGAGAGGAACGTCAGCCGCTCCGCGTTCGGGTAGGGCAGCGGGCGCAGCAGGATGCCGTTGACGACGGAGAAGATCGCCGAGTTTGCGCCGATGCCTAAGGCGAGCGCGAGGATCGTGACCACGGCGAAGCCCGGACTCTTCAACAGGAGCCGCAGGCCGAAACGCATGTCTTGCCACAACTGTCCCATCACAACACCTCCAGCTATAGAGCAGTAGTCTTGCGACGGGTCATCGCGTCCCCCGGACGGGTGGGTCTGACGTCACACGCGAAACAATGACCCCGATTAAAACTTGATGATTAGTGACAAGTGACAAGTGACAAGTAAGAATTGATCTTGCTTGTCACTCGTCACTTGTCACTCATATCTCAGCGCCTCCATCGGATCGACACGGGTCGCGCGGCGCGCGGGCAGGCCGCAGGCCACGAGCGCCACGAGCGTCAGCCCCGCCGCGATGACGGCGTAGGTCAGCGGGTCAGCCGGCTTCACGCCGTACAACATGTGCGTCAGGCTGACCAGATATTTCGTCAGCGCGTAAGCTCCGGTGAGACCGAAAGCGACGCCGACGAGCGTGAGCGTGAGCCCCTGCCGCAAGATCATCCGCAGCACGTCCGTGCGCGTCGCGCCGAGCGCCATGCGGATGCCGATCTCGCGCGTGCGTTGCGCCACCGACCATGCCAGCACGCCGTAGAGCCCGACCGCGGCGAGAGCCTGCGCGAGCAGCCCGAAGAGACTCAGAAGTTTGGCGAAGAGTCGCTCCATCGAGAGCGTCTCGTTCGCCTGCTCGACCTGCGTCTTGACGTTGGCGAGCGGCAGGTTCGCGTCTACCTGGCGCACAGCCTGGCGGATGGCGGCGGCAGCGGCGGTCGGCTCGATCTCTGTGCGTACCTCGAAGGTCATCGCCCCGACTGACGTGAGCGACTGCGACCAAGGCAGATAGACGGTCGGCGGAATCTCGTCGCGCTGGCTGCCGTACTTGGTGTCTTTGGCGACGCCGACGATCTCGATCTCATTCGACTTGTCGGCATCGAAGCCGAAACGCTTGCCGACCGGATTCTCGCCGGGCGAAAACTCCCGCGCGAAGGTTTCATTCACTAACGCGACCTTCGGCGCGCGCTCGTCGTCCTGTGCTCTGAGGGTGCGCCCTGAGACGAGCGGAATCTCCATCGTCTCGAGAAAATTCTCGCGCACGTGGTGGAGGAAAACGTCGCCGGTCGGCTGCGCCTCGCCGCCCGCGGCGGCGGCTGTAGCCGCGCCCAACAGGTAAAAGTCGCTGTCGGTCTGACTATCAGCCAGCAATGCGTTGCGCGAGAAGGTGACGGCCTTAACGCCGGGCACCGCCTCGATGCGCTCGAACATCCGCCGGTAGAGGCTTGCCAACTTGTCGCCCTTATAGCCGATCAAATCCGGGTCGGTGTCGAAGAGCAGCAGGTTGCGCTCGTTAAACCCCGTCTCGACGCGTTCGAGATTGACGAGCGTGCGCAGCATGAGCCCCGCGCCGACGAGCAGCACGAGCGAGACGGCGACCTGCGCTACAATGAGCGACTTCGTTAAGAGCGAGCGCGACGCCGTGCCCGAACTGCGCGCGCTGTCCTTGAGCGCCGGGGTGAGATCGACGCGCGTCGCGCGCCACGACGGGGCGATGCCAAAGAGAATGCCTGTGAGCAGCGAGAGCGCGAGCGTGAAGCCGAGCACGCGCAGGTCGAGCCGCGGGTCGAGCGCGCCCATCCCCTGCCCGCCCCAGTCGGTGACGGCCAGCAGGCCGTCCTTGATCCAGAATGCGAGCAGCACGCCGACGGCGCCGCCCACCGAGGCGAGGAGCACGCTCTCGGTCAGCAGTTGGCGGACGAGGCGCGCGCGACTCGCACCCAGAGCGAGGCGCACGGCGATCTCCCTCTGGCGCACGGCGGCGCGCGCCAGGAGCAGGTTGGCGACGTTGGCGCACGCGATCAGCAAGACGAGTGCGACGACGGCGAGCAGCAGGTAGAGCGGTCGGCGGTAATACTGCCGCCGGTTCATCTCGCCCTGACTGCCGGAAGTGACGGAGAGGTCTGGGTAGTCTTTCGGATCGAGCGGCACGGCGGCCTTCTTCACGCCTGCCGCCGCGCGCACCGCGCGCTGCTCGTCAACCGACTGGCGGAAGACGCTCGTCAGACTCGCCTGTGCTTGCTCAGCCGTCGCGCCGGGCTTCAGACGGCCCATCAGGCGCAGCCACCAGAGCGCCATCACCGACCGCTCGCGCGCAACCTGCGGCTCCCATGCGATGGGGATCGACACATCGATTGACGTGCCGACCTGCATCGCGCCGTTAAAGTCGGGCGGCGTGACGCCGACGACCGTGAAGGCGACGCCGTTGAGTGCGATCTGCTTGCCGACTATCCCAGCATCGCCGCCGAAGCGACGCTGCCAGTAGCGGTGGCCGAGCACGGCGGCGGGCGCGGCGGAAGCCTTGTCGTCGTCATCATTGAGCGTGCGGCCTAACAGCGCGGGCACGCCCAGGCCCTGATAGTAGTTGCCCGAGACGGCCTGACCGCGCGCCACGTCCGCCTGCCCGTTCGCGTTCACGTTGAGCGGCACGTTGCCGAAGGCGAAGACGTCGGAGAGCGCGGCGGGCTGCTGCGCGCGAAACTGCGCGTAGGTTTGATACGGGAATGAAGTTCTGGAGAGGCGCCCCGATCCGTCCTTGGCGACGACGACGTTGCCGGTGTAGCCGAAGGGCACGAACGTCTTATTCGCGACCGACGTGACGAGCACCAGCCGATCAGGTTCGCGGACGGGCAGCTTCTTCAGCAGCATCGAGTCCACCACGCTGAAGAGCGCCGTGTTCGCCCCGATGCCGAGCGCGAGCGACGCGACGGCGACCAACGTGAAGCCCGGACTCTTCCAGAGCACCCGCAAGCCGTAACGCGCATCCTGTAATAGTGTTCTCATCTCAATAGCTGTTAGCGATTAGCTGTTAGCTGTTAGCGATTAGCTGTTAGCTGTTAGCTAGGAGCTGTTAGCCATTAGCCATTAGCTGTTAGCAAAACCTTTGTCCCCTGCCCCCCGCTTGAATCACGACTCGCTCACGCCATCCTTGACCTGCTAACGGCTAATGGCTAACAGCTATTAGTCACTCGTGCCTGAGCGCCTGCATCGGATCGACTCTGGTCGCGCGGCGCGCGGGGAAGTAGTTGGCGGCGAGCGCGACGAGGGTCAGGAAGATCGAGAGCGAGGCGAAGGTCGTCGGATCGGTCGCGGTCACGTTGTAGAGCACCTTCGTCATCGCCTGCGCCAACAGCAGCGCCGAGCCAAGCCCCAGCCCCAGGCCGACGAGCGTCAACAACATCCCCTGACCGACGATCATGCGGAGGATATCTGCGGGCTGCGCGCCGAGCGCGAGGCGCACGCCGATCTCGTGCGTCCGCTGCGTGACGGCGTAGCTCATGACGGCATAGATGCCGATGGTCGCGAGCAAGAGCGCGATGAGCGCGAAGACGCCCATCATCCACGCCGAGATGCGCTGACCCGCGATGGATTCATGCACGACGCGGTCGAGCGTGCGCACGTCGAAGATGGGCTGGTCGCGATCAACCGAGCGCAGTTCGTTCTGCACCGCCGAGACAATCTGCACCGGGTCGTTTTTGGTGCGCACGACGACCGTCATCCCGCGCCACGGCGACTTGGCGTGCGCGACGTAAACTTCCGGCTCGATCTTCTCTTCCAGACCCGAGTGGCGAACGTCGCCCAACACGCCGACGATCTCCCAGTAACCTTTCTTCTCCGCGTCGCCGAAGTCGAGCCGCTGGCCGAGCGGCTCTTGGCCCGCGAAGAAGCGCGCGGCGAAAGTTTCGTTGACGAGGATGACGCGCGGCGCATCCGTGCGGTCGTCGCGCTCCGAGAGGTAGCGGCCGCGGCGCAGGGGGATGTTCATCGTCGCCGTGTAGTCCGGGCTTACGGTACGCCAGCCAGCGTCCGGCTCCTGTCCCTTCGGCGGCGGCGTGCGCCCCTCGACCTTGAAGTTCGCGCTGGTGTTGTTGTGGCTGAGCGGCAGGATGTTGACCGCGCCGGCGTGCTCGACGCCGGGCAGGCTCGCGATCTTGCCGAGCAACTGCTGGTAAAAATCGACGCGCGACTCAGGCTTGTCGTACTTCTCGCCCGCGAGCGACAAGTCCATCACGACGGCGTTCGACGGGTTGAAGCCCGGCTCGACGTGCGCCAGTCCGACGAAGCTCTTGATCATCAAACCCGCACCGACCAGGAGGACAAGCGAGAGCGTGACTTCGGCGACGACGAGCAGGCTCCGCAGTCGGCTGCGCGCGTGCGCGCCCGAAGTGCGACCGCCCTCCTTGAGCGCGTCGTTGAAGCTCGTCCGCACGGCTTGCAGGGCGGGGGCGAGACCGAAGACGACGCCTGTCAGCGCGGATACGACGAGGGTAAAGAGGAGCGCGCGGCGGTTGACGCCGAGGTTCTCCCAGCCGGGGATGTAGCGCGTCATGCTCTGCGGCATACTGCCTGCCGTCAGCGCCACGCCCCACACCGCGAGTAGGACGCCGAGCGCCCCGCCCACAAGCGAGAGCACGACCGACTCGGTGAGAAGTTGGCGGACGAGACGGGCGCGGCTCGCGCCCATCGCCATGCGAATCGCGATCTCCTTCTGCCGCGACGCGCCGCGCACGAGCAGCAGGTTCGCCACGTTGGCGCACGCCAGGAGCAGCACGAAGCCGACCGCGCCTAATAGCACGAGCAGGAACGGGCGCGCCCCGCGCGTGTAGTAGGCGTTCAAGGATTGGACGGAGAAGCCGCGCCCCGTGTTCGTCTCCGGGTACTGCTGTTCGAGCTGCCGGGCGATGACGGAGAGTTCGGCGCGCGCCTCTTCGGGCGTCGCGCCGTCGCGCAGACGACCGAGGACGCGCAGGAAATGGCTGCCACGATCAGCGGCGTCTGCTGCGTCGAAGGAGAGAGGCTTCCATATCTCGCTGCCGTTGGGCGGGAAACTGAATTTCGGCGGCATGACGCCGACGACCGTGTAGCTCTCGCCGTTGAGTCGCACCTCGCGCCCGACGATCCCTGCATCCGCGCCGAAGCGCCGCCGCCACAGCCCGTGGCCGAGGACAACGACCTTGTCCTTGCCCCACGCCTCGTCTTCCGCCGTGAAGGCACGACCGAGCAAGGGCCTGGCGTCAACCGCCGCGAACAGAGAGGCGGAGACAACCGTGCCCTCGATGCGTTCGGGCTTGTCGCCCTCGCTCAGGTTGAACGGCTTGTCGTAGTAGGCGGAGAAGTTTTCGAGCGTGTGCGCCCGCGCGCGCATGTCATAGAAGTTAGCGGGGGCGACCGAGCCGCGTTCCATGCCGATCTGCAGGTTCTGCTCCCAGATCATCAGGACGCGTTCGGGGGCGCGGAAAGAGAAGGGGCGCAGCAACAGCGCGTCCACCGTGCTGAACATCGTCGTGTTCGCGCCGACGCCGAGCGCGACGGCGAGCACGGCGACCGCCGTAAAAGCCGGCTGCTTCCACAGCACGCGCACGGCGTAACGCACGTCTTGCAGTAGAGCCCCCATCGGCCTCCCCTCTCTCTGCCTAGATCACGCCTGCGCGTGGCATCTGTCGCGCGTCGGCGGGCGGCAGTTGATCGTCGTCTTCCTTGAAGCTGACGGTCTCTTCCTTCACGACGCGACCGTCGAAGAGGTAGATGGCGCGGTCGGCGAACTGCGCGTAGCGCGGGTCGTGTGTGACCATGCAGATGGTCGCGCCGTTCTGGTGCAGATCGCGCAGCAAGTCCATCACCGCCTCGCCGTTCTTCGAGTCGAGGTTGCCGGTGGGCTCGTCCGCGAGGAGGATAAGTGGCTGGCCCGCGACGGCGCGCGCCACCGCCACGCGCTGCTGCTGGCCGCCGGAGAGTTGGCTGGGGAGGTGCTTCGCGCGGTGGACCATGCCGACTTTTTCGAGGGCGTCCATCACGCGCTCCTTGCGCTCGGAGCCGGAGATTCCGCGGTAGGTGAGCGGCAGCTCCACGTTTTCGAGGGCGCTCGTGCGCGGCAGGAGCTGGAAGCCCTGGAACACGAACCCCACGTAGCGCCCGCGCACCTTCGCGAGATCGCCGCGCGAGAGCCGCCCCACGTCCTCGCCCGCGACGAGGATGCGCCCGC
>JBJMGS010000422.1:0-10184 GCA_045807785.1 Pyrinomonadaceae bacterium
ATCGAGGCCGACGCCGTCTCTTACCTCGGCGGTCTGCCGGATGAGAGCCTTAACGCGGCGACGAGCTTTCACCTCGTCGAGCACCTGCCGTTCGAGACGCTCATCAAGCTGATTGACGAGATCATGCGCACGCTCAGGCGCGGCGCCCCGGTCATCCTCGAAACGCCCGACCCGGAGAACATCGTCGTCGGCAGCTACGGCTTCTACGCCGACCCGACGCACCGCAACCCGCTCCCCAGCCCGACGCTCAAGTTCCTGCTCGAAGCGCGGGGCCTGAGCCGCGTCGAAGTGATGAAACTGCGCCCGCGCGTCGAAGCCCGGATCGCGGGCGACGCGGAGATCGTCAAGCGCTTCAACGAGCACTTCTACGCCGCCCCGGACTACGCCGTCATCGGCTGGAAGGATTGAAGCGACGATTCTGGCGACGGGCGCGTCCGCCGCGCGATGTTCGATAAAAAAATAATCATCGTCACTCCTTGGTTCGGGCGCTTCGCCGGAGGCGCCGAGCGGCTGGCGCGCGACGCGTCGCGCGAGTTCAACCGGCGCGGCGTACACGCCTCCGTCTTCACGACCTGCTCGCGCTCGCCCTACGACAGTTGGTGGGAAGATCACTACGCGCCGGGCGTCTACGAAGTCGAGGGCGTGGAGACGCGCCGGTTCGCCACCGTCAAGATGCGCGCGCCCTACGAGGCCGTGATCGACAAGCTGTCACGCGGCGAGCACCTGACAACGCGGGACGAGCAAGACTTTTTCGCGCACGGCATCAACAGCGACGCGCTGGTCGAAGCGCTCGGCGAATACGTCGGCAAAGATTACGAGATCGTCGCGCTCCCATACTTTCACGGCCTGACGCACTCGGCGGTGAACGCTTATCCGGGCCAAGTCTCCGTCGTCCCGTGCTTTCACGACGAGCCGCAGTTCTACTGGACGGCGACGGAGACGCTGCTCGGCAATGCCAGGCACATCTTCTTCAACTCGGAGGAAGAGAAGCTGTTGACGATCAGGCAGTATGGACGGACGCTGGGTCGCCGGATCGTCGAGAGCGTCGTCGCCGGAGTCGGCGTCGAGCTGCCCGCGTGTAATGATGCGCGCGGCGAAGAGCTGGACGTGCCCGGCAGCTATTTCGTTTACGCTGGGCGCAAAGAGCGCGGGAAGAACGTGCCGCTGTTGTGCCGCTGGTTCGCCGACTACGCGGAGAAATCCGGGCGCGACACGAAACTGATCTTCATCGGCGGAGGCGATAGCTCGCTCGTGCCCGCCGGCGATCAATTCAGAGACTTCGGTTTCGTCACCGAAGGGGCGAAGCAGCGCCTCGTCGGCGGCGCGAAGGGCGTCATCAACCTGTCAGAGAACGAGAGCTTTTCCCTCGTCATCATGGAGGGCTGGCTGCTCGGCGTGCCGGCGGTTGTCTCGGCGGGCTGCGCCGTGACGGCGGGACACGTCAGGAGGTGCGACGGTGGCCTCTACGTCGCAGACGGCGACGAGTTTGCGCTGGCGCTCAACTTTCTCGAAGAGCACGACGCGGCGCGCGCCCGGCTCGCCGCCAACGGCGGACGCTACGTCGCGCGCGAGTTCTCTTTCGACGCCGTGCTCGCCAGATACCTGCGTGAGTTTCATCAGCCGCGGGCGGACGAGGCTCGCCCCGCCGCGCAGGTTTCGTCACCGCCGGTAACGTCCGCCGCCCGCGCGTCGTAACCTCGCATGAAAATTTTGATCGACGGACAGACCTTGCTCACCCCGGACATCAACCGTGGGATCGGCACGTACTTCAGGAACTGCGTCGAGCACCTTCTCGCCAACGATTTCACCAACGACTTCTACCTCAACACGACGCGCGGCGAACATCTCGGACACCTGTCGCCGTGGGCGCGCGCCCAACTCCGCGTCATCGAACGCGCCGCCTACGACACGCGCGCGCCCGAGAGCCATCCCGGAAATTACCTCGCGGAGATTTACTCCGACATGCTGCACGACGACATCGAGAAGGAAGGCATAGACCTCTACTGGTCGCCCAACGCGCTGATGGGCAACGTCCTCCTCGCGGAGCGCCGCGACGGCGCGTGCCGTTTCGCCGTGACCGTCTTCGATCTGATCTTCTCGGTGATGCGTGAGACTTATGCGAAACACCTACCGCCCGCGTCGTTCGAGGCTTACGACCGTAAGCTGGAAATTCTGGAGCGCGACTACGATCTCTTCCTCCACATCTCGCACCACACGCGCGCCGACTTCGCGCGCACGCGGGCGGGCGAGCGAGGGCAGCACGTCGTGACGCCGCTCGCGGCGGGCGATCTGTTCCGCCCGTACCCGTTCCCGCAAGTCCCCGTCGAAAACGACTACGTGCTCTACCCCGGCGGGCTCGATCCGCGCAAGAACATGGCGCGCGCGGTTGAGGCGTTCGCCGTCTTGCAGTCGAGACACGGCGACGACGAGCGGGTGCGCGCGACGCGCCTGTGCATCGTCTGTCACTTGGAGGGCGCGGCGGCGGACGAGTTGCTCGGCCACGCCGAAGGCCTGGGGCTCGGCGGCAAGGTCACGCTCACCGACTTCGTCGAGGACGACGACTTGCTCGCGCTCTACCAGAAGGCGCGCTGCCTCTTCTTCCCGTCACTGTACGAAGGCTTCGGGCTGCCCATCCTGGAGGGCCTGGCGTGCGGCCTGCCGGTCGCGGCGTCGAACACTTCGTCGCTGCCGGAAGTCGGCGGCGAGTTCGCGACCTACTTCGATCCCAAAGACACGAGCGACATGGCCGACGCCCTCTACCGCGCGCTGCAAGAGCCGACGGACTACGAGTCGAGACTGAGGAGATACGAGTACGCCAGACAATTTTCGTGGCGCAAGACGGCGCTCTCGACGCTCGCCGCCTTCGACGGTTGCGTGCGCGGCGTCGGTCGTTGTTGAATGAAGTCTCTGTATGAGTCTATGAATCGCCGCACTTTTCTTCGCGAGTTTCTCATCTTCGTCGCGTTCTTCGCCCTGACCGCCGCCGTGATGTGGCCGTGGGTAATGAACCTGCGCGACGCCGCCTCGGATCGCGGCGACTGTTACACGCACGCTTACTGGCTCTGGTGGGACTACCATCAGACCTTCCACGACCCGCTGCATCTGTTCGACGCGACGATCTTTTACCCTTACAAAAACACGCTCGCGTTTAGCGAGAACGACTACGGCGTCGCCCTCCCCTTCTTCCCTCTCTTCGCGCTCGGCTTCCGCCCACTGACGGTTCTCAGCGTGGCGACGTTCATGGCGTTCGTCTTTTCCGGCTACGGCATGTTCCGCCTGACCCGGACGCTCACCGGCTCGGCGGGCGCCGCGTGGGTGTCGGGGATCGTCTTCGCTTTTCTCCCCTATCATATTCAGCGACTGCCGCACCTGGCGAGCATCACCGCCGAGTGGATTCCGCTGACGATTGAAGCGCTCGTCCTCTTTGCCCGGCGGCTCAGTTGGCGGCGCGCGGCCTGGGTCGGCGTCTGTTTCGCGATGAACGCGGTGACGTGCGTCTCCTGGTTCGTCCTGACGCTCGTCCCGTTCGGACTGTCCGCCGTCCTAATCGTGGCGTGGTACCGCCTATGGCGCGAGCGGAATTTCTGGGTGCGCGGGGCGATCATGTTCGGAGCGGCATCGCTCGTCGTCGTCTGTTTCATGTTCCCGTATTACCGCGTGCATCAGGCGCACGGCTTCGCGCGCAGCCCCGACGACGCGATGGGTCTCTCCGCCTTACCCATTCACTGGATCGCCGTCAGTTTGAGGAACAAGCTCTGGGCGGGACTCGGCGGCAAGGCGGCGATTGACGAGTTGATGTTGTTCCCCGGACTGCTGCCGCCGCTGCTCGCGCTGGCGGGCCTCCTGCTCGTCCGACCAGCCGCGCGCGCACAACGCGCCCTCAAACTGCCCGGGCTCAGCATCGAGATTCCCCGGCGCGCAGTTGTCACCGCGCTTGACGTGCTCGTGTTCGCGTCCCTGCTCATCGCGCTGCTCGCGGAAGGCTTCGGCGGCTTCCACCTGCGCCTCTTCAGCTTCGATCTGCTTAAAGCGTCCACGCCCGCGCGCCCGCTTCTCCTGGCGGTCGCCGCGCTCTCCGTGCGGCTGCTGCTGGCTCGCCCGGAGATCATCAGGCACGCGGCTCATGAGAAAAATCTCTTCGCGACTTTCAGATCGAACCCGCGCGCGTTCGCCGTCGTGCTGGCGCTCATCTGGGCGACCACGGGGTTCTTCGGATCGTTCGGGATGCACTTCTACTTCCATCGTCTCCTGTACGAGCTGATCCCTGTGTTCAGGAGCCTGCGCGCGCCGGTGCGCTGGGCGATGATCTGCTACGTCGGTCTCTCCGTGCTCGCCGGGCTGGGGGCGAGGCGCGTGGTCGAGCTCGTCACGCGCTGGCGACCGCGCGTGCCGCCGGCGACCGTCTATGTCGTGCTCGCGCTCCTCATCCTCTTCGAGCAGCGTGTCGCGCCCATCGAGTTCGTCCACGGCGAGGTCGAGCCGGACGCGCTCACGCTCCGCCTGAAAGACACACCGATGGCGGGCGGGCTCGTCGAACTCCCGGCGGAGAAGGACAACTACGCCTATTATCGCTACACGCTGCGCGCGGCGGATCACGGACACCCCATCGTCACGTCGAGTTCGAGTTTCGCCCCGCCCATCGTCCAGGAGATCGAGTCGTTAACTAAGGCACGACCGATCCCCGACCGCTTCCTCGATCTCCTCGAAGAGATTCCGGCCTCGTACCTCGTCGTCCACAACGCCGAACTCACGCCTGAGAGTCGGCGCGCGATCGAAGCGGTCGTGGGGCGCGGCGTGGCGGCGGGGCGACTCAGGTTCGTCAACAGCTACGGCGACCCGGCGAAGCGCGATGATCTCTACGCCGTCGCGAAGACGGAGCCCGGCGCGCGCACAGAGGCTCCGGCCCCGACGCCGCTCCCGCCCGCCGAGAACGCGCCTACCGCGCCGGGCGGCGCAACCTCCGTGAACCCTTTGGACGACACGCAGCTTTACGTGCGGCAGCAGTACCTCGACCTCCTCGACCGCGAGCCCGACAAGGAAGGGGGCGACAATTTCGCCGCCTTCCTCAACGCCTGCAACGGCGAGCCCGTGTGTCTGTTGGATCGTCGCGCCCGCGGCAGCATGGATTTTTTTCACTCGCCCGAATTTCACGAGACCGGCGACTTCGTCTATCGCCTGTACGAGACGGCGTTCGGGCGCGCCCCGAAGTACGCCGAGTGGTCGCGCGGCGTCGATCAACTCAAGACCGCGGGCTCGCAACTCTCCTTGGCCGAGGGTTGGGCGAGCAGCGCGGAATTTCTCGCGCGTTACCCTGAGCGGATGACCAACACAGAGTACGTGGACAAACTACTCAAGACCTCCGAATTGGAGTTGAGCCCGGCGGAGCGCGACGCGCTCGTCGCGGGGTTGGATGGCGGGGCCGAGACGCGCGGCGCGGTGCTCTTGAAAGTGGCGAACAACCCGTCGCTCGCCGGGCGCGAGTACGCGCGCGAGTTCGTCGCGCTCTGTTACTTCAGCTATTTCAGGCGCGATCCCGATCCGAAGGGCTATCAGGACTGGCTGAAAATCCTCAACAACGATCCGCAGAACGAGGGCGCGGTCGTCAAAGGGTTCATCGCCTCCGGCGAGTATCGCGCGCGGTTCAGTGCTTACTCTCGCTGAGCCGTTTTGTGTTAACTTTCCCGCCACGTGCGGACGACAAGGTGAGAGCGAACGCGCCTGACAACTATGAGCGGCGGGGCGACTGATCCGGGCTTCATTGACGTGCGCCGTCTGATCGACGAGTCGAGCGTCGAGGAATTGTGCCGGACGGCGGAAGACTTCTTCGCCGAGCGCGTCGGGTGGAACTCGCTGCGCGCGAAACCATTCGCCGAGATAGACGAGACGCCGGAGCTGCTCGTCTGTTTCGCGCAGGTCGTCCGCGGGCTGAAGCTGCTGCCCGACATGACGATCTTAGACTTCGGCGCGGGCACGTGCTGGACTTCGCGCTTCCTCAGCCAGTTGGGCCTGCGTGTCGTCGCGCTCGACGTCTCGCCGTCCGCGCTCGAAATCGGGCGCGAGTTGTACCGCCGCCACCCGCTCATCGGCCACCAGCCCGCGCCGCGCTTCCTCCAGTTCGACGGACACAGCTTCGATCTGCCCGACGAGAGCGTGGATCGGATTAGCTGCTGGGAGGCATTCCACCACGTGCCCAACCCCGCGCGGGTGTTGCAGGAGATGGGGCGCGTGCTCAGGCCGGGCGGCATCGCGGGCTTCTCAGAGCCGGGGCCGGAGCACTCGAAGACGGCACAGTCGCAGCAGGAGATGGGGACTTACCGGGTCGTCGAAAACGACATCAACGTCAGAGAGATTTGGGGCGCGGCGCGGGAAGCCGGGTTCACCGAGATCAAGCTCGCGCTCTTCAACCCGCAACCCTTCCTGCTCCCGCTGGACGAGTTTGAAGCATACGTGACGGGGCAAGACGCGGGCGCGCGCTACGTCGCCGAGACGCGCGAGCAGATGCGCGAGCGCCGACTTTTCTTCCTCTTCAAAGGCGAGAGGGTCACTCCCGATGACAGCCGTCGGCGCGAGGGGCTGCTGGCTGAGTTGTGCGTCGAGCCCGCGTCGCATCGCGTCGCCGCCGGGCACGCGCTGCGCCTGAACGTCGTCGTTAAAAACGTCGGCAGCGCCGTCTGGCTTCCGACGCCAGAGGAGCCGCAGCCAGGGCGCGGCTCAGCTCTGCTCTCGCGTCTCGGCAGACGGCTGCGCCCGCCGACGCGTGTTGCGTCGCCCGCGCCGCCGCGCGTCGGGGGCGTCCGTCTCGGCGTGCAGCTCTTCGACGACAGAGGCGAGCTGCTCGAAATTGACTACTACCGGCACCACCTGACGCCGGGGGCGGGGCGCTCTGTCATGCCCGGCGAGACGATCAACTTTAGCGCCGACGTGCCCATGCCGCGCGCGGGCAACTACACACTGCGCTGCGATCTCGTCAGCGAGATGGTCGGCTGGTTCGAGCCTAACGGGTCGCCGGTGGTGCGGCTCGGCGTTGAAGTCGTTTAGGAAGGGTTTGTCGCTTCGCTTGCCATGAGTGAAATCTCTAAACGCCACTGGTCGGACATCGCCACTCCGGACGATCTTTATTATTGCTACCGCCTCCTGTTGGGTCGCGAGCCGGACGCCGAGGGCTGGCAGCACTGGATTGAGAGGTTGGCGAACGAGCAGTTCACTTGCGCGAAACTGGCTGCGTATTTTCGTAAGTCGCCGGAGTACGTCTCCGGCAGGAGGGCGCGGGGGATCAAACTGCTGGAACTCGATGGCTTTGACCTCTACGTTTACGAGCACGATTGGGACGTGGGCGAACAGATAGTCCGCACCAAACGGTACGAGCCCCACGTGACGGCTTTCCTGAAACAACATCTGCGAAGCGGCATGACTTTCGTCGATGTCGGGGCGAACGTCGGCTACTTCACGCTGCTGGGCGCCACCCTCGTCGGGGATGCGGGCAAGACCGTAGCGGTCGAGTGTAGCCCTGAGAATTGTGAGTTGATCTACATGAGCCTCCACCGGAACGGGCTCGATCAGGTCTTAGTCTATCCGTTCGCCGTCGGCGACTCGCAAAAACTCGTGAGCTTCGTGCAGGGATTTAGCAACGGCTCCGTGGGTGAGTTGGCTGAAGGCGGTGAAGAGTCTGCCATCGTCCCCGCGGTCACCCTGGATTTCCTGCTTGAGCGGGAGCCGCGCATCGACGTCGTCAAGATGGACATCGAAGGCTCGGAGGCGCGCGCGTGGCAGGGGATGCAGCGAGTCATCGAGAAACACCATCCGCTCCTCCTGATCGAATTCTTCCCGGCGCTGCTGGAAAAAATTTCGGGCGTGCGGGCGGAGGAGTTCCTCGCCAGCATTTACGCGCGCGGGTACGCGGCGACAGTCCTCGGCTCGCCCCGGGACGGGTTACGGGCGTCGTCGGCTGCGGATGTGATGGCGGCGTGGGCGGCCCAGTGTCAGGCGGTTGGCGACGCTTCCAGGGCGTATTTAGATTTAGCTTTCTGTAGAAGCTGACAGGTCGGGTCGCTTCAAGCTACGCTGTCCCGAATATGATCGACTTCGCCGGCAGCGCCCCAAAAATAGCTTGGCTCTCCCCCCTCCCTCCCCAGAGAAGCGGCGTCGCCAATTACAGCTACCGACTCGTCAAAGCACTGAAGCCGCGCCTCGAAATAGACCTCTACTGCGACACGGAAGCGCCCCCGGCGGAACTCCAAAACGAGTTCGACGTTTTCCCGCTCTCGGCCTTCGTCGAACGTCGCCACGTTTACGACGAGGCGATCTACCACGTCGGAAACCACAGCGGTTTTCATCGTGAGATTTACCGTCTCGCGTGGGACTTCCCCGGCACGGTCGTCCTGCACGATTACGATCTCAGCCACTTCATGTACGACTCTTTCTACGGCGAGGGCGACCGGCGTCTGTACGGGCAGGCGCTGCTCGAAGGATACGGCGCAGCGGGGCTCGAAGAACACGAGGCGATAGCGCGCGGGGTCGCCCCGGACGTGGGCAAGTTCCCGATGTCGCACGCGCTTGTGCGCAGGAGTAAGAAGGTCGTCGTGCATCACCGTTGGGTCAGAGATCAACTCGGCGGCGGCGACCGGATCGAAGTTATTCCGCACTTCGCAGAGCTTAACTGCCGGCCGACGCGGGAACAGATCGGCGCGTATAAAAACAGGTTCCAACTCAAGGACGGACACTTCGTTGTCTCCTGCCTTGGGTTCGTCAACGGCAACAAACTGCCGCGGCTGCTGACACAGGTCGTCCGGCGGCTCATAGACGACGGGTATCCCGTGCAGTTGGTCTTCGCCGGCGAGCCCGCGCCGGAGGCGAGAGACCTGGAACAGGAGGTGCGATCTGGCAGCTACAGTCAACAGATCATCTTCACCGGTTATCAAACGGAATCCGACTACTTCAGCGCCATCTGCGCCTCCGATGTCATCGTCAACCTGAGAAACCCTTCGATGGGCGAAGCGTCGGGCACGCTGATGCACGCGCTGGCCGCCGCCAAGTCGACCATCGTCAGCGACATCAACCAGTACCGGGAGTTTCCCGATAACGTCTGCTGGAAATTAACTCACGACGAGAATCAGGCGGAGACGCTCTACGCGTATCTCGGCGCGCTGCTCTCGGACAGAAGCTTGAGGGCGGCGATGTCACATAGCGCCGCAGAGTACGTGAGGAGCGTGCTGGCGACTGAGAAGGTAATCGCCCGCTGGGTGCAACTCCTCTCCGGGCGAGACGTGGGCTGATGCTCTACGCCTACTGTCTCGCTCGCCGTCGTCCGTCGCGCTGGCCGAGAGAGTTTTTTAGTGAGTCCGACTGCCGTCAGCGCAAGCAACTTGCCATTAGATAGCCTCATCTTAATCAGGTCTTGACGCTGGCTTGACGGGCTCTCGAACGCCTCCAACCTGAGAGCCTTCGGGTAGGTCACAGTTAGCGGGTTCTACGCGACGACCTGTCGCCCGTCGTCGGTGCGGGGCACGGACGTTAAGCCTTTCCTTATCATAGAGTTATTACGCTATCTCTGGTCTGCGCGAGCCGTCTGATTCTGTTGACAGAATCATTAATGGAAAGGTATAGTCTGGAATCGGAGCGTCCCGGGACGCGCCGCCCTAGCCTGAGAATTGCAGTACTCGCCGGTAATACATTCGGAGCTAAAGAAGATGAAGAAGTTCGTCGCTACGCTTTTTCTCACGGCACTCACTGCCGTCACCGCTTTCGGTCAGACCGATCCCCCGCCCACGCTGAAGATCGTCACGGAGTCTCCTGGTCTCCCTTCGGAACTGTTCTACGGCAACATCAAAGTGAAGCCGGTGCGCCTGCGTCCTGGCACTAACACCCCGATCACGATTGCCGACAGCGATTTCTTTATTCAACAGCAGTACATAGATTTTCTGAGGCGCTTCCCGGAGCCGGAGGGGCTCTCCTTCTACCTCAACATCCTGTCGGGGTGCGTGGCATCGGACATCGAATGCACGAAGTACACGCGTGGGGCTCTGTCGGCCAACTTCTTCCGCTCGCCCGAGTTTCAGACCAAAGGCTCCTACGTGATGTACCTCTACATGGTCTCTTTGGGGCAGCGCCCCGTCACCCCAGCCGAGTTGGCGACCAAGAACGACCCCGCAAGGAACGACCGTCCGCACTACGCGGAGTTCATGGCG
>JBJMGS010000423.1:0-4996 GCA_045807785.1 Pyrinomonadaceae bacterium
GCGCTGGCCGGGACTGAGACGATGATCGGGCTGCCGCCGACGCCCGTCGGGCGCGGCAAGTTGAGTTGGTCGGGAGTCCGCACGTCCAAACAAAGCCGCCACAGCCGAGAGAGTTCCGACAGGTTGACGAACTTGTTGAAGCGCGTGTGGACGCGGAAGCCTCTGCCGTCCGGTCGCATCTCCACGCCAGTGGTCGTCTCAGCGAAGGCTTGCGCCCAAGCGTCGAAGTGATCCATGCCGAGTTCGCGCAGGAGGTCGAGTTGCAGATAGCGCATCATGATCCAGACTTCGCAGAGCGTGTTTGAGACGGGCGTGCCGGTAAGCGCGACGACGCGCCCGCCTTGCCCGATGAGCCACTGAATCTTGACGAACATGTCGAATGCTTGCTGCGACTCGGAGTTCGAGAGTCCGGCGATGCGCGACATCTTCGTTGAGAAATAGAGGTTCTTGTAGGCGTGAAATTCGTCAACGAACAGAGCCTCTACGCCGAGTTCCTCGAACGTGATGGTCTGCACGTCGTCACGCCTGATCTCCGCATTCTGCGTCTTGAGCTTCGCCTCAAAGCGTTTCAGCGTCTTCTCCAGTTGCTTGATGGAACGCTTGTTCTCGCGGCTGTCTTCTGATCGTAGTTCCGTGATGTGGTCGCGCAACCGCTCGATCTCATCGTTGATGAATTTATTGGCGGTCTCCGGCTTGACGGGCAGCAGCTTGAAACTGGGGTGCGGCACGATGATTAAATCCCAGTCCCCTGTGGCGATGCGGCTCAAGGTTTCGCCGCGCGTTTGCTTGGTGAAGTCTTTGGCATCGGTCGTGAGCATTTTGAGACCGGGATAAAGACGCTGCGCTTCCTGCGCCCACTGTGGGACGACATGCTTTGGCACGACGATCATGCTCTTGCGCGCCAGCCCCAAGCGCCTCAGCTCGTGCGCGGCGGCGATGGACGTGAGCGTTTTTCCTGCGCCGACACAATGGCCGATCAGCGTGGTCTTCGACTGCAAGATGCGCCACACGGCATCCTTCTGATGCGAGCGTAGTTCAATCTCGGTAGACGCGCCCGGCAATGTCAGGTGGCTGCCGTCATAGCAACGCTCCCGTGTAGTATTGAACTGCTCGTTATAGAGGCGGCACAGTTCGCTTTCTTGCCGCGCGTCCTGCCACACCCACTCCTGAAACTTCTCCTTCATGTCTTGGAGTTTGGCCTGCGCCGCGACGGTTTCGGTCTGGTTGACGATGCGCGTTTTCTCATCAATCTGGTCATAGACGACCGTGCGACGAAGATTTAGCGCGTCTTCGAGGATATCAAGCGCGTGGACGCGCTGAGTCCCCCAAGTTTGGGAGGCTTCGACCGAGAGGGCGGTGTCTGACGATGGCGGATCAACGACCCATTGCGCGGTGGGCTGGAGGTATCTGATCTTGCCGCGATAGCGCGGGACAATAAAGCGCGCGAAGGCTTCGATTACGTCCACAGGAATCCACGCGGCTCCGAGCCGGGCGGTGATCTCACCCGCCCCGAGCGGCGCTGGCTGCGCTGACTTCAAGGCTTCGACGTTCTCCTTGAAAGCGTCATCCAGATGAGCCGCGGCTTCGGCTTCAATGAGCCGCGCGCGGACGTTCCCGGACAGGTATTCGTCGCGTGTGACCCAGCAGCCGCCGGGTGTCTGAAAGATCAGTCCGCGCAACTCTTCTGTGACAGCAGGCACATCTTTTCTGCACAGCGCGGCGATACGTGCGAGATCAACCCTGCCGCATTCGTTTAGACACAGGAGCAGCGCCTCGTGAGCGTTGTCGGCTGACGTTTTTTCGCTGACCGGACGGATCGTGCGTTTGGTGAACAGAGGCGTCTTTCGGAACTGACCGCCCCATCGAGCTGGTTCTTCAAGCGCGCGCAAGAATGCGAACAGACCGTTATCTCTACGGAAAGCGTTCAAGTTCTGCTTCGAGTTGATGTAGCCGTAGCGGACGCGGAAGCGGTCGTAGAGGCGGTTCAATTCGGTTTGCGCTTCCGACAGCTCATCGTCGCTGCCATTCTCCATCTGTACCCGGATGACGTTCTTCGCGGCGGTGTAAATCTCTAGCAAATGTGTCGCCCGCGCCTGCTCGAAACCCGCCCGTGCGTCGCTCACTTCTGCGAGTTCCATTTGCAACGTGAGTTCGAGACGTTCGCGCTCAATTTCGTTCCGTGCAGCATTGCCCTGTTCGCTCTGTTCCGGCACGGGATCGGTGTTCGCCTGAGACTCCGGGGCAAGAATGTTGGCTGGGAGAATGCGTTCGAGCGTCTTCGTTAGACTGCCAGCCAGATCGCGACCGTCGCCTTTGACCGTAAACTCGTTGCGCCCATACATGCCGTGCTGCGCGACGACCGGCTGTCCCAGCATCAACTTCGGGTCGGCGATCATCAGCCGGTTGAGCATGATGCTCATCGGCGTCCCCGACTCGTGCAGGACGGTGGTATCCTGCGCCCCGACCCAAGCCTCTCGCGTCGCCGCCTCTTTCTCTGGCGCGTATCGCTTTCTCAGGATGAGAACGTCGGTGACGACTTGCGTGCCTGCGTTAGCGGTGAAAGCGTCGTTCGGCAGCCGCACCGCGGCCAGCAGTTCGGCGTGAGTCGCAAGGTAGGCGCGCAGTCGGGTGTCCTGCTTGTCCAGCGTGAAGCGTGAGGTGATGAAGGCAATGATGCCGCCCGGTCTCGTAACGCGGATTGCTTTGGCGAAGTAATAGTCGTGAATTGAGGCGCGCAGGTAAAGCTCTCTGAACGAAACGTCGCAGACCTTATAGTTGCCGAACGGGACGTTCGAGATCACGAGGTCGAACCAATCGGGCGGTAAGTTAGCAGATTCAAAGCCCTCGGCGTACACGGTCACGCTCGGGTAGAGCAGCTTGGTGATCCGCGCCGACAACGAGTCCAACTCGACCGCCGCCCAGTCGCTACGCTCTTTCATTTCAGGCGGCATCGCGCCGATGAAGTGGCCGATGCCGGCGGCCGGCTCCAGCACGCGCAGCCGCGCACAGTTCGTGTGCGGCAGGCGGTGAAGCCCCATGTGCATGAGACCCGCATAGATCGCGTGGATGACTGGGATGGTCGTGTAGTGGGCGTTGAGGCTTGAAGCGCGCAGGGCTTTTATTTCATCACCAGAAAGTAGCTCCTTAAGCTCCTCAGCAGGCGGCAAGTGAGCCGAGGTCGCACCGTTAGGGAAGGCTCGCTTGAGCAGAGTCGAATCGCCCCAGCCCACGTACTTCGACAGGATGGTCTGTTCGTGCAGCGTAGCCTCCCCGCGCCCTTCCGCCTCAAGTTCTTTAAGGATGCGGATGGCCGCGAGGTTGTTCTCGTACTTGGTGACGGTCGTGCCTAAATCATCGAGGCTATTGGACGGGGTGAAAATGAAGTCGGTCATCCGGTCGGAACCCCCTGTGCGTGCGAAGTCTCGAAAACGCACGTTGCCGACCGCTTTTTTTTATTGAACTGACGGCATGGCGATGTTTCGGCGGATGCTAAGGAACTGCCGACAGCTCTTCGCATTTCAGTTGCCGGATTCCAACTCCTTAAGGAGCTTGTACAAGGTGGGTCTAGTTATGCCGAGGGCGGCCGCTGTGTGAGTGATATTGCCGCGGTGCTGCCGGAGAGCTTCTTTCACCGTTTTGAGTTTGAACTCTTTTACTTGGGCGTCGAACGATGTCGGCGAAGCCGTGACAGTTACTTCGCTCGCGGAAGCAGTAACACCCGAGCAGACCGAGCAGGTTGCCTTTATTTCACTAACACCTTGTAGGTGCGGCAACAAATCAACTGCGTAAATCATCCCGTCCGCGGCGTGTGAGATGGCTGCGCGCACCACGTTCTCCAACTCTCGCACGTTACCCGGCCACGAGTGTTGAATCAGCAACTCAAGCGCGTCCTGCGAAAGTTTGATTGGATGGGTTGCATAGTGCCGCGCAAAGTGTGTGACTAGAAGTGGTATATCCCCGCGCCTCTCCCTCAACGGCGGCAGGTGGAATTGAAAGAGGCTCAGCCGATGGTACAAGTCTTCTCGAAACCTGCCGGCTTTGATTTCCGACCTCAAGTCTCGGTTCGAGGCGGCGACGACCTGCACGTCAACAGGAATCCAGCGGTTCGAGCCGAGCCGTCTGACCATGCTGTCTTGCAGTACGCGAAGGAACTTGGGTAAGACGGCCTGCGGGGCTTCGGTGATCTCGTCCAGGAACAGCGTCCCCCCGTTCGCCAACTCCCACAGCCCCTTCTTCTCCCTGACCGCGCCGGTGAAAGCGCCGGGCTCGTGGCCGAAGAGTTCCGACTCGGCGAGGTCTGTCGGCAACGTACTACAGTTGACGGGTACGAATGGCCCTACGGCATACATGCTGCGCTGATGGATCAGATGCGCGACGAGTTCTTTACCTGTGCCGGTCTCACCAGTGATGAAGTAGGAGGGCGATCTTTTTCCTGTCCCCTTCTCAACCCCGTTGTTGCCCGCGGTAATAGTCCGGCTCGTTAGCGATCTTGCTATTTTCTTGAAGACGTTGACGACCGCTTCGGAAGCGCCGACCAAGTTCAGCTCACGAGTACTAGAGGTAGTTGCGTCCGGATGTACCTCAAGCGCGTATTCTGTGGTTTCCCTGTCGGCGGCGAGCAATCTTTGTTTCACTACGCGGGCGAGCTTACGCACATCGTCTGCACGGCATGGGAGGGAGATGAAGTCAGAAGCGCCGGCTATGATCGCATCTAGCGCAGCGTTGGAGCTGTCACTCGCACCCACCATGACAATGTACGAAGCCGCGCCAAGATACTTTCTCAACGTCTCCAAGATGCCCGAGCCAACACACGCTTCGGCCCCGCCCTGTGGGAGGTTGTCCGAACAATAGACAAGGGGCCAAGATTGCTGCCGAGAGATGACCGTTAAGGCTTCGTCCGCCGAACAGGCTTCAACGACCCGCCAGCCGTCTTCGCGCAATGCCTCTCGCACGAGACGACGCAGGCCCTCATCTGGCTCGATAACCAATGCCAGAA
>JBJMGS010000424.1:0-8321 GCA_045807785.1 Pyrinomonadaceae bacterium
CGGCGGGAAGCTCTGGCAGCGTTCGCTCCCCGAGTGCAGATTCACTGGAGAGCAGTGACTGAACGCCTGCCGCCCGTCCGCCCTCGCCTCTTTGTTAGGGAAGTTACATCAGACGTGAGACCCGAACCCGCCGATGACCAAGACCGTCAGGGAGACGCTGCGGGCGGCGGGCAACTTCAACATCTTCCTCGAACTGCTTAACAAGGCGGGTATGAAGAGCCTCGGCTTCGTACCGGCGTGCGGCAACATCCACCCGCGCAGGCGCGACGCGACCGCCGACCCCCAGACTCAACGAGAAGGAGAATTATGAAATCGATTCACGCCAACGCCGCGAAAGCAACTCTGCTCGCCGTCGTCTGTTTGACGTTCGTCTTGACGCTCGTCGCTTCGTTCGCGCGCGGGACGAGCGCCGCACAAGGCGGGAAGGTGGTAGAAGCCGTCTTGTACCCCGACCCGCAAGCCTACGACGGGCCGTGCCCCGCCGTCATCAAGTTCAACGGCAAGATCACGACCGACGGTCCCGCCACCGTCCAGTACGTGTTCGAGCGCAGCGACGGCGCATCCGGCCCCGTCTCCACGCTCGTCTTCGACGGCGCGGGGACGAAGGAAGTCTCGACGACGTGGACGCTCGGCGGCGCGGCGCTGCCAACCTATGGCGGGTGGGAGCAGATCGTCATCAGCGCCCCGAACAAGGCGGGGTCGAATAAAGCCGCCTTCAAACTCTCTTGCAAAGCGCCGCAGGGCGCGGGCCCTCTGACGAACGCGCAGCCCGGCGCCGGTCTGCCGCGCAAGGGAGAGCAATTCCCTGCTAACAGTCAGACTAACGTAGCACAGAACTCGCAGAAGCCGAGCGAGCCGCTGCCCCTGCTCCTCAAGCAACGCGCCGTCATGCCGAAGCAGGAAGCGATAAAGTTAATCCCCGACAAAAACTTCGCCGGAATTTTCATCGTCAAATTCGTCGAGGGCTCTCACGTCCGCCGACGCGAAAACCGCTTCGTCAGCGACGTCCAGCAAATAAACAAGGAAGAGATCAGGCGTTTGCAGCGCTCGCAGCTCGCGGCCGCCGACGTGGCGTCGCAACTCGACCGCGTCAACGAGATCGTCGGGCTCTACGGCAAAAAGTACGGCTTCACGGTCGCCGGGATGTTCGAGGACAGGCGCCGCCGCCAGCAGAGCCCGGAAGCCCAATTTCAGGAGAAGGAAAAGCTCGAGATCGACGCGGGCGAGGAGTTAGCCGATCTCGATCTGTACTACATCATCGCCGCGCCGGATTTCAAAGATATCGTCGCGCAAGAACAGTTCATGAACGAGCTGAACAGATTAAAGATATTCGAAGACGTCCAGGCGGCTTTCCTAACCGAGGGCGCGACAACCGGATCGCACGGCGGCGGGGCAACGTCTCCCGCATACGCCCTGCCCCCGCCCCCGCCCGATCTTTCCGCTAACCAGGGCTATCTGAACGCCGCGCCCGCCGGCATCGACGCCAGATACGCCTGGACGATCCCCGGCGGCCGGGGCCGTGACGTCAGGCTCATCGACGTCGAGTACGACTGGGTGACGGACCACGAAGACTTCGCCCCGCGCGGCAACCTTTTCTGGGGCGGGCGCCCGGCTTGCGCTTACGACGGCGGCGGCACCGAGCACGGGACGGCCGTGATGGGCGTGCTCAACGCTCCGCACAACGGGTTCGGGGTCAGCGGGATCGCACCCGACATTCGCTACGGGCTGTCGTCGGTCTGCCGCCCGCTCGATTGGCTCTTCGCCTCCACCAGCCACGAGGCGTGGTTCACCCTATTTTCGGGGGAGAGTATCGCCGGCCGCACGCACAACATCGTCACCAGCTATGCCATTGACGACGCCGCCTTGGCACTCAATCGCGGAGACGTCCTGCTCGTCGAACAACACACCTTCGGGCCTTCGAGCGGATTGAGCTGTTCGTGTAATTGCGACCAGTGGGAGTTCGTCGCGATGGAGTATTACCAGCACAGCTTCGACGTGATCCGGCGCGCGGCCGCGCGTGGGATAGTCGTGGTCGAAGCCGCCGGGAACGGTGGCCAGAACCTCGACGCTCCGCATTACAACCGCCGCTTCGACCCGTCGTTCCGCTATTCGGCGGCGCTGCTGGTCGGCGCGAGCAACGGCAGCGGGGATAACAACCGAGCCTGTTTTTCAAACTTCGGCCGGCGCGTTGATGTTCACGGGTGGGGCGGCGGGGTTGCCACGCTCGGTTACGGGATGGACTCGCGCGGTGCGAGAACGGCGCCCTGGTTTACCGGCGAGATTCCGCGCCAATACACGGCCGTTTTCAACGGGACTTCGAGTGCGTCTCCGATCGTCGCCGGGGCGGTCGCCAGCATTCAGGGGGCGAGGAGGGCGGCGGGATTAGACCCGCTCTACCCGGCCCAGTTGAGGATGCTATTCATCAGCACGGGGACGCCGCAGGGCACTGCGTCCGCTTCGGAAAACATCGGGCGGCTGCCCGACCTGCGCGCGGCGCTGACTTCCACGCTCCGGCCGATTCCCTCCAGAGGCGGTTATGCCGGGGCCGGAATCTACTCGATTCAGGCGCGGCACAGCCGGAAAGTTTTAGACATCAACATCGACTGGTTCTCGGGCCAAGACAACGGCCGCCCCCTCGGGCAGTTCGACAACATCAACTGGGACAACCAGAAGTTCGCGGTCGAATCACTTCCCGGCGGGTTCGTTCGCTTCGTCGCACTGCACAGCCGCAAGTGCCTGGACGTGCCCGCGTCCTCGCGTGACGCCGGGGCCGGGTTGCAGCAGTGGGAATGTAACGGCGGCGACAACCAGCAATTCACGATCGAGCCGGTCGGCGACTTCTACCGCATCAGGGCCAAACACAGCGGCCTCTACCTTGACGTCGCGGGCAGTAGTTTGAGCAACGGCGCGAGGGTCGTCCAGTGGTTCAGGAACGACGCTGACAACCAGCTCTTCCAATTCACCCCGACCAGATAGACGGCGCGGGCGCGCGGCCTGAGACCGGCGCCTAGGAGGGCTATGAAAGACACACGGACCATCCCGCGAAGGAACCATATGACGCGCGGTCGTTCAGCGAATCTTCCGCTTCGTCGTCTGTGCCTGCTGGCGACACGTTGCCGAAGCATCACGCGCCATACGTGCAGGCACACAGGATCGCCGGCAGCGGCGACGAGAGCGAGAGGAGGCTTATGAAATCGACAAATGTTTCGCCCAAAGTCATGGCCGTCGCGGCGCTCGCCCTGGCGCTCGCCGCGTGGTCGGCTCCCTCAAGGGCGCGGGCGGTCGCACCGCCGCAGCGCGAGACCGACCAACAACTCGTGTGGGACAGCTTCATGGGACGCAGTGACGACGCTGACCGTTACCGGCTCTCCGACCGCGACGTCATCGGCGCGGCACTGCACACGCTCTCCAGCCACCCTTACCGCGGGCCGCGGCAGGTGGATTCCAACGGCAGCACGACGGGCGTGCCCTCGCATCAGGTCGAGATCGTGCTCGTCTCCGGGTCGAACGTGACCTGGTGGAAGGGCATCACGGCGTTTAAGAACGCGCCCCTGCGCCGACCCGGCAGCCCGCGCGAGAACTGGGTGCGCCTCGCGCACGTGGACACGCAGGACGACGACCACGGCCCCGACAAGATGCTTTTGAACGTCGACGATCTGCGCGACGGGCTGAAGCTCACCTTCGAGAAGGCGAAGGCTTTCGGCGCGCACACGCCGATGTACTCGTTCAACGTCCCGAACCCACAGCAGCTCGGCGGGAGCCGCATCACTTTCACCTGGGAGCGTGATGGCTGAAGCGCGCCGGCGCGGGGCGGGGCGAGTGCTCGCCCCCGCAGTTGAACTGAGTCTGATTCACGCAGGCGCGCGGCGTCGGCTCGGCACGGACGAAGACGTCTAAACTCGGAAGGGACATTATGAAGATCATGAACAACTCACGGCGGCTGTTACTGTGCGCCGTCGCCAGCCTGTGCTTCTGCGCGGCGGCCGGGAATTTGAGCGTCGCACGCGCGCAGTGCGGCGACAGTAGCCTGCGTAGCAAGGTGAGCCAGACGAACATCCTCACCTGGGAGAGTTTCAGAGCCCCGCAGCAGACGGGCGAGAGCGCGCTCTGCTACCGGCTCTCAGACGGCGACATCATCACGCTCAGGAAGGAGCCGAGGGCGGTGGCGTCGGATCAGATCGAGTTTGTGCTGGAGACGCCGCTCAACGTGACGTGGTGGAAGGGGCTGACCCTCGCTCACCAGACATACAGGTCTGAAGGCGAGACGCGCGCCATCCAATCGGTCTTCACCGAAAACGAGAGCCACCGGTCGCACAGCATCATCGTCCGGGCATACGATCAGCTCGCGCCGACCGGTTATATGCTCGTCTTCTCCAAAGCCAAGGCGCTCGGCGCGCACACCGAGATGTACCGCCTGCCGGTCGGCGACACGCGCTACCTGCGCGGTTACCGCCTCACCTTTACCTGGGACAAGGATGGCTGAGAACCGGTGAGGAATTTGGTGGCCGGTGTTGGCGCGCGGCAACGCCTGGTTCAGCGGCTAACGAAGGCGCGTAGCGCGTTCATATCATCTAAAGACAGAGTAACTGATGTCGCCGAACTATCCGGTCTTCAAAGGCCCGGCGACCTTGTAACTAATGAGGATGATGCCGGACGGCAAAGCTTTCGTGCCGACGAGCTCGAACGAGCGTGGCGGGGTTCCCTCCGCAAAGAAGCGCTTCCCCGTGCCCAACAGCACCGGATAGACGGCAAGCCACACTTCATCCGCCAGCCCGTGTTCGAGCAGCGTCGAGGTCAGCGTGGAGCTACCCCAGAGGATGAGGTCCGGGCCGTCCTGCGACTTGACGCGGCGAATGCCCTCCCAGATGTCCGGTCCAAGTCCCTCGAACGGGCCCCATGCAAGACTTTCCGGACGGTGGGTGGCGACGTATTTCGTTGCCGCATTGAGGCCGTCTGCCATCGGACTGCTCGGCGCCTTCGGCCAGAAGCCCGACCAGATGTCGTAGGTGCGACGGCCGAGCAGCAGGTCGAAGCTCTCGCCCTGCGCGGCGATGAGTGCGTCCCGGCCGGCGGGGCTCCGATAGGGCGCGGTCCAGTCGCTGTAGGGGAAATCATTGTCATCGGCGGAGTGCTGGATCACGCCGTCGAGCGAGATGTGTTCGATGATTTTGAGCTTCCTCATTTGAGTCTCCGTGTTCCGGGGTTGGAGTTTCTATGCTGTTGGCACTAGCGAGGAACTCGCGCACCTCGACCCGCATCGCGCTCGGGCAGGCTGGTATTGCTTTAACATGTCTTCGCACGGGTCGGCGAGCGTCAGGCCTGCGACGTGTCAGCGTTCGACTATCACGGTCCAGACCTCGAGCGAAAATTCCTAACGCTCGGCATCAGCGGGCGCGAATGCCCCTTGATGGAAGATGAGAGACGTCGTGTCCGGGCTCCGCTGCATGCCGTTGTTAGGCGCGGCGTTTACTTTCGCTTTCCCTTCATACACCCGAACCTAAACCTGTAGGTCCGCCGAGGTGTGTCCACGATTCTACTTACCGAGGCCCGACTGTCTGTCCTGTCATAAACCGTCTCCGCGACGGCACTATCAACATAGCGGAATAAATCATCGGCAAATCTGAATTCCGGCTCGCCGAAAGCGATTGCTAACCCTATGTACCGCTTCCCCCGCCGGTCATCCCCGTCGGGTATTTGCGCCGCGACCGTGATGTGGGTACCCGACTCCTCGTGGTAGAAGCTTTTCATGACCTCCTTGTCACCGGCCTTGAAGGAGAAGGTCGCAACGTCGTGGATGCTTGCTAGGGTGTGCGTCTCTTTATCAAGATATGCGTAGGTCAGCCGGCAAACGTTATCCTGCGCGCGAATGTGGCTAGCGGTTAATAGCAGGGAGCCGGTTATCAGGACTAATTTCGATAGCTTCATCCTTACCCCTTTGAGTAAAACGTAAGCGCCTAACGCCGGACTTCACCTGCCGCCCAGCGAACAGCATCCAAGATAAAGGAACAAAGATTGATGAAAGCCACGCTGTCGGGCGGTCAGGTGCAAGGACTTGTTAGACCGCCCGTTGCACTTGTCAATCTCTCCATTAACCAACCCATCCAGTCAGCCACGCCGCGAACGCACTCCAAGCGCCCGTGCTGCCTACCATCAGGCGCAAGGGCTGCGATGCGACAATTAGCAAGCCGCCCAATGCTGTAGCTCGATGAACTCTCCGGCGCGTGGTAATGTCATAAATAAAACACGCCGCAATAAAGAGGTCAGTTATGCCAAAGAAAGCTGGCGGGCCAGCCTTAAGAAAGGCGAAAGGCAGTCGGGCGATTGCCGCCGTAAGAATCGAGATTGTCGCAAGAAGCATCAGCCTTTTATGCACGTCCGGGCGTCGGCGGAAATAAAAGCCCGCACCAATCAAAATCGCAAACACCAACATATCGGCGAGCGGAACCACCAAATGGACAAGCGGCGGAATTTGCTCTGACGGAGTTGCTCCTTGTTGCGCTCTGATGATGGCTGTTATCGTGCCGATTAGAACCATCAATACGGCAAGCACCGCACCGGCTACACCTAAACGCCGATGAATGTCAGTCCGCTTTGCCGCGACAAGTATGGTTTGTGTAAAGTAAAGCACGAGCCAAGATGTGAACACGATTCCGTGTAAATGAAGGAGCGGCATCAATGCCCGCGTAGTGAAATACGGTCTGAGAAAATACGTCCGCGCAAATCCGCCGAAGACGACGCCAACGATTACGATTGCTATACCGATATAGAAGAAACGCTCGCGCTGCCTGCCCGCGATTCCCGTCGGCGCCCATTTAATCTCCTTTCCAACAGTTAATGGTTTCATCGAAGAACTCCTTAAAATACGTTTTCACCGAGAGTTACCTTGTCAGTCGCGGGCTAACTTAATTATACGCCCTAAAAGCCGTCACGGATGACGCCCTGTTAGTCGCCTAATCTGCTGCCGGCTCTGACTCTCTTAACAGAATCTGCAACCGCCCGGAATGAGACGGCTATTGGCGCGGAAGATTAGGCGGCCGGGCACAGACGTGCTGCGGCCTAAAGTTGGCGGCCTAAAGTTGAAGGGGGCGAGCCCCTCACGAGCCCGCCCCTTCCGCTCTCACGATCTTCATCGTGAGGATCGCGCCCGCTGTCCTCACCAGGACCGGGCGCGGCGGCGACTCTCTGTCGGATCGCCTGTCGGTCGCGCCTGCTAGTTCAGGAGAAGAAAAGTGGCAAGGGTCAATCCCCCGCCCCGGCTCAGGGCTTCCGCCAAATCGACGCCATCACCGAGCCGCAGGTGTACACGGACGTCTCCTTATACCCCTGCTTGATGTATTGCGCGTTCTTCAACGCGTGGTCGGGGATGCTCATGCCGTGATGCGAAATCCAGCTCCCCTTGGCCGGAATCCAGGTGGTGTCATAACTCGCGCCGTTGTTCTTGCAGCTCACGGTGTCGGCCATTTCGCCCGAATCGACGAAATGATCAAACACGCGCTGGTAGGCAGAAGCTTCGATGCCGTTGTACGTCCAGTTGCCGACCGGGTGCGGCGGCCAGACGAGGATCGTCGCCATCGGCAGGGCGCTGCCCTTCAGTCCGACCCAGGGACCGTCGAGGCTGGCGGTGTTGTTGCTGAACGACGTCGTCTGGCCGCGGGCGAACTTCATCGGTTGCCAGGTGTTCGATGAGTTGACGATGTGGATGTGCAGGTGCGGCTCGCTCGAGTTGCCGGAATTACCGACGTGATAGAGCAACTGTCCGGCGGTGACGGTGGCGCCGTTGGTCACGGTCGCCTCGGGCTGCGTCGGGACCGGGCCGTTCTGCGCCGTGCCTGTCAGGAACGTGGCGTTGTTGGGGCACAGGCTCGCCGGGATGTCGCCGGTGGGGGCATGGGCATACAGCACGATGTTGCCATCCGCCTGCTTGATCCACAGGTGGTTGCCCTGGAGGAGGATTTTCTTGCTGCCGAGGACTTCCGGTCGCTGGCTGTGGCCGGTGTTTTCCGGCGCGTTACGCCAGCAGCCGACCACCGTGCCGCTGGCCATTGCGTAAACCGGTCGGCCATAGATCAGGTAGTTGGAATTGACGGTGTCGTCGGTCTGGCCCTCTTTCAGCACCTGCCAGTTGTTGTCGGCGACCCGGCGCAGAACGCGCAAATCCTTGGCGCCGGTCTGTGGGCCGCCGCCCGTGGCATGGACGACGGTGACGATGCGCTCGCCGGGTTTGAGGTCGTTGGCGTGGAGCGGAAATTCGACGGCCTGCGCCGTTGCCGATCTCACGCCCGCCAACATGACGGCGGCGAGCAACACACCCATGTGCAGAC
>JBJMGS010000425.1:0-3128 GCA_045807785.1 Pyrinomonadaceae bacterium
CGCGTTCGGCACCAACTGGGACGGCCCGAACCTTCCATCGTTCTGCCTCGCGTCGATCATGGCCTGCGCCGCCGCGGTCCCGGCAGCGATCCCCTGATTCTTGAACGGCGAGTCGGGTATCGCGTTCTTCGCAGCTTCGTACCGCGACGCGAGCGTCGCGAGCAGGGTCGCCCTGTTGGGGAACGTAATGCTCTGAGGGACGGTCTCGACGATGTTCTTCAGAACCAGGTACGCGGCCGTTGCGACGGCCGCTTCATCGGACGCCGTGTTGCCGAACCGTCTGTTCAGAAGGTACGGCCGGTGATGCTTCGGCGTGATCGCGTTGACCGCGTCATAGACAGCCCCCTGAACCATCCCCATGTTGACTTGAGATGCCGGTGGTGCTCCGCCCGCTGGGCCTGGAAGCCCCGGACCGGGAACGCCGGTGATCGTGCTGACCGCAATAAGGTTCCACTGCATGACTGCAGTGGCGTCTGCTTCAGCAGGTCGTGCGGCCGATGCGCTGACGCCGAGCGCCCCTACGAAGGCGCCGACTGCCACCGCGAGAAACCAGACCGAGCGTCTACGTGCCATCTTTCTTCTCTCCCTCCTAGTGCCCCTGAGTTTGTTACATGCGGAGCAAATCACACTCCGGGCGCAGTGCAAGAGTCCTCGGAGAATCCCGTGCTCATCGCCGGCGCAGCGCCTACCCGATCATCCTGCCCAATGACGGCGGACGCGCGGGGGGCATTCCCCAGCACTGGTGGCCCATGCGAGCTGTCGAAGCGCCGGCGGCTTAACGCTTCCGCCCGCGGCTCACGACGAGCCTTACGGTGGCGCCCTTTTTCAGGACAGTGAACCGGTCGGGCTTCTGAGAGATGACACGGCCTCGTTTGACGCCGTGCGAATACACGCGCCGGATCGTTCCGACCCGGCAATTCCCGCGGGTAATCGTCCGCCTTGCGGCCGGCACGGTCATCCTCCACGCGTCTTGGACTGTGCACAGGCCGGGCGTGTTAAGAAGAACGGAAACGTCGTCGCCGTCGAAGTTCCCCGTGGCTACGTCCAGCCTGCCGTCGCCGTTCAGGTCGCCGAGTGCGAGCGAGGAGGGGTTTTGGCCGGCTGGATAGCCGAGCTTGGGCTCGAAGCTGCCGTCACCTCGGTTGACGAGCACGTAAACAATGGTGTCTCCCGAATTGTTGTAAGTCTCGCCGCGAGTCACAAGCTCGGGTTTGCGGTCGCCGTTCAGGTCGCCGATCGCGATACCCAATGCGTCGGTCGCCACGTAGTCGCGGCGACGGCGGAAGGTCCCGTCGCCGCGGGTCAGAAGGACCGAGACCGTGCCGCTGGTGTCACCGCCGGTGTCGCCGTTGTTGTCCGTCGCTAAGTCCGGCGCGCCGTCAGCATTGAGATCGGCAATCGCAACGGAGTCACTCCAGGACCCGGTTGGATAGTCGTGCCTGCCGCCGAAACTGCCGTCGCCACGGTTGAGGAGCACAGAGGCGACTTCGCCGTTCACGGTCACCAGGTCGGCCTTCCCGTCGCCGTTCAGATCGCCGATCGCCACGAATTGAGGATCATCTGCGGTTTGGTAGTCGCGTCTGGTCGGGAACGTGCCGTCGCCCGCATTCGGAAAGACGGCGATGGTGCTTGCAACTTCGTTCAAAGCCGCCAGGTCGGGCAGGCCGTCGCCGTTAACGTCGCCGACCGCAATGTTGTCTCCGACAACCGTTGCTCCGATCGCGTAATCGCGCCTGGGGGCGAAGGTGCGGCTACCGGTGTTGAGGAAAACTGACACCGAATCGGCATTCACTGTCGCGACGTCCAGCCTCCCGTCGCCGTTGAGGTCGCTGAGCGCGACGAAGTCTGCGTGCGTTGTCGCGTAGTCGCGCCTTGATGTGAAGCCCCCGTCGCCGCGGTTTAGAAGCGTCGACAGCGCGGGCCCGTTGACGGTCACGAGGTCGAGCTTTCGATCCCCGTTCAGGTCCCCTAGCGCAACCGAAGCTGGCGCCTTGCCCGTTGGATATTTGCTCGGTCGGGCGAACGAAAGCACCGGGTTGGCGGCGGACGGCGCGACGACACCAAGCGCCAGCGCTCCGCCGAAGGAGGCTAGAAGCGCGATACAGGCAGAAGCGCGAAGCGACCGTAACCGTCCCTCGACCACTCGCCTCATCGTTTGGGTCTACTCCTTTCGACAGGGCAAGTCAACAGATGTGCCGCCGCGAGCGTCAGCGCCCCGATTTGCCTTCTACGCGGAGACGGCAGTGCGTCAGTCCGAAGGTCTCGGCGCGCATGAGTTCGAGAAGGCGACGCGACGTGACGAGAACCGAGCGCGGCTGGAAGCCGGACGCGCGATCCGACTCGCCTGACTTACTCAATACCTACCCGCAGCGCGATTGAAGCCCCCTCGGGGGCCTCTCGTTTTGCCGCAACCCCGCTACAGTAGGGCGACTGCCGACGTAGCTCAGCTGGTAGAGCACTTCACTCGTAATGAAGGGGTCCCCGGTTCGAATCCGGGCGTCGGCTTCGTCGATTTGCAGGGACTTCTTTTCGAGTCCGCGGGGCGATTCGCCCGCTTAGCGCCTAAGGGGTCTACCCGAGGTCTACGACTTGCGCCGACACGGCCCTTCCGGATCGCTTCACTGATCGTGATGCGCCGCCGGCGCGGGGCGTCTCGCATTACGCGCGCGTAGGTGCGGGCGGTGAAACCGGCGTCGGCGTGGCCCAGGTGCTCGGCGACCTCGTTCAGCGTGCGCCCCTCGGAGAGGAGGAGGGTGGCGCATGTGTGGCGGAGGTCCGGCGGACGGCAACTACTCACCTCGATAGCCGGCGAGACACAGATGCAATTTGAAAGTGCTGGTGTCTGGCGAGGCAACCTGAGCATCGGGATGCATCTGCTTCTCGCGTGCCATCCAGCTGCATCGCTGAGTGGCGCGAACGTCTGTATGGACGCCTGCACCGGTGAAGAAACCCCGAAGTCGAGAGGCCGTACGAGCCCCCCTCTGCGGGCTTGCGGCGTCCAAGACGGCGCTCAGTAACGCGGCGGCTTCGGCTAGGGGCTACGGGGCTACGTCAAGGAGTTCGCTGCGCGCATGGGCACTCTTAGCGAAAAGGGGTTTACGGGAACCTGGACGACCCGCCAAGCCCTC
>JBJMGS010000426.1:0-1750 GCA_045807785.1 Pyrinomonadaceae bacterium
ACGCCGAGAGCGGCCGTGCGTGGATCGTGCAGCCGAACCGCGTGCTGCCGTTCCGGTTTCCCGGCATCCCGGGGCCGCGATGAGCCGCCGGCGTGGCTGGGGCGAGCAGCCGCCGCCCGTCCCGCACATCTGGCACACGCTCGCGTACCGAAGCCCGCAGCAGGGCGCCGGGAAGAGCACGATCGAATGGGAGGCGACGCCGAACTACTGCTTCCACGACGGAGGCGGCGGGTTCATCGTCCACGGGGGGATGGTCACGACGCTCCTGGATACCGCGATGGGCGGCGCGTGCTGGTCCGTGCTCGGCGACGAGGAGAGCTTCCTGACGGCCGACCTGCACGTGGAGTTCCTGCGCGCGACGCGCCCGGGCTTGCTCCGCGCGGAAGGCCGCGTCGTGCAGCGGAACCGCCGCGTCGCGTTCTGCGCGGCCGACCTCTACGACGCGGACCGCGAGCTCCTCGCGTCGTCGCGGTGCACGCAGATCATCCGCGGGGCCTGATCCTCACACCCACGGGCCCACGCCGCCGATGCGCTCGACCGCGTAGCGGACGATGAAGCCCGGGCCCTTCGGCGCGGGGAACTCGGTGTCGGGCGAGACGTACACCTTCGCGAGCCGGTCGAGCAGGTCCCAGGCCTCGTCGCTCGGCTCGCTCGTCGCCCGCGCGCGCACGACGGCGTACGGGTTGAGGAAGACGCCCGGCGTTCGCGGCGCGTCGAAGGACAGCACGACGCGCGGGCCGCGCTCGATGTTGCGCAGCTTCACCCACCGGCCCATGTGACCGCTGACGAGGTCGTCGCCGTCGAGGCCGATCCAGATGACGCTCACCTGCGGGGCGCCGTCCGGGTTGATGGTGCTCAGATGCGCCATCGGACCGGACTCGATCAGGTCGCGGAGCTCCTGGGGAAGAGCGCTCATCGTGCTGAGGCTACCGGGCGAGTCGCGCTTCGAGAGTCGCCTTCACGATCGGCCAGTCCTCGTCGATCACTGCGTACCACGCGGAGTCGCGGCGCTCTCCGCCGCGCACGAGCATGTGCCTGCGAAACACTCCCTCGAACGTCGACGGAAGGGCCGCCAGCGCGGCACGTGCCCGCCCGTTCGTCGCGTCCGTCTTGAACTCGACGCGCAGGAAGCCCTCGTCCTCGAACGCGTGCTTCAGCAGGAGGTACTTCGCCTCCGCGTTCGCGCCCGTCCCCCAAGCCGAAGGCGTCAGCCACGTGTTCCCGACCTCGACCACGCGGTCGCCCTCGTGCACGTTGAGGTAGCTCGTGTGCCCGACGAGGTCGCCATCGAAGTAATGGGCAAAACCGAGGTCGACCGACTCGAACCACTGCCGGAAGAGATCGCGGCTCTCGTTCCCGCGCACGCGCATCAACGACCAGACGCGCGGATCCTGCGCGATCTCCCACAGCGCTTCCTCGTGCCGCGGCTCGATCGGCTCGAGCCGCACGCGCGCCCCCTCGAGCGTCACGTGAAGCGCCAGGTTCCCCCGTCCTCGAACTCGCGAAGGATCCGCCGCGCCACGACCATCTTGTGCACCTCGTCGGCGCCGTCGTAGATGCGCGCAGCGCGGGCGGTGCGCCACATCGACGCGAGGGGCGTGTCCTCCGTCATGCCGAGACCGCCGTGCACCTGCAGCGCCCGGTCGATGACGTCGTTCAACACGCCTGCCGCGTAGAACTTGAGAAGAGACACCTCGACGCGCGCCTCGTCGCCTTCGTCGAGGCGATGCGCCGCCTGCAGCGTCATGAG
>JBJMGS010000427.1:0-1511 GCA_045807785.1 Pyrinomonadaceae bacterium
CAGGGCGACGCTAGCCACCGAGATGACGTTTCTGATGATGCACCTCAAGGGAATGTCGGAGGAAGCGCTTCTCAGACTTAGCCCGGAGCGGAGAGAGACCTACATTTTAGAGGTCATCGAGATGCTGCGGCCGCCCGACAAAAAGTAGGCGCGGCCGTTGCTCTTCTTAGCACGCACTCATGGCAGACAGCGCCACATACACACTCTCGATTCTGCTCAGGCTAAACGACCAGCTCTCCGGTCGGCTCAGCAAGAGTGTGTCGGCGCTGCGCGGCTTCCGCAAAGAGGCTGATAGCGCTCTCAAGTCCTACTCCGCCCTTCGTAAGGAGATGGGGCGCAACGTCTCGGTCTCCAGCCTCAGCAAGTTCGGCTCGAAGGTCAAATCCGTTCGGGCCGACGCCAAGGGCCTCTCGTCGGAAGCCTCGAAGCTAGCGACGAATCTCTCCAAGCCGGTCAGCACGGCGGGCCTCGACGCGGCGACGAAGTCGGCGAGGGCGCTGAGCACAGCTCTGCGCGGTGCAAACGCGAATCGGCCGCAAGGCGTCGGCGCGCGATCCGGAGGGAGAACGCCGCCGCCCGCACAGCCCACGGTACCGGCCGCGCCGGGTGGCCGTCGCCGCAGACCGGCGCACAGAGCCGGACTCTTCGACCGCGCTGAAGAGTTAGAGACGGCGATGCAGGCACCGGCCCAGATCATGGGCGCGGTGCGAGAGCGCGTCGACTCACTCGAAAAGTACACGGAAGCCTACCTCGAACTCGCGCAGGCGAAGGCGAAGTTTGCCGCAATAAACCTTTCCGAGGAGGACAACAGAAAAGCCTTCGGGGCGGTCGACCAAACCGTCAAGTCCATCCGCGGTCTCACGCAGGCCGGGACCATGGAGACGCTGACCGATCTCCACACGGCACTCGGCAACCTGGATCACGCCATCGAGGCGTTGCCTGTGGCGTCGCGCTATCGCTTCGGCATCGAAACTCTCTTCGGCGGTAAGTTCAGCAAGGAAGAGGTAGACGCTCAGATTCAGAGCGGCTTCAAGTTCCTCGAGATGGTCGGCGCCGTGCGGGCGACCGGCGCGATGGACGAGCACGGCAAGCGCGCGTTCACCCACGACGACCAGTCGCGGATGGAGGAGTACTTCAACCGCGTCTCACAGATTACGACGGCCACCGGCGGCCGCGTCACGCCCGCGGAGATGCTGGCGATGGCGCGCACGGGCGGGATGTCGCTACAGGGGCTCACGACCGAGGGCCTTGCTCACCTTGTCGCGCCGATGACGGAGCTCGGCGGCTCGCGCACTGGTACGGCCCTACAGGCGATGTATCAAGCCATGGTGGGCGGCACCATGCCGCAGCACATGATCGGCAACTGGGATAAGCTCGGGCTGGTCGACCACACGAAGGTCGAGTTCAACAAGAGCGGCATCCCGAAGCGCTTGGAGCCGGGCGCTATCCCCATCGGCAATCTCTTACAGAAAGATCCGCTCGCCTTCGCCGACGCGCTGCGCGACGCCATG
>JBJMGS010000428.1:0-14430 GCA_045807785.1 Pyrinomonadaceae bacterium
CCCGCGCAAGGCGGCGATGGTGTCGGCGGTCTCGCCCGACTGCGAGATGACGACGAGCAGCGTCCGTTCGTCGATGACCGGATCGCGGTAGCGGAACTCCGAGGCGTAATCCACTTCGACGGGCACGCGCGCGAGTTGTTCGAGCATGTACTTGCCGGCGAGCCCGGCATGCCAGCTCGTCCCGCAGGCGGCGACGAGCACGCGGTCGAAGGCTTTGAACTCAGCCTCCGTGATGTTCATCGGTTCGAGATAGACCTTGCCGGTGTCGAGCGAGATGCGGCCCTGCACGGTGTCGCGCACGGCGCGCGGCTGCTCGTAAATCTCCTTGAGCATGAAGTGCTTGAAGCCGCCCTTCTCCGCCATGATCGGGTCCCAGGTGATGCGCTGCTGGTGCGGCTCGCGGATGTCTCCGTCGAAATCTGTGACGCGCACCGAGTCGCGCGTGAGCACCGCGATCTCGCCGTCGCCTAAGAAGAAGACGTCGCGCGTGTGCTGGAGGATGGGCGGGATGTCGGAGGCGACGAAGTACTCGCCGTCACCTAAGCCGATGACGACGGGCGGGCCTTGCCGGACGGCGATGATCGTGTCGGGGTCTTCCGTCGAGATGATCGAAAGGGCGAAGATGCCGCGCAGGTCGCGCACGGTGCGCTGGACGGCGCGCTCGAACGCGTCGCCCTCGTGCAGATACTCCTCGACGAGGTGCGCGACGACTTCCGTGTCGGTCTCCGTGACGAAGCGGTGATCCTTGGCGCGCAGCCGCTCCTTGAGCTGGACGTAGTTCTCGATGATGCCGTTGTGGACAACGACGACGCGACCCGTGCAGTCGCGGTGCGGGTGCGCATTCTCCTCCGTGGGCCGCCCGTGCGTTGCCCAGCGCGTGTGCCCGATGCCATAAGTGCCGTCCAGGGGCTTGAGGCGGATCGCCTCTTCGAGGTTGCGCAGTTTGCCTTCGGCGCGGCGGATGTCGAGGTGGTGCCCCTCGTCAACGACGGCTATCCCAGCCGAGTCGTAGCCGCGATATTCGAGCTTGCGCAGGCCGTCGATGATGACGGGGACGACCTGCTTGTTTCCGACGTAGCCGACGATGCCGCACATGATTGCTTTCCTCCGAAGAGCCGTAAATCGCGAATCGTAAATCGTGAATCGTAAGAACAGGCGCTCCCGTTTTTACGATTCACGATTTACGATTGACGATTTACGGCAGTTGCCTCTTCCTTCTCTTCAGCCACTGCGCCGGGCTGCTCGCGTGTGACTCGCTTCTTGATCTTGGCGGGGACGCCCGCGACGAGCGTGTCGGGCGGCACGTCTTCGGTGACGACCGCGCCCGCACCGGTGACGGAGCGCGCGCCGACTCTGACAGGTGCGACGAGCATCGTGTCCGAGCCGATCTTCACGTCCTCTTCGATGACGGTCGGGTGCTTCTCCTTGCCGTCGTAGTTGCAGGTGATGGTGCCCGCGCCGATGTTCGTGCGGTCGCCGACCGTCGCGTCGCCGAGATAGGTCAGGTGCATCGCCTTGGCGCGGCGACCGAGGCGCGACTTTTTCACCTCGACGAAGTTGCCGACCGTCGCGCCCTCTTCCATCCGCGCGCCCATGCGCAGGTGGGCAAAGGGGCCGACCGAGCAGTTGTCGCCGATCTCCGAATCGACGACGACCGAGTGATCCTTAATGGTCGAGCCGCTCCCGACCCGCGAGTTCGACAGGCGCACGCCCGCGTGAATCTCGCAAGCCTCGCCGACGACCGTGCGCCCCTCGATGCAGACGTTGGGGTGCAAGACGGTGTCGCGACCGACGTGCGCCTCGGGGCTGACGTAGGTGTGCGACGGATCGATGACGGTGACGCCGCCTTCGAGCATCAGGCGGCGCAGCGTGCGGTTGCGGAGCAGACGCTCGAACTCCGCCAGCTCGACGCGCGTGTTGATGCCCGACACCTCGCGCGCGTCCGAGTGCGCGAAGACGCTCACGTCCTCGCCGTCGGCGCGCAGGATGCCGGGCACGTCCGTCAGGTAATACTCGCCCTGCGCGTTAACGGGCTGCACGCGCTCTAGGGCGGTGAAGAGCTTGCGGGTCTCGAAGCAGTAAATCCCGGCGTTGATCTCGTTGATGGCGCGCTCTTCGGGCGAGGCGTCTTTTTGTTCGACGATGCGCTCGAACAAGCCTTCGGGGTCGCGCAGGATGCGACCGTAGCCGGTCGGGTCTTCGAGGCGGACGGCTAAGAGCGTCGCCGCCGCGCCGTGGCCGCGGTGCGTGCGGTGCTGATGGTAGAGCGCGCCCAGCGTCTCGGCGCGCACGAGCGGCACGTCGCCGGAGAGGACGAGGAGCGTCGTCGAGTCCGCGAGCGCGTCGCGCGCAGCCATGACGGCGTCGCCCGTGCCGCGCTGCTCCATCTGCGTGACGAAGACCGCCCCGGCTTCGCCCAGTTCGGCGACGACCGCCGCCTTCACCTCTTCCGCCTGATGGCCGACGACGACGTGGACGGGGCGACCCTCTTTGACGAGCGCGGCGGCAGTGCGGCAGACGTGCGCGATGAGCGGGCGACCGCCCAGCTTGTGCAAGACCTTCGCCGTGCCCGAACGCATCCGCGTGCCCAGGCCCGCGGCGAGGATGAGTACGTCGAGCGTCGGCTGCGGGCTCACAGACGTGTGCAGGGCGGCGTCTGTGTCGCGTGGAGTGTGTCGGGGCTGTGCGTCCATGTTTTTGCCGTCGGGTGTTTACGCGAACGCGGCGGGCGCGTGGAGTCCGCGGCGCTCGCCCGCGCGCTCGTAACAGTCGAGGATGACACGCGCCAGCTTCTCCGGGCTGTGGCGCACCTTCGCGCCCTCGTCGAGCAGATCGGCGCGCACGATCTCAGCCTCGTCGCTGAACTGGCGTTCGAGCGCGTGATCGTTGAGCCCGATCTGTTGCGCGCCCTCGGCGGCGTAGCGTTCGGCTTGCTCCGGCGTGACGGGGCGGTTGTTGACGATCACGTAGTCGAAACCGATCTCGGGCGCGTAACGCTTGACGACTTCCAGGTGGCGGCGCGCCGTGTAGCCGTCCGTCTCGCCCGGCTGCGTCATCAGGTTGCAGACGAAAAGCTTGACGGCGCGGGATGCGCCGATCGCCTCGGCGACGTGCGCGACCAACAGATTCGGCAGGATGCTCGTGTAGAGCGAGCCCGGCCCGACCGTGATCACGTCCGCCGAGCGCAGCGCGGCGAGCGCGTCGGGGAGCGGCAGACACTGTTCTGGTTCGAGCCGGAGGCGGCGGATCGGCGAGCGCGACGCCGTGATGTTCGTCTCGCCGCGCACCTCTGTGCCGTCTTCGAGTTCGGCGACGAGCCGCACGTCGTTCAGCGTCGCGGGGTAGATGTGACCCTTGCTGGCGAGGACTTCGGAAGAGAGGCGCACGGCTTCGACGAAGTCACCGGTGACGGCGGTGAGCGCCGCGAGGAAGAGGTTGCCGAAGCTGTGGCCGCCGAGGTGCCCCTCGCCGGGGAAGCGGTAGCGGAAGAGGCGCGCAATCAGCGTCGAGTCCTCCGACAGAGCTACCATGCAGTTGCGTATGTCGCCGGGCGGCAGCATCTGCAACTCGTCGCGCAGGCGACCGGAGCTGCCGCCGTCGTCCGAGACGGTGACTATCGCCGCGAGCGACGCGAGCCGGGCGGCGCCGAGCCCGTCGCCACTACCGACGCGGCGCTTGAGCCCCGCAAGCAGCGTCGAGAGACCTGTGCCGCCGCCGAGGGCGACCAGGTTGATGCCGCGTTCAGTCCCGCCGTGCAACTTCTGCTCGTCTCCTTAAAGCTCGCGAGGGGCAAGGGCTCATCCCGCAAGACAGAATGATACTCAAAAGGGAGGGGCTTTCAAAGCAACTTGTGGGAACTAGTCAGGCGGCGACAGAGGGCGTGACGGTTCTTGTCTCAAGGGCGCGGCGCGTACACGATTCGCTCGTACTCCGGATCGTTGCGCAGGGAGAGCAAGTCCTGATCGTGCTGCGCGCGCAGGCGCAGGTTGGGTTGGAGTTGGAGCGCGCGCTCCAGTGCTTGCAGGGCGAGATCGATTGAGCCGAGGCGCGAGCGCGTCGCCGCCAGCCCGTAGTGGATGTGCGCCGCCTCCGGCTCGCGGCGGAGCGCGCGCTCGAACATCTCCTGCGCCGCGACGTACTCGCCGCGGTTCAACTCGATGACGCCGCGGTCGTAAAGCTCTTCGGCGTTACGCGGCAGGGAAGATTCCGAACGCAGGCGCGCCTCGGCGATTGCCAGATATGTCCGCGCGCGCGCCGTTACTTCCGCCACGCCCGCGTGCTGCTCGATGAGCGCGCGGAACAGCATCCGCGCCTCGGCGAAGCGCCCGCGCGAGAACTCTTTGTGCGCCCGCTCGAAGGCGCGCAGCGCCGCCGTCTCATCCTGCGTGGGCTGGCGCGGCGTGTGCGCCGGGCGAGCCGGACGCGTCGGCGCGGCGACTTTCTTAGTGGCGTGCGATTTGGCGGAAGCTTTGACCGCGGGCGCGGGGCTCGTGCGCTTGGTCGGTGCCTGCTTCTTGGTCGCGACGCGCGCCGGAGTCTTAGCTGAAGTTTTACTGGAAGATTTTGGTGTCTTGCGGCTGGGCGCGCTCGACTTTTTCGTCAAGGGCGCGCGTCCGGTTTTAGACGCGCCAGCCTTAGCCACCGGAGACCGGGTGCTTTTGGCTGCGGCCGGACTAGCCTTCGTGGCCTTACGCACGGGCGCTTTCTTCGTCGTCGGTCGTTTGGCAAGCGGCTTAGGTCGCGCCGATTTCGCGCCCAACTTGCGATTTTTCGCCGACGGCGCTGGAGAAGCGCTGCGTGTGGTCGGGCGAGAGGCAGGTCTTTTGACGCCCTTGATGATAGGATCGCTCATGCGAAGCTACTCAGTTATCAAAATGACTCACGCGAGGAGTCACAACGCGCGTAGCTTAGCACAGCCCAACTGAATAAATCAACGGAATAGGATAGTTTGCGGGCGTGAGTAGAGCCAAGAGAAGCCCAACATTAGGCAACAGAGAAAAACAGTTGCAGGCATCTAAAACGATGTGTTAGATTGCCAGAGGAGTCGCGGTAGCTCCGACAAAGCCGCGCCGTCCTGATGAAACCCTCTCCATCTGAGTAACTTATAGTCTGCCCGACACTGTGAGCCCAAGCTCTTTCCGCCCCACCTCGACCGCAGCCTGAACAAAGCGAGTCACTGCACCGATGACGGACACTCCTATCATAATGCGCGAACAGCAGTACGAGCGGATCGTGACCGTGCTCTATAAACTGCGCTCGGACTCGGCGTCGCGCCTCGTCTTTCTCGTGGACAAGAACGGGCAGCAGATCGCCGTTCAGGGCGACGTGAGTAATCTCGACACGACGAGTCTCGCTTCGCTTGCCGCCGGGAACGTCGCCGCCACGGGTGGCATGGCGAACCTCATCGGCGAGAAAGAGTTTCCGACTCTCTCGCACGAGGGCGAGCGCGAGTCGATTCACATCTGCATCATCGGTCGGACGCTGCTCGTCGTGGTCTTCGACGACCGCTCGAGCCTCGGTCTGGTCAAGCTGCGCGTCAAGCAGGCTTCGCGCGACCTCTCCACGGTCTTCGACGACATCACCCGCGATTCGGAGCAGAAGAGCGCGGGCGAGGATTCGTTCTTCGCCGGGATCACGGACGAAGACATCGACAGCCTCTTCAACTAGCAGAAAAGCCGTAAACCGTAAATCGTCAATCGTGACAAGTGAAAGCCATCAGCTAATAGCTAACAGCTAACCATCGCCGTTTTACCCTTCTCCCGCCATCCGTCACCTGTCACGCCAAGAGAGCCATGACTTTCATCAACTACGCATCACGAGAGATCAACTGCAAGATCGTCTATTACGGCCCGGGCTTGTGCGGCAAGACGACCAATTTGCAGTACATCTACGACACGACCGCGCCCACGTCCAAGGGGAAGCTTATCAGCCTCGCCACCGAGACCGACCGCACGCTCTTCTTCGACTTCATGCCGCTCGAACTCGGAACCGTCCGCGGCTTCAAGACGCGCTTCCACCTCTACACCGTGCCGGGTCAGGTCTTCTACGACGCCTCGCGCAAACTGATCCTTAAGGGCGTGGACGGCGTCGTCTTCGTCGCCGACTCGCAGGAGGAGCGCATGGACGCCAACATCGAGTCGCTCTACAACCTCGAAGAGAACCTGCGCTCGAACGGCTACGACCTGCTGAAAATCCCCTACGTCCTCCAACTCAACAAGCGCGATCTGTCAAATGTCATCCCCGCGCCCGATCTGATCGCGGAACTGCGGCGCAAGGACGAGGACGTGCACGAGGCGGTCGCTTCGACGGGCGTCGGCGTCTTCGACACGCTCAAGTCTGTCGCCAAGCAAGTTCTGACTGAGTTGCGTAAGTCCTGAGGCGGGGAGGCGCGCGCACGCACTCGTGCGGCGCAGACTCTGCCAGGATCGGAATGTTATCGTCTCGCGCGAAGGGCGGGCGGCGCATGGTGCGCCGCCCGCCCTTCGCTGACTTGATCGTCGAATTTACCGCACGAGCAATCCCGAGATCGTCGCGACGAGCGACTCCAGCAGATCGAAGTGCCATTCGCCCTCGATCTCTCGGAGCGCCGTCGATCCGTCGGCGCAGAGTTCCACGCGCTAGCCTTCAACCTCCAGCGTGTCCCGCACCGTGTCGGCGACGAGCTGGTTGTCATCAACGTGCAGGATCGACGCGGGCGCGGCGGCTTCCGCCGTTTCGTACCTCGCGCCGTCGCTCGCGTGCCGGAACCGGACGATGATGCTGCGCTTGCGCGGGACGACCGGCGTGCGCGCGTCCGCCAGATTGCTGTGCCGCGTCCGCAGGGTGTGGGCGAGCGACTGGTGCTTGACGCCGAGCCGCCGCGCCGCGCGCGAGACGCTGCCGGCCTCCGCCGCCAGCGCGCGCTCGATGAAGCGCGCCTCGTAGGCGCGCACGGCGCGCGGCAGCGAGAAATTTTCCGGCAGTTGCGCGCCCGCCAACCTGTCCGTCGTGAGCCGCGCGCAGGCGCGCAGGCGCGCGATGTCTTCCGCGTCCTGTGTGCGTGCCAGTAGTTCGTCGGCGCGGCGATAAGTTTCGTAAAGCTCGTTTTCGGAGAGGCGCGCGCCGCCGTGCTCCTCGATCAGAGTCAGCGCGGCGTGCCCCGCACTTTCGCGCGCGCCCGCGTTCTCGGCGCGGGTGATCGCCCCCTTCAGCGTGGCGAGTGATGCTTCGTGCTCGCCGAGACGCGCCTGCACGATCCCCCGCACTGTCAACGCGTCAGCCAGCAGCGCCTGCTCGCCGCCTTCTTCGAGGGCAGCGACGGCGCGGGCGATCACCGCCTGAGCCTCTGCGTAGCGTCTCTCGGCGGAGAGCACGCGCGCACGCGTCTCGTCCACTTGTGCGACGCTGCCGGCGTCGTGCAGGCGCATGAAGATCGCGCGCGCGCGATCAAGGTGCTGGTGGGCTTCCGCGTAGCGACCTAATTTGTAGAAGAGGAAGGCGAGGTTGTTAAGGTTGTTGCCGCAGAGCCTTTCGTCCCCCGCCTGCTCGTAGTGGAAGATCGCCGCCGTAAAGTCGAGGACGACTCTGTCGAAGTAATCGTCGCGCTTTTCGGCGTTAGCCAGTTGGAGCAGGACGAGGGCACGCTGCCCGTGCCACCTGCCTTTCAGCGCGTCGCCGGCAGAGGCAAAAACGGGCTCGGCTTCCTGCAGCAGGTTCCACGCCTCTTGGTAACGGTGGGCGCTGATTTCGACGAGCGTCTGCCTGATCAGAATCTTCGCCTTAAGTTCTACGTCCGCTTCGCCAACCTGTCTGATCGCTTCCCTCAGGACGACACGCGCTTCATCGAGCGCACCCAGACGCCAGTAACAGACGCCGAGTTCGTGTTGGGTTTCGGCAGCTTTCGACGGATAGTTAAGCGTCTCAAAGAGCCTGAGCGCCTCGCTCAGCAGGTCTTTCGCCGCCTCCTGTCCGCCGGCGATGTGCTGGCTGCTCCCGATCCGCCCGGACAGCGTGCCGCATTGCAGGAGCACTTCGGCGGCGGCTGAGACGGCGAGCCCTTCCACGGGGGGGCGCTCGCCCACGCCCCGCCAGAAGCTTCCGAGCGCACGGCGCGCTTCTTCGTGTTGCCCGACAAAGATGAACTCTGCCGCGCGGCGGCAGCAGAGCAGCGCCTGCTGCTCGTCAGTGCTGAATACGAGTTCACCTATCTGTTTGAGGCTGCCGTCTGCTAAAGTCATGTGAGGACACCCTTTCTTTGCGCATGCAAGTCCATTGCATGCGCACCGGAGCTGACGCGCCTCTTCACAAAGGGGTGCCGTCGGGTTTGAACTGCTTCCATAAACCTAAGGAAAACCAATGACCAAATTAGTTCGTGCTGCCGTGCTCGTGCTGGCATTCTCCGCTTACGCGTTCGCCGACGACGGGATCATGCAGAACGATAAAAACCCGCCTCCGCCCCCGCCCCCGTCGGGTGTGACACAGAGTAGCGAAGAACCGGTGCCGACCTTGGAAGGGATCATGCGGAATGATTTGACGGCGGCGGCTGAGGTCTCGCTGAGTCTGTTGCAAAACTTGGTGGCTCTCTACTGATCCTACCCTGGACTCGACCAACTGCGTCGGCTGCCCTGAGGAAACATCGGCGGCGCGGGCGTAGCGTAACAAAACACTATAGCCAAAAAAACTTGCAGGCGGAAGGGAAAACTTCGCGGCGGTCGGCTAAGTGCGCCCCGCGAGTTGATGTCATCGCCCGCTCTAGCCGACGGCGTCGTGATCGAGGGCTTTGATCATCAGGAGCCCGTCGCCGCCGTTGGAGTAGTAGCGCGGCAGGCGTTGCGTGACGACGTAACCGACCTTGCGGTAAAGCTCCTGCGCGCCGGTGTTGACGGAGCGGACTTCGAGCCGCACGGTGCGGACGCGCCGCCGGCGAAAGCCTTCTTCGACGCGCGCGAGCATCCGCTGGGCGATGCGTCGGGGGGGGGGCGCGGGCGCGACGCCGAGCGTCGTGATGTGACCCGTGCGGTCGGGCTCGATCAGCCCGACGATGAAGCCGATGAGCGCGCCGTCGGTCGTGACGGCGCGGTAGGCGATTGACTCCGGCGAGGTGAGCAGGTACTCGAACGTGTCGCGGCTGTACGCCTCGCCGTCCACGAAGCAGCGCTGATCGAGACGCCAGCACTCTTCGATCTGCGTGATCGTGAGCGGGCGGATGTCGTAGCGTTCCTCCGCCGCGCGCGCCGCGCTCACGCCCTCGTCCGGGCGCGCGTAGTCTGCCGCGGCGGGCGGCAAGACTTCGGGCGCGGCGGAGAAGAGGCGCGAGCGGATTTTCTTCAGCACAGCCATGAGAGCAGTGACGGGTAACGGGTGACAAGTGACAAGCAAGAGATATCCGGCGGCACGCCTCGCCGCCGGACGACGGAACGAAAAGATTTTAACTTGTCACTCATCACTTGTCACTCATCACTTTATTTGATCAGCATGCAATCGCCGTAGCTATAGAAGCGGTAGCGCGCGGCGACGGCGTGGTGGTAGGCGGCGAGCGCGAGGTCGCGACCGGCGAACGAGGCGACGAGGACGAGCAGCGAAGAGCGCGGCAGGTGGAAGTTGGTGAGCATCGCGCCGACGACGCGAAACTCGTAGCCCGGCGTGACGGTGAGCCGCGCGAGCGCGCGACCCGCGCGCACGAAACCCCGTTCGTCCGCCGCCGATTCGAGCGCGCGCACGCTCGTCGTCCCGACCGCGACGACGCGCCTGCCTGCTTCGCGCGCGGCGTTGATCTCGCGCGCAGCTTCCTCGCCGATCTCGAACCGCTCTGGCTCGACGGCGTGACCGTTTAAGTCCTCGACGCGCACGGGCGCGAACGTGCCGTAGCCGACATGCAGGGTGACCTCGACGACGCGCGCGCCGCGCGCCCTGATCTCGTCGAAGACGCGCGGCGTGAAATGGAGCCCGGCGGTCGGCGCGGCGACCGCCCCGCGCGCGGCGGCATAGACGGTCTGGTAGCGCTCGCGATCTTCACCCCGACTCGCCGCGTCTTCCTCCAAGCGCTCGCGCTTGATGTAGGGCGGCAGCGGCATCCGCCCGAACTCTTCGACGAGCGCGTCGAAGTCGCCCTCGCAATCGAAGCGCACCGTGCGGCGACCGTCGTCTTGCTCCGAGACGATCTCGGCGCGCAGCCGCCCGTCGCCGAATGAGACCTGCTGCCCGCGCGCGAGCCTGCGCGCCGGTCGCGCCAGCACCTCCCACACGAGCGGCCCGCGCTCCTCGATCAAAAGCAGCTCGACCTGACCGCCCGAAGGCTCGCGCCGCCCCGCGAGTCGCGCCGGGAAGACGCGCGTGTTGTTGACGACGAGCAGATCGTTTGCGCCCAGCTCGCCGGGCAGGTTCGAGAAGTGGCTGTCGCGCCAGCTCCGGCTCGCGCGATCAAGCACGAGCATCCGCGACGCGTCGCGCTCCGCGGCGGGATGCTGCGCGATCAGTTCTTCGGGCAGTTCGTAGTCGAAGTCGGAGATGAGCACGGGAGAATAATTCGTCGGTCGGTTCAGTGGGCGGCGGTCATCGTCGTGTCGCCCGCCGCCTGCGGCTCGGTCACTTCCTCGTGCGCGGCGGAGTGCTCCTGGTGGAAGACGACGGAGAGCTGCGCGCCGAAGAGGAGGATGAGGCTGGAGACGTAAGACCACGTGAGCACGGCGACGACCGCGCCGACCGAGCCGTAAATCTGATCGTAGTGGAAGTAGCGCAGGCTCGAAGCGAAGATGTACTTGGCGAGCTCCCACAGGAGGCCGGCGACGACCGCGCCCGGTATCGAGTCGCGCAGCGTCACGCGCCCGTTCGGCATCACGCGATAGACGAATGTGAAGAGCGTGACGGTGACGAGCACGCTGACGACGGCGAAGACGATCTGCCACACGCCGTCGCCGATGTAGCCGAGCCACGAATAGTGTTCGAGCTGGCGCGGCGTCAGGCGCGAGGCGAACTCGCGCAGCGCGACGAGCAGCGAGGTGAGGAAGATCGAGACGGTGAGCAGCACGCCGACGCCGCCGATCATCAGGAGCGTCAGTCCCCGTCCCCGCAGCATCGCGCGCGGGCGCGTGCCCCACAGGCGGTTAATCGCCCGCTCGACGACGTTGAAGACCCAAGAGCCCGCCCAGAGCGTGACGATGATGCAGGTGACGATGACTTCCGTGCTGACGTTTTCCAGCGAGCGCACGGTCGAGCGCAGGAACTCGCGCGAGCCGGGATAGACTTCCACGGCGCGGCGCAGCATCTCGCTGCCCATGTCGAAGTGGTTCGAGAAAGAGAGCAGGACGAGCAGGAGCGGGAAGAGGGTCAGCAGTCCGAAGTAGCTCATCGCAGCGGCGGGCGTGAAGAGATCGTTTTCGTGAAACTGGTGGAGGGCATGGCTGAACATCGAGAGCCACGGCGCGCGGTTGCGCACGCCGAAGTGCTGACGCTGAAACGATCTGATCCGCTTCCACATAAACCTAGATTACGAGGGAGAGGATACACGAGTTCGCGCCGGCGTGGGGAGCGCGCGCGGTCAGTTGAAAAGTCCGGGGCTCAGCTGGGGAGGGTTGATGCCGAAGTGTTCGTAGGCGAGGCGCGTCGCCATGCGACCACGGGGCGTGCGATTGAGAAAGCCGATCTGAATGAGATACGGCTCGATGATCTCTTCGATGGAGTCCTTCTCCTCGTGGATCGAGGCGGAGATCGTCCCCAGGCCGACGGGGCCGCCCGCGAATTTCTCGATGATCGTCAAGAGGAGCTTGCGATCAACCTCATCGAGTCCGAACGTGTCAACCTCCATGCGGTCGAGCGCGCCGCTCGCGACAGCTTCGGTGATGTGTCCCTCGTGCTCAACCTCGGCGAAGTCGCGCACGCGCCTGAGGAGCCGATTCGCGATGCGCGGGGTGCCGCGCGCACGCCGCGCGATCTCACGCGCCCCGCCCTCGTCCACACGCGTGCCGAGGATGTCCGCCGAGCGCGAGACAATCAATTCCAGTTCTTCGTGCTTGTAGAAATCTAAGTGGAAGACGATGCCGAAGCGACCGCGCAAAGGCGCCGTGATGAGTCCCGCCCTTGTCGTCGCGCCGACCAGAGTGAACTTCGGCAGGTCTAACTTGATCGAGCGCGCCGCCGTGCCCTGCCCGATCATCAGGTCTAACTGGTAGTCCTCCATCGCCGGGTACAAGACCTCTTCGATGGCCGGGTTGAGGCGGTGAATCTCGTCGATGAAGAGCACGTCGCCCTCTTGCAGGTTGGTGAGGAGCGCCGCGAGGTCGCCCGCCTTCTCGATGACGGGGCCGGCGGTCGAGCGCAACTCCGCGCCCATCTCGTTGGCGATGATGTTGGCGAGCGTGGTTTTCCCTAAGCCGGGAGGCCCGGTGAGCAGCACGTGATCGAGGGCCTCGCGTCGCTGCGACGCCGCGCGGATAAAGACGCGCAGGTTGTCAGTGATTTTACGCTGCCCGATGTACTCGCCGAGCCGCGTCGGCCTGAGCGACAGCTCGAACTGCCGCTCGTCGTCGGTCGCGCCGCCCTCGCGGTTGTTGGCTGGTTCGAGTTCTTCAGACATAAAAGGCAGATGCTAGATGTTAGATGCCGGATGCTAGTTTTGTTCCGGTCTAACATCTAGCATCTGACATCCAACATCTGCTTCTCATCCTTTCGACAGTGTCCGCAACGCGCGGCGCAGGAGCAGCTCGACGGAGAGATCGCCGCCCTCCTGCATGGCGTGCGTGATCGCCTTTTCGGCGGCAGCGCGCTGGTAGCCGAGGTTGACGAGGGCTGAGAGCGCGTCCTCGCGCACGTCGTCGCCGGACGGAGACGCGCCGGAGGCGCGGGCGGCGAGCTGCTCTTCGAGTTCGGGCGAGGAGAGTTTCGTCATCTTGTCGCGTAGCTCGATGACGAGCCGCTCGGCGGTCTTCTTGCCGAGTCCGGGGATCGAGGTCAGGCGCGCGAGGTTGTTCGTGCGGATGGCCGTGATGATCTCGTCGGCGCTCATGCCGGAAAGCATCGCGATGGCGGACTTCGGCCCGATGCCGCTGACAGAGATGAGCTGCGTGAACAGCTCGCGCTCGCGCGCCGTCTTGAAGCCGTAGAGTTGCAGGGCTTCTTCGCGGACGTGCGTGTAGATGCGTAGCTGGACTTGCGCGCCGGGCTCTTCCAGGTCATAGAAGGTCGTGACGGGGATCGTCACTTCGTAGCCGACGCCGCCCACGTCAACGATGACACTGGTGGCGTGCTTTGCCAGGAGAGTGCCGGACAGGTGTGCGATCATTTCTCGTGTGTTGCGTTTCGAGAGAAGAGATTTCGGGAGCGCCTCTGTACTGTGCGGGTGAAATTGTAGTTGATGCGCGCCGCTTCGGCAACGCGCCGTCTTTCCGCGCGCGGCGCGCAGGCGTTATACTGGTATGCATCGAAGAGGTCTGCCGCGCGCGATGAAATCCGAGAAAATCTCCGAGCTGACGACGAGCCGCCTGAGCGTCTATCTGCGCTGCCTGAACAAGCTCGCGGACGCCGGGGTCGAGACCGTCTCATCGCGCGCGCTCGCGGATCAGTTCGGCTTAAACTCGGCGCAGATCAGGAAAGACCTCGCGCAGTTCGGCGAGTTCGGCACGCGCGGCGTCGGCTACTCGGTCGGAGAGTTGCGCGATCACCTGACGAAAATCCTGGGGCTCGACCACGCGCGCCGCGTCGGGATCGTCGGCGCGGGTAATTTGGGGAGCGCGCTCGCCAACTACGGCGGCTTTCGCGCGTCGAACTTCACGGTCGCCGCGCTCTTCGACAACGACTCGGGAAAAATCGGGCGCCGCGTCGGCTCCGCGCGGGTGAGAGTTTACGACGTGGCGGAGATCGCGCGCGTCGTGGGCGAGGAGCGGATCGACGTGGCGGTCATCGCCGTGCCCGCGCGCGCGGCGCAAGGAGTGCTGAACCAACTGACGTCGGCGGGAGTCCGCGCCGTCCTGAACTTCGCGCCCGCGCGCCTCAACGCGCGTCCCGGCGTCAAAGTCAAAAATGTTGACTTAACCATCTCGCTCGAGTCACTCTCCTACCACCTCGCGCGCCCGCGCGCCGCGAAGGTGACGAACGCGCGCAACGTACTCACCTACGAAGCAGGCTCGCGCCGCGCCAAGAAAGCCGCCGCGCGACCGACCGACAGAAAGGAAACGCCATGAGCGAAGACCTCACGAAAAATATGCCAAGCCCTTTCGAGGAGCGCGTACTCGCGGAGTTCGCAGCCGTGCGGCAGGAGTTCGCACAGCTAAACTCGCGCATAGGTTCTCTAGAGAATCGCGTCGCTTCAGTTGACGCGCGCCTGACCTCGCTAGAAGACAAAGTTGACGCGCGCCTGCGCGAGACGCGGCCCATCTGGGAGGGCGTGCAGCAGCGTCTGACCGGAATCGAGAAGGAGTTAACCACGCTCAATCGGCAGTTTAGAACCTTGATCCGCGA
>JBJMGS010000429.1:0-3582 GCA_045807785.1 Pyrinomonadaceae bacterium
CCGACGCCGCCCGTCGAATGTTTATCCGCCTTCGGCTTGTCGATCTCCGAAAAGTCGAGCGACGATCCGGAGCGCAGCATCGCATCGGTCAGCGCGCGCTGCTCTTCTTCGTCCATGCCGCGCAAAAAGATCGCCATCAACAGCGCGGCAGACTGATACTCCGCGAAAGAGCCGTCCGTCACGCCGCCGACGAAGAACTTGATCTCTTCTTCACTGAGCGCCGCCCCGTCGCGTTTACGGCTGATGATGTCCTGGGGTCGCATGGGAAGCAGTTCGCTGTTAGCTGTTAGCCCACAGCTTATTTCTTCGGGCACTTGTTCTTCTTTGTCTTGCTGAAAGCTCAGAGCTAATGGCTAACAGCTTTTCTCCAACAACGTCACCGCCTGCACCGTGACGGCGCGACCTTCGCCGATGGCGTCGAGCCCTTCGCCGGTCTTCGCCTTCACGCTCACGCAAGCTACGTCGATTGACAGAGTTTGCGCCAGACGCTCGCGCATCGCCTGTATGTGCGGGCGCAGGCGTGGGCGTTCCAGCATCACGGTCGCATCGACGTTGACGATCTGGTAGCCGCGCTGCGACGCCAGCCAGACGACGCGCGCGAGCAACTGCAAGCTGTCGGCGTCCTTCCACTGCGGATCGCGGTCGGGAAAGTGGACGCCGATGTCGCCCTCGCAGAGCGCGCCGAGGATCGCGTCCGTGATGGCGTGCGACAAGGCGTCCGCGTCCGAGTGCCCGACCGCGCCCTGTGCGGATTCGATCTCGACGCCGCCGAGCACGAGCGGTCGCGCCGCCGCGAGCCGGTGCGTGTCGTGTCCGATGCCGATCCTGAACATAAACAAATGGGGATGGGGGTCGGGGGTCAGGGGCCGGGGAGAACTCTGGAGTGTTGTCGCACGTCGCTGGTCGACGAGTTATTGCTCAAACCCTAACCCCTGACCCCCGACCCCCATCCCCCGATCAACTTTTCCGCCAACGCAAAGTCTTCGGCACGCGTGAGCTTGATGTTGCGCGGGTCGCCTTCGACGGCGAAGACCTCCGCGCCGAGCCGCTCGACAAGCACGCTGTCGTCGGTCGCGTCGGAGTTTTCCGCGAGCGCGCGCTCGTAGGCGCGGCGCAATAGATCATAGCGGAAGCACTGCGGCGTCAGCGCACGGCGCAAATGTTCGCGCTCCGGCGTCAGCACGATGCGCCCGCCCACGACTTGCTTGATCGTGTCCGTCACAGGCGCGACGAGGACTGCGGCTCCGTGTTCGCGCGCTGCCGTCACCGTCGCGTCGATCTCCGCGGGCGTGACGAACGGACGCACGCCGTCGTGCACGGCGACGATGTGCGTGCCCGTCGCGTCGAATGTCTTGAGCCCTTCCCAGACTGACCGCGTGCGCGTCGCGCCGCCTGCGACGACGCGCGCGAGTTTCCTCAACCCGTGTGCGTGTGCGACGGTCTCGAACTCCGCGGCGTCGTCCGCAGGAACGACGACGACGGTCTGAGAGATCGTCTTGCACTCCTCGAAACGCCGCAGCGTGTGGACGAGGACGGGAACTCCGTCGAGCAGGCGAAACTGTTTGGCTCGCTCGCCCGCGCCCGCGGTGGCACGCGCCCCGCGCCCGGCGGCGACTATGACGGCGACGTTCATGCGCGCACCGTGCAGGCCGCGCCTTTGATCCGGGAGATCATAAGCCCGCACCGTAGCCGAAACTCGGAGGCGGCGGGGGCGGCTGATCGAACGTGACGCCGGAGTTGCCCGTCGGCGCTCCTTGCAGGACGAGCGTGCCCGCCATCATGTCGTGCAGCCCCTGCTGCTTTTCGGTGAAGGCGACCATGATGAAGCCGATGAGGCAGATGATGCTCGACACGAATTTCGCGAAATGGCGACCGGTCGCCCTGCCGAAGCCGATGCGACGACCGTAGTCGTCCGTCACGCGGATGCCGAGGAGTTTCTTGCCGAGCGTGCCCTGCCACGCGGAGCTTTCGCAGAGCGCGAAGTAGAGCCAGTTGACGACGATGCTGATGACGTAGGCAAGGAGTTGCGCGCCGGCCGTCGCCGCGCCTCCCCTGCCGCGATCGGCGAGAGCGCCCGCCGCGCCGAGAACGAAACTGACGGGACAGAGCAGCGCGCTCGCCAGCACGGAGTCGATCAGGGACGCCCCCAGCCGCAGCCAGAAGCCGGCGTAAGTTGGCGTTTGGGGTTGTTGGAACATCCGGCGGCGTTAGCAGTCGGCTTCAGGATCGGCAGAGCATCTTCGGGGCGAGGCGCGCGGCGGCGCGCGAACCAAGCGGGCTTCAAGACTGCGTGGTCGGGTCAGGCTCGACCGAGCGCGTGGCGACCGCCGACGCGTTCTGCTGCGGCGGTCGCTGATCTCGATAGGGACGGCGCGCGCCGCCGTTGCCGATGCGGGCGTCCGTCGTGTGGATCCCGACGCCCTCATTCGACTCCTCCCAGAGGCGACCGAAGATCATCTTTCCGGCGGTGGTCTGCAACACGCTCGTCACGGCGATGTCGGCGTTCTTGCCGATCATCCGGCGCGCGTTATCGACGACGACCATCGTGCCGTCGTCGAGGTACGCGACGCCCTGGTTATACTCCTTGCCCTCTTTGAGGATGAAGACGCGCATCGCCTCGCCGGGCAGCACGACCGGCTTCAGTGCGTTCGCCAGCTCGTTGATGTTCAAGACGGCGACGCCGTGCAGGTGCGCCACCTTGTTCAGGTTGAAGTCGTTGGTGACGACGACCGCCGAGAGTTGCTTCGAGAGTTCGAGCAGTTTGAGATCGACTTCGCGCACGGCGGGGAAGTCGTTATCGACGACCTGGATGTCGAGCGCGTCGTTGCCCTGCAAGCGGTTGAGCATGTCGAGGCCGCGGCGACCGCGCTGGCGCTTCGACGAGTCGGGCGAGTCGGCCACCTGTTGCAGCTCGCGCAGGATGAACTGCGGGATGACGATCGTGCCGGAGAGGAAGCCCGCCTCCGCCACGTCCGCGATGCGACCGTCGATGATGACCGACGTGTCGAGAATCTTCATGTCGCGGCGCGTGCCCTTGTCGCTGAAGATGCCGCCGAGCGCCGAGAGTTCCAGATAGTCCCCCTTCGCCGCGCCGACGACCAACCCGATGTAGGCCATCAGGAAGGTGAGCGCGAGCAGAAGGAAGGTCTGCGTTTCGGGCGAGACGGCGCGCGAATCGAGCCGCGTGATGAGCGAGCCGATGAGGAACGCCCCGACGATCCCCGTGATCGATCCGACCGCCGCGCCGATGAGCGTCTTCAAAGACGCGCGCTGGATGCGCATCTCGAAGAGAATGATCGCCCCGGCGACGAAAGCGCCGACGGCGGCGGAGGCGAGGCGGTTGCCGGGCAGCGGGTGCAGCACGTAGCCAGCCGCCACGAGGATCGCGGTAAAGACGATGCGGATGAGTAAGAGGTCGGCGTGCATGACGGCTTCAGATATTAGCACGCCGCGAGGAATTGCGGAATGCGGATTTCAGATTGATGATTTAAGAGAAGGGAGTGTCGGCGTCGGCGGCAGACATCGGGCGCGGAACTTTCAATCCGCAATCCGCAATCCACAATCCGCAATCAGAACAGCTCG
>JBJMGS010000430.1:0-7117 GCA_045807785.1 Pyrinomonadaceae bacterium
AACTACCGGCTTTCGCGCATCGCTCGCCGCAATGGCATTCCGTGGTTCCAGAACGCGATGGGTGCGCGGTTCAACTCGTTGCTCACCGGCATTTGCGCCTCGAAGCAGCAATGGCTCTACAAGGAGAAGATCGGCGAAGACGGCCAGCCCGAAGTAATTCTCGACCGCCCCGACATTCAGCTTTTCCCGACAGAAAACGTCCTCTTCGATCCGAACTGCGATTGGACCTGCCCCGCGCAGAGCTCGTCCTACGTCATTCTCTACTACCCGATGAACCTCGGGGACGCGCGCCAGCTCATCAACGCGAACGCCGGCGCCGAGACGAATATCCCATGGCGGGAAGTGTCGGACTCGGAACTGCGCTCCGCGACCTCGACCACCGGCCCACAGGAAACACAGGCGACCCGATCGGCCCGCAACGGCGGCAAAGACCCGATCGCGCAGGCGCAAGGCGACTTCACCCCGTGCTGGCTCACCGAGACGTTCATGCGCGTCGACGGCGAAGAGCTCGTGTGGTGGACGATCAACAACGGCAAGATCATCTCCGACCCGGTTCCGGTCGACAAGGCTTATCCAGAAGCCCACGGCGAGCGCCCGATCGTAATAGGCGCCGGCGAGCTCGAAGCGCACCGGCCCTATCCGATGGCGCCGGTTGAGTCCTGGCAGCAGCTACAGCAAGAGGCAAACGACACCGCGAACCTCCGCCTCGATCACATGAAGCAAGTGGTCGCGCCGCCGGTAAAGGTCATGCGCGGTCGCAAGGTGGACCTCAATCAGGTTCAGCGCCGCGCGCAAAACTCGGTCATCCAAGTTCAGAACATGGAAGACATTGAGTGGGCGGAAGTGCCAGACGTTCCGCCTAGCTCGTATCAGGAATCGAATTACATCAACGCCGACTTTGACGACCTCTCTGGATCGTTCAACGGCGGCAGCGTCCAGACCAATCGGGAAATGAACGAGACGGTCGGAGGTATGCGCCTCCTCGCCGGCGCGGCGAACACCGTCGCAGACTTCGACCTCGAAGTGTTTGTCGAAACCTGGGTTGAGCCTGTTCTCTTCCAAGTCCTTCGCCTCGAAGAATACTACGAGAGTGACGAGAAGGTTCTGATGATCGCGGGCGAGCGCGCCCAGCTATTTCAGAAGTTCGGCGTCGATACGATCACCGACCAGATGCTTCTCGCCGAGAGCACGTTGACCGTGAAGGTTGGCGTCGGCTCCTCGAACGATCCGCAACAGCGCTTGCAGAACTTCATGATGGCTGCGGGCGCACTGCAGCAAATCTTCACCCCGTTTGTCGAAGGCGGGATGCTCAAGGTCATCCCGAACGGGGATGAAATCATGAACACGATCTTCGGCGCGGCCGGCTTTAAGGACGGCGGGGAACGGTTCTTCCAAGTGGAGCCGATGGACCCGAGCCAGATGCCGAACCCGGCGATGATGGAGCAGCAGAACAAGGCGCAAGAGCTCCAACTCAAGGACAAGAAGATACAGGCCGACGCCTACCTGCAGCACAACAAGATGGAGCAGGACGGCGTGCTGCAAGATCGCAAGCTCAGAGTGGAGGGCGCCAAGCACGCTCTTAGCTTCGAGCAGGCGCGCCAGAAGGAAATGGCAGAAACGCTGAGAGAGCGTTCACGCGCGCAAGCCGAGATTCGGAAGGCCGAGCTCGACTCACATCACGCGGTTCTGACGCACGCGCGCGATCACGCGCACGAGCGGAACATGATTGCCGATGGCGTAATCGGCGAGACGCTCAAGACGATTTTCAATCCGCCCCCGCCGCCGGCACCGGGCGGTAAGGGCGAGGCGAAGAGCAAGTGAGCGCATACGAATATCAACGTCGCCACCTGGCGATGACGGCAGTTGCACTAGCGGACAAGATCGAAGGCGACTTCATCGCAAACCATGGTGGCCTTGCCACCTGGCTTCTCGCGCAAGCGCGCAAGGAAGCAAGCGAAGCGCTGATGGCTTTGGCGGACGTAGAACCGGACGACCTCAAGCAAATCCGCAATCTGCAAAACATCATTCACCGGCACCGCGATCTTACTGACTGGATGGCGCAGGCAGTCGAGACCGGAAACTTTGAATGGAACTCGCTCAGCATGGGCGACCGCGAGGCATTGCGGGCAACAGTTGATCCACAGGAGACAGAGGACGCATGAGTTTTGGAGCACCCCCTAGCAAAGCGGCTCAAGAGCAGGAAGCCGCTGCGCGCAACGCCGCCATCGAGGCCGCCGGCGGCGCAGACAATCAGAACGAAGGCAATGTTGAGGTTGTAGGCGAAGATACAGCGCCAGCGCCGGTAACATCGCAAACACCGGCACCCGAGCCGCAGGCCGATGAGCCGCCGGCAAGGGAAGAGCCGACAGCACCACCAAATCCGCGTGACGAGATTGCGCGCCGGTATCGCGAACGCCGCGAAGCCGAAGAATCCAAATACAACGGGCGTCATGCAGAGCCCGTGCCCGCGTTTGTAAACGCGCAGAACAACCAGGCCGAAGAGGCGCCGCCGGCGGAAGCCGCGCCGCCCACAGAGGCCAAGACCTACGAAGTGAAGGTTTTCGGCAAGTCCGAGAACGTCACCCGCGAAAAGCTTCTCGCAATGGCCGATATGACAGCGGAAGACGCTGCCGACCTGCCTGAGAAGACCCTTATCAAAGCAGCGCAGATCACCGAGGCGGCAAAGCGCCGTCACGAAAACTCGAAGCTGCAACCCTTTCAAGGTGCGACACCGGCTCCTGCCGCACCGCCCGCCAAACCAGCGGAAAACATGGAGCCAAATACCGGACGGGACTCTCAACAGCCTAAGAGCGGTAAACCAACGCTCAAAGAAGCTTTAGAGAAAATCCAGTACGGCGACCCCGAGGAAGCAGAAGCCGCTTTCGTTTCCGCAGTTGATGATTCGGTGCAAGCCGCACTGCAGGCCACGCAGCACGACGCTCGTGTGCAGGCAATCAAAAACGAGAACGAACACGCGATCGTCGCCTTCTCCAATGAGAACCCTGACATTACGGGCGATGCCCATGCGTCAAGGTTCTTACTGACGGAGACGACTAGCGAGATCATCAACGATCTGCGCGCGCTCGGCGCCCCCGAGGCAAACCTCGCTCCTCTCTACCTCAATCCCTCCCAAGCAATACAAGCGCACCGTGAGGCGCGGCTTCAAGGCTACAACGTCAGAAAACCCACTGACATTCTGGTCGCAGCCGGCAACATAGTTCGCGAACAGTTTGGATTGAACAAAGAGACGCAAGGTCAGACGCAACCGGCCCCCGCAGTTCCCTCGACTAATCGTCGGGAAGCAAAGCGCGGGCTAATCCAGCAACCACAGCGTTCCGGCAATCCAGTTCCGGCGGCCCAACCCGTTCCACAACAAACGCGCTCTCAAGCTATCCAGCGTATGCGCGCGGCACGCGGTCAGTCCGTCGTCTAAGTAAAACTGAGTTTAGTTCAGAACGCTTTCGCGTACTAAGAAAGCGAATACGAAAATGGCAGGTCAAGTTTGGTCAGTCGCCTCGGAAGGCGGCTATATGTACAACGATGAGTTGAGTGACTATCTGCGTATGCAAGCGCAGCCCCTCACTAAGTTCCGTCAGGTGTGTGATGCACAAGACGGTGCAGAGAAGGGACTCAACCGCGGTGATAAATACTTTTGGGATGTCTACAGCAACGTAGGCACTCAGGGACGCCGGCTCGATGAGCGCCAGGCGATGCCGGAAACCGGCTTCACCGTGCTGCAGCACTCCTTGACGATCTTCGAGGCCGGTAACTCGGTCCCGTACACCGGCAAGCTTGAGTCGCTCGCAAAGCATCAAGTCACGTCGATCATCGACAAGACTCTCAAGGACGACGCGCGCAAGTATTTCGATATTGAAGCGCACGCTCAGTTCCGTCGCACTCCGCTCCGCGCGGCTCCGACAGGTGGCAACTCCACTACGTCGGTTGCAGTGTCGAGCAACGGTTCGACCGGCGTCACCAACAACGTCGCGCTCGGCACCGGCCACGTCAAGGCAATCTCGGATTACATGAAGGAAGCCAATATCCCGGCGTACCGGGGTGATGACTACTTCTGTATTTCTCATCCGTCCACGTTCCGCTCGTTCAAGAACACGCTCGAAACCCTCAAGGTCTATACCGATGTGGGCATTGGGCACATTTTCTCGGGCGAAATTGGCCGTTACGAGAACACGCGCTTCATCGAACAAAATTCGATTCCGAAGGGCGGCGCCAACGACTCGACCACGTTCGACCCCTACAGCCAGACGGCTGACGGCTGGAACAACGGTCTGAGCTCCTGGGCGTACTTCTTCGGTGGCGATACCGTCACTGAGGCAGTTGCGATCCCCGAGGAAATCCGCGCGAAAATCCCCGGCGACTTCGGTCGCTCGAAGGGTATCGCTTGGTACTACCTCGGTGGCTTCGCGCTCGTGCATGACGATGCAGCTAACGCTCGCGTCGTGATGTGGGATTCCGCCGCGTAAAGCGACTTCAACCCTTCACCCTGAGAGCCTTGTCTTAACCCTCGCGGGTTGGATGAGGCTCTTCCTCCCTTCAATCATCTGAAACTTTGGAAAGGAGACACGCAACGTGTCTTTCTACAACACTCCCGAGCGCTTCGTTTATTCGTTCAACGCCGTTAACTTCGGCTCGAACACGACGCGCTACTTCAAAGGCCCGAATGGCAAGATCGGCAAGGTTGTCGAAATTTCCGCAGCGGCCACAACGTCCTTCACGGGCACGACTGCACCGGGCGAAATCAAGCTCGGCGACGGCGTGACTGCAACGAAGTACGCAGACCTCGTGCTCGGCGCCGCAGGCGCAGGCCCGGCGGCTGGCACCGTTGTTCGCGCAACGGACGTGACGAAGATCGGTTCTGGCGCGGCCCTCAAAGGCCAAGACCCGACCTCTCTGCCGTTCACGTTCATCGCAGCGGATCAGCTTGTCACGATCGGCTTCACTGCCCCGACCGGCACCCCCGCCGGCGTCGCGGACGTGACCATCGTCGTGGAATACTTCGAGGGTTGATCCCTCGGAGCGTTCTAACCTCCAACAACTGAGGACCGTGTAATGCCTTTTGATCCCTGGAAACAGAAACTCGCCCCGCTCAATCCGAAGCCCGAGAACCGCAAGTTTCCCGAGCAACTGAACGAGACAGGCGAGGAGGCGCTCAAGGACGGTTATTCGGTCCTCGATCGCGCTAACCCCGCATCCCCATACGATCGTGCGAGACGCGGATTGTCCGCCCCCGTGTACGATTACCCCAACATTAGTTGGGATGAGTGAGGAATAATGGCAAAGAAAGACACCACCAACGGCAAGCAGAAGATCGTCCGGGTGTTCCCGGTCGATAAGTCTTCGGCTGGCCCGGAGACTTCGCTGAAGGGCAACGGCTCCTTCGGCGGCGGCATCTCGAACCTGGCGCACTCGCTGCCGGGTACTTCGGCTGCACAGAAGCGCTAATCCGCTTCTCCAACACGAGACTGAGAAGGGCGCCCTAACCGGCGCCCTTTTTGTTTGACCATCCCCCAACCCGCACAGGAGCGGCAATGACCATCAAGCTCGATAAGACGCAGGACGATGTTGCGGACGTGTTTCCCCCGGAGAACGGCGCACACTTTTATTGGAAGGGCTTTTACTTCGACGTGAATGGGGAGCTCGTAAAGCACCCCGACCTCTTCGATGAGAAGGCAGCGGCGAAACTCGCCCGCCTCACCGCCCTCGAAACTGCCAACGCAGCGGCGAAAGAAGCCCGCCGCAAGGCCCTTGAGGCCGCCGGCCAGAACCCGGACGAACTGCCGGAAGACGACGAGACCGCCGAAGAGAAGGACGAGAAGATCGACCTCAAGGCATGGCTGCGCGGCAAAGAGCGCATCATCTTCCCGCACGTCCAGAAGGCCATTCAGGACCAGTACGGCGCGAACCCGACCTCCAAGAAGCAGGCGGTCGAGTTCCTTGTCGGCGAGCTCAACCTCGTCTCGCCTGAAGACGTGAACGTCCTCTGATGGACTACAACACGCTCGTCGGGAGCAAGAGCACCGAAGGTTCAATCAAGTATTGGATCAATCACGCGGAGCTCCCGGCTAGCTCAGTGCTCACGGACGCGCAGGCCGAGATTTACGCTCGCCTTCGCGTTCGCGAAATGCTGACGCAGACCACGCTCGCCATCACGGTGGGCATGTCCGCAATCGACCTCCCCGCACGCTTCCTCGATCCCGAGAGCCTGCAGGATCAGTTTCGCGCCGACATTCAGTTGCGCAGCCCGATGGCTCTCTCGCGTATGCGGTGGACCGACGCCAACGGGAACTTCCTTTCCGGCCCGATCGGCAACTACGCAATCTTCGCCGGCAAGCTCCAATTCGACACAAGCTCGAACGTCAACGCGAACTTCTCGCTCATCTACTTCGAGCAGCCCGCGCCTCTCAGCACGAGCAACACCACGAACTTCCTGACGGATCGCTATTCGCACTTGCTGCGCGCCGCGATCCTCAAACACGCCTACGCCTTCCGCAAGTCATGGGACGAAGCCCAGCGCTACGCCGCAGAGCTCGAACGCCTGTTCACGACAATCGAGGTCAATGACGACCTCGCGGGGCGCGGCCTCAACGACCCCGAGGACTTCGCCTAAATGTCAGATACAACAACTGTCACCCTCCAACTTCTGTTGATGGGCGACGGCTCGCACCCCTCCGATTGGGGCGTGCAAAGCAACCTCAACCTTCAAAAGCTCGAATCCGCCGCAGCCGGTGCGACCGTCCTCACACTAGCAGGCGGTTCCTACGCGCTCTCGAACGATGATGCTCGCGCAGCCATCCTCGTCCTCAACGGCGCGCTCACCGGCGATCAGACACTCATCGTTCCCGCCAGGCGGAAGCAGTGGCTCCTCGTCAACAACACGACCGGCCATAACGTCATCATCGCCGCCGCAGGCTCTTCGGGAACGCCCTACACGTCCGCGCCCGCGTCCGGGCCGCAGGAAATCTACACAGACGGCACCGACGTTCTTCCGGCCACCGCCCCAGCGGCATCGCGATCCGGCTTCTTGGATATGTATGCCGGCGCGAGCCTCCCCGCGAATTACCTTTGGTGCAACGGACAGGCTTATTCGCGCACGACATAC
>JBJMGS010000431.1:0-6098 GCA_045807785.1 Pyrinomonadaceae bacterium
CCCATCGAGCGTGAGGTGACGCTCCAACCCGGACAGGCTGCCTTCCTGCCGCTCAACTTCGACGAGGTCGCGGCTGACGGCGGCTCTCAGCATCGGCGCTTGCAACTGCGCCCGGTCGTCAACGTCCAGCCCGACGCCAACGGTCAGTTACCTCCCGGCCCCACCATCCCATCGGCGGAAGTCATTGATAACTCAGACGGCAGGACCAGCTTCGTGCTCAACGCGCTGCCAGCCGTGCAGAGGCAGAGCGCGCCCGCCGGCCAGTAGCGGGAGTGGGGAGGAGGGCTGAGAGAACATTGTCGAAATTTACGTGAACGGCAGACTTAACAAAAGGGGGCTGGTTTACTTCGTTCGGAAAGACGGCACCGTGCGCCGCGCTAGGCCATCGCCGATGACTGCTCGATCATCCCGCGCAGACTCACCTGCCCGGTGTAGTTGCCGAACAGGATGCGACCCGGCGCGGCGCACCACGTCGCACGCGCGCTCTGCCACATCTCCGGCAGACTGGTCGAGTATTGCGGGATGGCGCGTCGCCAACGGTTGATGACGAGTTGTGCAGGCTCGCCGCGAATGCCGAGTCGGCGTGATTTTCGGCGCGCGAGAAGGCCGCGTGACCCAACGCGCTGATCGCCTCGGTCGCGCTGAGCGGAAACTTGCTGAGTCGCCCGTCGCGCAGGATGAAGCGTGCGCGCGAGTCGGGCCGGATGTCGGTCAGCTCCACGCCGAGTTCCCGGCAGAACTCTCCGACCGCGGGCGTGGCGAGCAGCGAATGCGCCGCCGTTTCGGCGATACCGTACGTGCATCGTGCTCGCCGGGGCTGGACGCTTGCGCTTGCCCTCTCGGTCGCGCTCGCGGCGCGGTTCCTGCCGTCGATCCTCTACGTCCGCGCGGCGCTCGCGCGGCTGCACGGCAAAAAGGTCGTGCCTCTCCCGCCCCTCGCCGCGCACGTCGCCGCGCTTGCGTGTGTTGTCGCGCTCGTCTGCTTCAACCTTCTCCCGCTTCTCGCCATGCTGCCCTTCGCCGTCATGCTGCTGCGTGCCGCGCTCGTGCTCTGTGTGCCACGCTGGAGGGGCCTGACGGCGAGACGGATCGGCTTTGGCGAGATCGCCTGCGGGGCGTTGACCGTATTGCTCATCGTCGCTGGACAGCGATTCGACTCCTGACACATCCAGGTGCTGCCTCCGACTTCAGGATGGGTTCGGTAGATTCAGCGCGAGGCGCGCCTCCTCGTCCAGCACCCGGACGGGTTTGGCATAAATTTCATCCGCCTCGGCCTGCGTATCGCCGACGGCGGTCAGCCCCACCCGCCCGCAATCGCCGAGGGCGGTCATCATGTGAAAGACCACCCCCGTCTGGCGCGTCTGATCGAAATGAATCCCGCGGCGCGCCACGACGTCAAACAGATCATCGGGCGTGAAGGCGCGGTACAGAGGCGACTCCTGATGATCGCTGGCGACGAAACATTTCTGCTGTCCGCGCGCGGTAACGAAGACGCCCTTCTCCGCGTCGTAACTACCGTCGGTCAAAAATTGCAGCGTGAGAAAGGGGTGGGTCGTGCCGCCCTTGCGCAAATTGATCTCAATCGCATGAGGCTCCCACGTCCCGCCTTGCGAACGCACGACGACGAAATCGACGGCGAAGCGCCCGATGACTCCTTCCCGCGCGAGGCGCGCCCCGACCTTCGCCGCCTCACTCATGATCGCCGAAGCATAGCCGGGATCGGCGGGGAAGCGGCACCCCAGATAGCTCTGCCCACTCGGGCCGCCGAGCACCTGATCGTGCGTGGAAAGCAGCTCGACTTTGCCGAGCGGAGTCACGCGCAGCTGGGCGCTCGGGCTGCGTAACTCGTCGCCCGTGATGCGCTCTTCGACGACGCCGCCCCGCTCGTTGAGTTTCTCGACGTACCAGTCGTAAGTGACGCCCGCCAGCTCGAAACGCATGGCGCGGAGGCGATCATGGATCAGTTCGCGCTCGGATTCTCCGCCGGGCGCGGGGAGTCCGGAGAGATCGACGAGTGCATTGCCTTCGCCGGAGACGCCCTCGTTGAGCTTGATGATGGCTTGGCTCAGACGCGGCTTGCGCGCGCGCATCCCCGCGAGGGCGCTCACGGCCTCGTCAATGTTCGACAGGTTTTCCACGCCCACCGGATGCGGCACACCCTCTTCGCTAAAGATGCGCCGACATCCGCTCTTGGTGCCGAGCGGGAAGTGTTTCGGATCGGCCCCGAACATCGGGATGCCGAGGCGCAGCGCCAGGTCGCGCTCCAGGAGGGTGGTGTTGTAAGGCACCAGATGGGCGCGCTCCGGGTCTATGATGAGAGCGCGAATCTGCCTCAAGAGGTGCGGGCGCTCCAGCAGCTTGAGGCTTAGAGGGCGGTGCGAGGCGTCCGACGGCGTGACGAGGAACAGCCGCTTGCGGGCGTGGCTGGAGATGACGCCGGGGAGCAAGTCCAGATAGTAATCAATGATGTTCGGTTGGATCATCTGCGACGTGACGTAAACGAGCCGCGCGCGCGGCTGGCGCAGGAGCAGCAGCAGAAACAGGAAACGTTCTTCATACGCCTGCAATTCAGAACCGGAGAACGCCGTCTCGATCGAGATCGACGGCACGACGACGATGGTCTGTTCGTCCTGGTTGAAAGATTGGATGGACTTCCATAACGGCAGTAGCTTTTTCTGCAAAAGCTGGAATTGGGCTTCGGCCTCTTCGGGAGACAGGCCGAGATCGGGGGCGGGAAGGTTAGTAGTCATACACCTCACCTGATAAAAGGTCTTGGGAGAGCTAAGAGTGCGACGAGGCTGAACTGCGACGAGTGACGGCGCGGCGGCGCGCCCGAAGACGGGACGCGGCATCGCTGAAGCGGTCGCCCGTCGGAGGGTTTCAGTGCGCCCCTTGTCATGCGGATTTACGATTCGGCGACGAGCACCGCCAGATCGCCCTGCCGCTCTTCCCTGTAGGGCGCGCGCAACTGCACGTTGTAGCGATCCATCAGCCACAGCTCCGGGATGATCTCTGCGACCAGCTTGCCGTCGTCGAACACTCTGACCATCGAGCTTTCCGACACGACGACGGCGACCGCGTCCGTCACCTGTGAGATCGAGCCGCCCGCGACGTGGCGGCTCCCCAGACCGAAGGGCAGCACCACGTCCGACGCCATCGCGTCGAGGTAGCGACACGCCGAGACGACGATGCCATCGTCCGAGACGACGAACGCGCCGTCGAGCTGCGCCAGCTCTTTGATCGTGCCGCGCAGGTTCTGGTCTGTGATGCTCTTGGCTTCCGGGGCGTGGCCGGCGAGCGGGTCGAGGATGAGCGGGCGCGAGCGCGCGAGCACCGCGTCGGCGTCGCCGAAGGTGAACATCGTCCCGATGCGCCGCCCCTCGCGCCCCTCGCGCGCGATCTCGACGGCGAGTTCGATCACCGGCTCCAGATTCTTGCGGTTACACCTACGCACCTTCCCGCAGATCGTCTTGAACATGCCACCGTCTCCGCCCGCACTTTGGCGCACGCGCGCCGGATCGGCGACGCCCGGAAAGAACCTCTGCGGCAGCGCCTCGTCGCCTCGACTCGTTTCGCGCATGGGGAAGTTATCTGCTTCAAGCACGGCGTGGGCAAAGGCGTCGCGCCCGCCGTCGTCATCATCCGTCGCGCTCATCAGTTCGTCCACGTAACACCAGCGCCAATCTTCGCCGGGTTCGAGCGAACGGACGACGGGGTGCGAGGTCGCGTGAAAATGGGCGGTGGCGTGTTTATTGCGCGAGTCGTCGCAGCAGCCGACGTGGCCGCAGGATTCGCAGACGCGCAGGTGTACCCACTCGTCGCCGGTCTGCAAGCAGTCTTCGCACCCGACGCCGCGCGGCGTCACCTCTGGCACCCGCTTAAGATGCACGCAACTTGTCGCCACCTTCCCCATTCCTCTCCCGCGCGATGCGCGTCCCCCGTCAAGCTGTCAAGCTGTTCGGCATAGTGCTCTCACCCCGTCTCTTCGAGCAACTCTCCGACGGCGCTCCTCCACCCCGCAGGCAGAGCTTCGATCCGAAGCGCGCGCCTGAGCAGGTCGGGCGAAGTCTCGTCGCCGGAGAAGAGGGCGTACAGGTCTGCGACGCTGACGTCGTGCTCGTCGCGCCTGACGAGTTCAAACGCATCGCCCGCGCCCACTTCGCCCTCCTCCAAGACCGCCAGGTAAAAGCCCGACAGACGACTCTCGTGAAAACGCCTGAGCATGTCGGCACGCCCGAACCTGAGCCCCAGCTTATAGCAGGGCTGACGCGGCTGCGTCACCACCACGCGCGCCGCGCCGACGCGAAACTCGTCGCCGATGTTGACTGACGTCTCGTCCAGACCTTCGGTCGTGAAGTTCTCGCCGAAGCCGCCATAAGATAATCGCGGGTCAGACAACTCCGTGAGCCAGCGCGGATAGTGCTCGGACGGATAGACGTACACTGCCTTGTCGCGCCCGCCGTGGACGGTCAGATCAGCCTGCCGGTCGCCGTCGAGGTTGAGACGCCGGAGCATGACGCGCCCAGCGACCGGCTCCTTGAAGATGCCGGTCGAGACCGTGCGCCCACGCCACTCGACGAGTCGCGGGCGTCCGACGTTAACCGAAACGAGTTTCATTAACTCTTGCTCACCGCCGCGCCGTCGCTGTCAGGTTCTCACCTGACGGACGCGGCTCACGCTCTCTGCTCTCATGCTCAGGCGGTCGCCGCTTCGCGCGTCTCTCCGAGCGTCGGGTAATCAGTGTAGCCGCGCTCGCCCGGCGAGTAGAAAGTCGCCTGATCGGGATCGTTGAGCGCGGCGCCGCGCCAGAGCCTTTCGGGCAGGTCGGGGTTCGCCAGGAATTTCACGCCGTACACGATGGCATCCGCGCCGCCTTCCGCCAGAAGCCGCGCGCCGCTCTCGCGCGTGAAGCTCGCGCCCGCGAAATAGACGCCTTGGTACACGGGGCGCAGGCGCGCGTGCCAACCCTCGCCCGCGTGGTCGCCGACGTGGACGTAAGCGAGGGCTTTGTCGTTCAGTCTTCCGAGGATGTACGGATAGACCTCTTCGGCATCGCGCTCCTCGATGTCGTTAAAAGGCATCCGCGGCGAGAACTTCACGCCGACCCTGTGCGCGCCGACTTCCCCCGCCATCGCGTCCAAGACTTCGAACAAGAATCTCGTCCGGTTCTCGATTGAGCCGCCGTACTCGTCGGCGCGCAGGTTCGCGTTCGTCGTGAGGAACTGTTGGACGAGGTAGCCGCTCGCCGCGTGCAGTTCGACGCCCTCGAAGCCGGCGGCGACGGCGTTGCGCGCCGACACGGCGAAGTCTCTGACGGTCTCGGCGATCTCCTCTTTCGTCATCTCGCGCGGCGTAACGAACTCCTTCATCCCCTCGTCGGTGTAGTTCTGCCCTTTCGCCTTGACCGCGCTCGGGGCGACGGGCTGCGCGCCGCCGGGCAGGAAGTCCGGCAGGGCGATGCGCCCGGTGTGAAAAAGCTGCATGAAGATTTTGCCACCGCGCGCGTGAACCGCGTCCGCGACCGGGCGCCAGCTCTCGATCTGCGCGGTCGTATAAATGCCGGGCGTGCGGACGTAGCCGCGCGCCATTGGCGAGACGTTCGTCGCCTCGGTGATGATCAACCCGGCGGAAGCGCGCTGGCGGTAGTATTCGGCGACGTACAAGGGCTGCACGCCTTCGTCGCTTGCGCGGCTTCTGGTCATCGGCGCCATGATGACGCGGTTGCTTAACTCGATCTCCCCGATCCTGATCGGATCAAATAGCGTTGCCACTTTCCCGTCTCCTTTGCTGGTTCACTGTGAACGTCCGTCAAATCGCCCGTGTTCTGGAACAGACGTTCCAGAACACGGGAAAATTTTTAATCGAGCACGGAGAGCGTGACCCGCACGACATCTCCGAGCAGCTTGCGATCCTGCGTCGCCTTCGCCATCACCTGCAAGCCTTGCAGGCTGCTGTAGAGGAAGCGCGCGACGGCGCGCGGGTCGCGCCCGTTTTTGATCTCGCCCGACTCCCTGCCGCGCACGAGCGCGCGGTGCAGGGCTTTCTCCGCCGCCGCCAGATTGCGGCGCGCCTTGTCGGCGGTCTTCGGGCAGCGCCCC
>JBJMGS010000432.1:0-18173 GCA_045807785.1 Pyrinomonadaceae bacterium
CCCCGACTGCACGGCTTCGCGCACGCCGCGCAGGGTCGCGTCCGCGTCCGAAGGCTTCAAGAGCATGTCCGTCCCCGCGAGCAGCGCGCGGACGGCTGACTCGCCGGGCGTGAAGTAGATCGTCAAGCCGCTCATGTCGAGCGCGTCGGTCGTGACGATGCCGTCGAAGCCGAGGTCGCGGCGCAGGATGCCGGTCAGAACTTGCGGCGAGAGCGTGCCGGGCAGCGTCGCTTTCTCGGTCAACACTTCACTGTCGGCGTAAGTCGGGCGACCTGAATTGACGCGTGGCAGCGGCGCGACGGTCGTCGGATCGATCTGCGGCAGACCGATGTGCGCAGACATGACGGAGCCGACGCCTGCCGCAATCGCCGCGCGGAACGGCACGAGTTCCACCGCATCGAGTCGCGCGCGCGGCAGGTTGATGACCGGGAGACCTCGGTGCGAGTCGGTCGCCGTGTCGCCGTGACCGGGGAAGTGTTTGGCGGTCGCAATCACCCCGCCGCACTGCGCGCCCTCGATGAAGGCCGCCGCCATGCGCGCCACATCCTGCGGGTCTTCGCCGTAGGAGCGCACGTTGATGACGGGGTTCTGCGCGTTGTTGTTCACGTCAACGACGGGCGCGAAGATTTGTTCGACGCCGAGCGCACGCGCCTCGCGCGCCGTGATCTCGCCCTGCCGACGCGCGTACTCAGGATTGCCGGTCGCGCCGACCGCCATGTTCCAGGGAAAGTTCACCGTGCTGTCGAAGCGCATCCCCGCGCCCGCTTCCAAATCCGCTGAGACGATCAGAGGCACGCGCGCGAACCCCTGCATCCGGTTGACGAGGTGGACGGACTCATAGACGGGGCCTTTGAAGAGGATGATGCCACCGACGTGGTTCTGCTCGACCTGACGCCGCAACTCTTTGAACTCCGCGCTGTCCTGCGCGAGATAGGTCGCGTTGACGCCGACGGCGATCAGTTGCCCGATCTTCTCATCGAGCGTCATGCCCTTCAACACACTGTCAGCCCAACGCACCGCTTCGCGCGAAGGCGTGCGCGAATAGGGTCGCGCGGCTGCCTTGCCTTTCGCGTCGCGACTGAGTTCGACGCAGCGCGCCGCGTTCGTCGTCGGCGGCGCGGGCGGCTGAGCGCGGTTCGCGGCGGACGGCGCGAACGCGAAAAGGGCGATGACTGTCGCGATGCCGCTCGTCGCGATGCAGTTCAGAGACCGTTTGCTTCTAGCTTTCATCATCGGCGAGAAACTGTTCCGCAGACTAATCGGTCGCGACCGCAGGCGCGAGTTCGTCTTGCTTACCTGCGGGCGCGCGTTTGAAGAAAGGCGTCACGGCGAACGCAACGAGGAACGTGACGGCGCTCCCCAGCAGCACGTACCACGTCCACGCGAGCGGCGTCATGAAACGTATGTAGAGCATGACGACCATGCTCGTGAGCATCCCGACGAGCGCGGGCGGCTCGCTGGCGCGGCGCAAAAACGTGCCGACGAGGAAGACGCCCAGCACGGGACCGTTGACGAGCGACGCGATGGAGAGCGCCTGATCGAGCGCCGAGCGGTTCTGGCTCATGAACAATAGCGCGACCGCGATCTGCACGACGCCCCAGACGAGCGTCAGCCAGTGCGAGACGCGCAGGTAATGCCTGTCGTCGCGGCGGGGCGCGAACGGCTTGTAGAGATCGTTGACGGCGGTCGCGGCAATCGAGTTGAGCGACGACGAGAGTGCGGCGGCGAAGATGGCAGCGACGACCAACCCCGACAAGCCCGAAGGCATGTGGCGCGTGATGAAGTGCGGGAAGACGCTGTCGCTCGGCACCGACTGGAATGCGCCCTCGATGGGCAGCGTCGCCGCGCCCGCCGTGAGCGTCGCGTAAGCCGGGTCTGCGTGGGGCTGGTAGAAGGCGAAGAGCAGGACGCCGATGAAGAGGAAGCCGACGAACTGCGCGAAGACGACCGCGCCGCTTGACAAGAGTGCCTGCGCCGCGCGGCGCGGTCGATCCGTGCAGAGGTAGCGTTGCACGAGATACTGATCCGTCCCGTGCGTGCTCATCGTCAGGAAGCAGCCGCCCAACAGTCCCGCCCAGAGCGTGTACGTCTTCGTCAGATCGACTGGCAGATGGAAACTCCACTTGCCGCCGCTCCACGGCAGCGCCGACCAGAAACTCGTCGGCGAGCTGATGGTGTAGTCAGTCCAGCGAAAACCGAGATCGATCAGATTGAACTTGCCGTAACCCTTGCCGAGCGCGACCGCCTCACCGAAGCCGCCCTTGATTCCGGCGGCGAGCACGAACGCGGCGGCGAGCGCGCCCGCCAGGTAGATGCCGAGTTGGACGACCTCGACCCAGATCACGGCCTCCATCCCGCCGAAATAGGTGAAGACGATCATCACCGCGCCGAGCAGGACAATCGACCAGACGATGATCGTCGTCACGTTCGCCTGCGGCTGGAACGCCGTATAGACCGCCGCGAGGACGATTGCCGTCAGCAGCAGCCGCACGCCGTCGGCGATGTTACGCATCACGACGAAGAGCGCGGCGGCCAGCATCTTGATGCGCTGCCCGAAACGGCGTTCGAGGAGTTGATAGACCGTCAGCAGCTCGCCGCGGAAGTAGGACGGGATGAAGAGCAGCGAGATAACGACGCGCCCGAGCATGTAGCCGAAGACGAGCTGGAGGAACTGGAAGTTGCCGCCGCGCGCGAACGCCACGCCGGGCACGGAGATGAACGTGATGGTGGAAGTCTCGGTCGCGACGATGGACGCGGCGATCGCCCACCATGGCACGCTGCGGTCGCCGAGGAAGTAGTCTTTCGTCGTCTTCTGCTTGCCGGAAAAGAGGACGCCGAAGAGCGTGATGCCGACGAGGTAGCCGAAGATGATGACGAGATCGAGTGCGCGCATCAGGGTTCACCATGGCGAGTCGCGCGCGGCGGACGGCGCGCGGACGCGGGGCGAGTTTCGACGAGCTTCAAAACGCCTAGCGATCAGAGCAGGTATGCGGCAGATGATTCTTTGGGCGACGTTTCCGACGCGGCTCGAAGAGCCCGGCGGCGGCGCAATCATACACCAGCGCGTTGGCGCGAAGAAGACCGCGCGCGGCGCTCTGCTCAACGGTCGCCGCGTTTGACGAGAGCCTCGACGGCGCGCTCGACCACGCCGCGCGCGTCGGCGAGGGCGCGCTCTGCTTGCTCGCGCGTGCTGTGCGCGCGGTGCATCACGAGGGCGATGCGCAGGTCGCCGCCCGCCGCTTCGAGCGCGGCGCGCGCCGTCTCTTCATCAGTCTGCGCCTCGGCGGCGAAGATGCGTGCGGAGCGGGCGCGCAGCTTTTCGTTGCGTGGCAGCATATTCGTCATGCGATTGCCGCGCACGTAGCCGAGCCGGATCATCGTCGCAGTCGAGAGCATGTTCAAGACCAGCTTCTGCGCCGTCCCCGCCTTGAGCCGCGTCGAGCCCGCCAACACTTCCGCCCCAACGACGGGCACGATTGCCACATCCACCGCCCGCGTGATGAGCGACGCGGGCGCGCACGTGACGCAAGCCGTGAACGCTCCGAGTCGGCGCGCGTGCTCGACCGCGCCGATGGTGTACGGCGTGCGACCCGAAGCGGCGATGCCGACGACCGCGTCTGCACCGCCGACGCCCCGCGCGTCGAGATCGCGCGCGCCCGCCTCCCCGTCATCCTCGGACGCTTCGGTCGCGCGATGAAGTGCCTCGTAGCCGCCGGCGATGATCCCCTGCACCAGCTCAGGCGGGACACCGAAAGTCGGCGGGCACTCTGACGCGTCCAGCACGCCGAGGCGTCCCGACGTGCCCGTGCCGACGTAGAACAGGCGACCACCCGCGCGCAAACGCTCGACGATGCGCTCGACCGCGCGCGCCACATCCGCGAGCACGAGACCGACCGCCACGGCGACACGCGCGTCCTCCTCGTTCATCAGGCGCACGATCTCCGCGGCGGGCAGCTCGCTCAAGTTCGCGGTGCGCGGGTTCTCCTGCTCGGTGATGGGGATTGGTTCAGCGTCGTCTGGGCGCATAGCTAAGGTCGTTAATCGTGAATCGTCAATCGCGAATCGTCGTCGGGTGAATTCCAGACTGAGTCGTCTTTAACATTGTGCGGAGGGGATGCTTAATAACCTTTCACGATTAACGATTAACGATTAACGATTGACGAGCAGTCACCCCGCGAGAGCCAGCGCCGGGAGTTGCGCGCGCGCCATGCGCGCGGCGGCGAGTGCGGGCGGGAGCTGCGGGGGCGAGAGGCGTGCGCGCGGGGCGACGCGTGTGATCTCTTCGCGCATGGGGTTCAAAATGAGCGCGCCCGCCTTGAAGACTCCGCCGACGTAGGCCACCTGAAACTCTTCGCGCTCCATGCGCAGCTTCTGGATGACGGCGACCGCCGCGCGCGCCAGCTCGCGCCCGGCCGCGCGCAAGATCTCGTGCGCCACCTCGTCGTCGCCCTTCGCCGTCTCGACGACGAGCCGGGCGAAACCGGCGATGCGCTCGTTCGTCAGAGACGGCGCGTAGATGGCCGTCGAGAGGTCTTCCGCTGTGGCGATCTTAAAGTATTCGAGGCAGGGCGCGACGAGCGCCGTCGGTCGCCCGCGCCCGTCCGTGGCGCGCGCCACGGCGACGAGCGCGCGCCGAGCGATCCACGACCCGCTCCCCTCGTCGCCGACGATAGGTCCCCAGCCGCCCGCGCACGTGTGTCGCCCGCGCGCGTTCTTGCCGCAGCAGATCGAGCCCGTGCCCGAGATCAGGATGAGCCCCGGCTCGCCGTTCGTCGCGCCGTAGAGCGCGATCTCGGCGTCGGTCACAACCTCGACCGCGCCGACGCCGAGCGACGCCAGCTCGTCGCGCATACGGTCGCGCAAATCCTCGCGCCGGACGCCCGCGAGCCCGACTTCTGCGGCGGCGACTTCGGAGCGGCGCGCGCCCGCGTCGTCGAGCGCGCGGTGGAAAGCCTCGCGCACGGCGGCGGCAGCCTGACTGACGCCGACGCGCAGAGGGTTCGACGCCCCGGCGAGCCCTTCGCCGACGACGCGCCCCTTCTCGTCGGCGATAATCGCCTGCGTCTTCGTGCCGCCCCCGTCCACGCCGAGGGTGAGCGCGTGCGCCGACAGTTTGTTGGGCGCGGTTTCGCGGGCTGGGGGTTGGTGTCTCGCCTTCATCGTCTGGGTGCCGGGCGGCGGGCCGCCGCGCCAACTGTGACGGGGTGTTACGAAAATTCCGATTGATTGTAGGAAGAGTTGACATATAATGGAAACTAAAAGATTTTATCCGCTCGATAATTAACACTGATGGCGGGAGACTTGGATGGAGATTAGGCAGCTTCGGGCGCTCGCGGCAATTGCCGACACGCGCACCTTCACGGCGGCGGCGGCGCGCGTCCACGTCACGCAGGCGGCGATCAGCATGCAGATTCGCCAACTGGAGAACGAGGTCGGGCTGCCGCTCTTCATCCGCACGCCGCGGCGCTGCGTGCTGACGGAGGCTGGGGAGCGTCTGCTCGAACGCGCGCAGCGCATCCTGCGTGAGCACGACGGCGCGCTCGCGGAGCTGGCGGAGCTTTCCGGCACGGCGCACGGTCGGCTGCGCGTCGGGAGCGCCTCCGCCATGTTCAGCTCCGATCCGCTGCCGGAAATCCTGCGCGAGGTTCACAACGATCACCCGCACGCCGATGTGTCCGTCACTTCGGGCACGAGTGCCGCGCTGGTGCGTCAGATCGTCGCGGGCGATCTCGACATCGCCTTCGTCTCGCTGCCCGTTGACGTGCGCGGCGTGCAGTCGGAGTTACTGCTGCGCGACGAGCTGATCGCCATCGCGAGCCCCACGCACCCGCAAGCTGGGCAGCGCGTCGTCAGCGCGTTCGCGCTCGCGGGCGAGAAGCTGCTCCTCGGCGAGCGCGGCGGCAACACGCGCCGGCTCATCGACGACTTCTTCGAGCAGGCCGGTTTGCGCCCGCGCGTGGTGATGGAATTGGCGCGCACGAACTCGATCAAGAAGATGGTCGAGCGCGGGATGGGCGTCGGCATCGTGCCGTTCCAGTCGGCGGTCGATGAGATCGCCGAGGGGCGTCTGGTGCGCTGGTGGATCGAGGGCGCGCAGATCAACTCGGAACTGGGCTTCGCCTACCTCGCGGGCAGCTACCAACCGCCCGTTATGCAGACCTTCGTCAGCCTCACCCGCGAGCACTTCAAAGGGGTCATGGACGAGTTGGAGCAACGGCAGCAACACCGCATGGCGGCTAGCAAGAAAAAGAAGAAGCGCGCCCGAAGTCGTTGACGAATTGCTGACGCATCGCTGTCCCGCCGCTGACTTGCCGCAACGTTTTCGTTTATCATGCACACCCGTGAGTGCAGAAACTGACGCAGCCCAGACCTCCTGCGCGCACCTCGCAGAGATTCGCGACGTGACGCCGCACGCGCGCGGGTGCGAAGAGTGTCTCAGGACCGGCGACGCGTGGGTACATCTGCGCCTGTGCCTGTCGTGCGGGCACGTCGGCTGCTGCGACGACTCGAAGAACCGGCACGCGACGAAACACTTCCGCGCGAGCGCGCACCCCGTCATCAAGTCGTTCGAGCCGGGCGAGCTGTGGGGCTGGTGCTACGTGGACGAGCTATACTTCGAGTCGCTGTAGATTGCCCCTGCCCTCCCGCCCGAAAATTTTCGATTGGAGTGAGCCATGCGAATTCGGTCGAAGAAGTTAGAGGGCGCGTGCGCGCTCTCGATTCTCTGCTCGATGTTGTTCACGGCGTCGCCGCGTGCCTCTTCGGCGGACACGTTCCGCCCGGTCGTGCGCGGGCGGCGCGGCGTCGTCGCGGGTGGGCACCCGCTTTCGGTCGAGGCGGGGATGCGCATCTTGCAGCGCGGCGGCAACGCCGTGGACGCGGGCGTCGCGACGATCCTCGCGGCGTCCGTTATCGAGTTCTCCCACTTCTCTTTCGGCGGCGAGGTACCGATCCTCATCAAGCTCAAGGGCAAGCCCGTCGCCGCCGTCGAAGGCATGGGCACCGCACCACGCAAGGCGACGCGCGAGTTCTTCGTCGAGCACGCGAGGAGCGCGCAGAAAGAAGCGGGCACCGCGCCCGACAACGCAGCGGCGCAGTCTAACGGCCAGCAGGCGAACACCAACTCACAGGCTCAGACATCCGGCGACGTGATGTCCAGAGAGCGCCAGCGAAAACCGGAGGTGCGAAAAGTTTACCCCCCGCCCTGGCTCGGCTCGGATGTGACGACGAACCCGCCGCCGACCGCTTCCGTGTACATCCCTTCGACGGGGCCTCTGCCCGCGACCGTGCCCGCCGTGCTCGACGCGTGTGTGACGGCGCTCGACAATTTCGGCACGATGTCGCTCGGCGAGGTGATGCAACCGGCGATTGAACTGGCCGACGGCTTCCCCATCGACGAGCTGCGCGTTGACTACATCCGCCGCCTCGCGCCCGTCTTCTCGAAATGGCCGGACGCGAAGCGTACGTTCCTGCCGAACGGCGAAGTCCCGCAGCCAGGCGACATCTTCGTGCAAGCCGATCTGGCGCGCACGCTCCGATCAATCGTCGCCGCCGAATCCGCCGCACGCCCGCGCGGTCGTCAGGCGGCGCTCGCGGCGGCGCGCGACTATTTTTACAGAGGCGACATCGGCAGGCACATCGGCGCGTACATGCAGGCGAACGGAGGGCTGCTCGCGGCGGAGGATTTAGCCGGCTTCCACGCGAAGGTGGGCGAGCCCGCGCGCGGCACGTATCACGGCTACCAGATTTACAAGCCCGGCTTCTGGACGCAGGGGCCGGCGCTCGTCGAGACGCTCAACATCCTCGAAGGCTACGACCTGAAAAAGCTGGGGCACAACTCGCCCGACTACATCCACGCGCTCGCCGAGGCGCTCAAGCTCGGCTTCGCCGACCGCGACCGCTACTACGGCGATCCGAACTTCGTGAAAATCCCGACCGCGCAACTTCTCTCAAAGGATTACGCCGCGATGCGCCGCACGCTCATCAATCAGGAGCGCGCCTCGCTCGACTACCAGCCGGGCGACCCGGTCGCGATGAAGCCGCTCCTCGCCGACGTGCAAGCGCCGCGGGCGGGCGAGTCGCACGTCTCGCCGCTTGAGCGCGCCAACGACACGACGTGCGTCAACGTCATAGACAAAGACGGCAACCTGTTCAGCGCGACGCCTTCGGGGGCGTGGCTCCCGGCGCTGGTCGCGGGCGATACGGGTGTGCTGATGGGCCAGCGCCTACAGTCGGCGATGCTCGACGCGAACAGCCCGAACGTCGTCGCGCCGGGCAAGCGTCCGCGCATCACTCTGACGCCGACCATCGTGCTCAAAGAGAGTGGCGAACCCTACATGGTCTTGAGCACGCCGGGCGGCGACAATCAGGATCAGGCGCTCCTGCAAGTCTTCCTCAACATCGTCGAGTTCGGCATGAACCCACAGGAGGCGGTCGAGGCACCGCGCTTCGACACCCAACACCTTGTCAGCTCCTTCGACGATCATGCCTTCCTGCCCGGCTCGCTCAACGTCGAGTCGCGCGTCTCGGACGCGACGATCAAGCAACTCGAAACGCGCGGCCACCGCGTCAAAGTCCAGTCCGCCTACGGCACGCTCTCCGCGCCGACCGTCATCGTTTACGACGCGCGCACCGGCGTCATCAGTGGCGGGGCTGATCCGCGTCGGGGACGCTACGCCGTGGCATGGTGATCGTTAAAGGGCGACGAATTCTGTGGGCTGACTGGCGTTCGCGGCTCACTGTTGGTGGGCAGCGCGCAGCTTTTGCATGAGGCTGTGCGTGATCTTCCCTTCGACCGTGCCGCCGATGGAGTTGACCCTCCCGCTCGCCACCACAGTCTGGGTCTTCGGATCGATCACGCTGTAAACGAAGCTCGTGGTAAAGACTTTGCGCCCCACCTCGATAATCAGATCGGCACCCGCCTCGCTCCTCGTCACTGCCAAGCCCCACTGCCGCAACTCGTCATGCTGAATCAGCGCGTGCTCCAACGTCGAAGGCTTGAAGTACACGGACTTGCTGCGGACGAAGATGCTTCGCGCGGAGCGCAGCGGGTTCTCCGCGACGGGTCGCGCGGCAACGCCCTGCGCCGTGACGGCGACTCGCGCGGTCTGGGTAAAGCCGAGTAAGCCGGTGACGGCGATTAGTACAAGTGTGCGACGGCTCATTATTTTCATCCTCTTCCTCCGCCCAGCCGGGCTTCATCAAATCTTGCCGAGGATAAGCCGCACGCGCCCGGCGCTGCGTCAGGCGTGTGGCACTTTTCCGAGCATCACACTCGACTGACGCCTCGGCGGCAACAAGAACAGGGATGATGGACAAAAGAGGTGAGGCGGGAGCGGGTAGGCGGTGGCTTAGCCTTCCACGTAGCGGCGCATTAACTCTTCCCACTTCCCTTGCGCCTTGAGGATCAGCTCGCAGACTTCGCGCACGGCTCCGAAGCCGCCGGGGAGTTGCGTGACGTAGTGCGCGTGGGCGCGCGTGTCGGCGGTCGCGTCGGCGACGGCGACGGCGAGGGCGGCGCGGCGCATGAGCGGGATGTCGGTCACGTCGTCGCCGACGACCGCCGTCTCGTCTTGCGTCACGCCCGCCGCTTCGAGCACTTCGCGGAACTCGACGATCTTGTCGTGCGTGCCCTGCCTGAGATGTTGGATGCCGAGATCGCGCGCGCGGCGTGCGAGAGCGGAAGAGGTGCGCCCGGAGATGACGGCTGATTGGAGACCGGCGCGGTGCAGCAGAACGAGACCGTGACCGTCGCGCGTGTGAAAGCTTTTTTCCTCGTCGCCTTCGTCGAGCAGGGTGATGCGCCCGTCTGTGAGCACGCCGTCGCAGTCGAGCAGCAGCAGTTTGACGCGCGCCGCGCGGCGTCCGATCTCTTCGGCGTCCGGCATCGCCCTAGTGCACCTCGAAGATCGGAATTTCGGAGAGCAGGAAGCGACTGCCTGCGCGCGTGAGGACGAGCACCGCCGTGCCGCTCTGATCCTTGCCGAGCGTGCGCGCAGTGATCTGCACGTCCGCCGCGACGCGGTCGCCGCCGAGCGATTCGGTGCGCAGCACTTTCGTCTGCCAGATTTCCGGCTGGCTGCCGACGATGCCCTTCGAGAAGGTGGCGAGTTCGCCCGGCGCGATGAGCGGATCGATCTCCGACTTCCTGCCGCCCTTGATCGCCGCATCAAGTTGCGCGACGAACGCGCGCACGGCCTCGTCGACCGCGGGTGAGGACGCGCCCTGCGCCGACTCGGCTCTGAGGCGCGCGGCGCGCGCGGCGAGCGTCGGCGGGTAGCCGCCTTCGGCGCGAATCGCCTCGGTGAAGAGTCTGGACGCTTCCGCCGCCTGACCCTTGCGTAAACTGATCTCGCCGAGACCGATGTTCGACCAGGCAAGCGTCGAGGGCGCGGGCAAAGCCGCGTTCGCCGCCGCGCGAAACTCCCGTTCGGCGTCGGCGAGTTTGTTCTGTTCGAGCAGGGCGCGGGCGAGCAGGATGCGCGCGTCCTGCATGAGCGGCTGGCGCGCGACTAGATCAGTCGCGAGTTGTTCAGCGTGCGCGTAGTCCTGCGCGGTGAGCGAGCGCGTCGCCTCGTCGAGCGCGGCGTCGAGGGCTGCGTGGTGCGGAGACTCATCGTTATCGTAGTCAACTTGTGGGTAGAGTTTTTCGGGATCGATCTCGGCGCGGACGATAAAAATCTGACGATCCGCGCTAAAGATCGCCTCACCGAAGTCCGTTCCCTTGACTGTCGTCTCGGTGGTCACGCGCGCGCCGGTGCTCGTGCGAGCCGCGACCGTCACGGTCACGTCGAAGGGACCCGTGTTGCGCAGCGCGGCAGTCCAGCCGCCCGCGCCTTGGTGCGGCATGCCGACGAGCAGGTCGGTCAGCGTCGGCTGATCCAGCTCGGCGTCGAGCAACGCCTTCATCTTCTCCCCACCCGCAGCGACGAGCAGCGAGCGGAAGGACGCGAGCGTGATCTCGCCGCTGCTCCCGTTCTGGAAGAGCGATTGGACGACGGCGCGGAACGCGTCGGGACCCAGCGCGCGCGCGGCGAGACGCCAGACCATCGCGCCCTTGTCGGCAACGGAGGTCAGGTAGTTCGGTTCGAGCGGCGTCATCAAAGCGAGCGGCGAGTCGTGCCTGGCGATGGCCGCGAAGGCGACGCGCTCGCGCAGACGCTCCGAGTCGGCTGCCTCCGCGCCCAACTGCTTCGCCAGAAACTCGACCGCGAGGTGGCGCGTCAGCCCCTCGCGCACGACGCCCGCGCCTTCGCCGCGCACGGGGGTGACGCCGCCGATCCAGAGACGCGCGACTGACTCGGCGACCAGAAGCGCGGTCGTCGAGTCGAGCTTGGCGCGGCGGAAGACGGCGGGCTCGACGAGGACTGTGCCGCTCATGTCGAAGCCCGCGCCACGGTTCGCCGCGACGAGGCGGATGGGCGCGTCGGCAGAGCCGCCGAGCATCGTCGAAAAATATGTGCGCGCGGCGGCGGCATAAGCGACGAGCGCCTCGGCGCGCTTGCGTTCGTCGGCGGTCGCGCCGCGCGGCAGCAGCGCCGTCACGCCGCGCGCGTCTCCCGCGCCCTCAACCGCGTCCCACTTGCCCGTGACGAAGAACGGCTGCGCCGGGAGTTTCTGCTCGAAGGTCGCGCCGCTTGCCTGCCCCGCTGAGACGACCGTGTCGCCGCCCGCGGAGTTGACTGTCAGCCGCACGGGCGCGAGGTCGGCGCCGCGCGGCGAGAAGGTCGAGTTCGGCGACGGATACCAGAAAGAGAGCGGGAGAAATTGCGCGCCCTCGTTCGAGATCGCGGCGAGACCCGAGTTCGTCTGAAGCGGCAGCGTGTAATCGAAAGAGACTTTGAGGCTGGCGCTAGGCGCGGCGGGCGCGGCGAGCGTTATCGTCACCTGCTGCAACTTCGTGCGCGCCTCGGCGCGACTGATGAAGCGCGCCGGGGCGTCCGCGACCGTCACGGACTTGATCTCCGCCGCCGGGTTGAGGCGCACGGTGAAGGTACTGCCCGCGCCCTGTCCGACGTTGCGCGCCGTGATCGTGGCGCGGGCGGCGAGCGTGTGCTCCGCGCTCGCCGCGGGCACGTCAGCTTTGATGTCAAACTGCGTTACCTGCCACGCGGCGCGCGCCTCTTCCTGCGCGAGGGCGACGTGGGCGGCGCAAAAGAGCGCGGCGCTCAAGAGGAGTAGATTGCGCAGAGTTCTCATACGTTCAGTGAGAGTCTTCGTCCGAATTTTATGAGTCATTACAAACTAGCCACAGAGGGCACAGAGATCACAGAGAGAGTGTGCGGACGCTACTGTTGGTGGCGTGCTGCTTGCTGCCTGACTTGTTCGAACGTGGCGGAAGGCAGATAGGTGCGGAAAGTGTAGTCCAACTCTTTCCGCCCGACGTGGCACGCCGTGCAGTTGTCCAGCCTGCCGCGCGCCTGAATCTGCGTCCCCGCGCCGTTGACGACGAAGTATTCCCAGTCGCCGCTCTCCGGGTTGAAGCCCGCCTCACGCTTGACCATAGCGGTCATCAGCTCGACCGTGTCGTCGCCCGGTCGCGCCAGTTTCTCTTTGACGATGATCGAGCCGCGTGGAAACTCTGCGCCGTCTTCGCCGGTCATCGCCTTCGCGCCGACTGGGTTGACATAAACGTCTAGGTACTTCGCCTGATGCGGGCCTTGCGTGCCGCGCCCGTCGTTAACGGGCGTCGGAGCGCGGCAGAGCGCCGCCGTCGCCGGGTCCATCCGCGCGGGCGCGGGGTTGACGCGCGCCCAACTGCGGTGCTCCGCGAAGAGATCGAGCCCGCCCTGCTCCTCCGTCTTCCGGCTCGCGCCGGCGCGGGCTCGCTTTTGCGCCTCGACCGAGACGAACGCGCCGACGCCACCGGCGAAGAAGAGCACCACAGCGCCGAGAGCGATGATCTGTTTGCGACGAAGCATAAACGGCGTACCTCCCTCCGTCTTGAGCCTCCAACAGGGGGCGAGTCAGGGCTGCGCGTTCGCGGCGCGCGCGGCGAGTTCGTGCATGGCGCGGAGCGATTCGAGGAGCGGCGCCATGCGCGCGAGCGGCAGGGCGTTCGGCCCGTCCGAGAGTGCGCGCTCAGGAGCTTCGTGGACTTCCATGAAGACTGCGTCCACGCCGCAGGCGACTCCGGCGCGCGCCAGCGGTTCGATGTATTCCGACTGCCCGCCCGTTGCATGACCCAGGCCGCCCGGCAGTTGCAGGCTGTGCGTCACGTCGAAGACGACGGGCGCGCCGAAACCACGCATGATCGGAAACGAGCGCATGTCCACGACCAGATTGTTGTAGCCGAAGGAGACGCCGCGCTCCGTGAGCAAAAGTTTCTCGCAGCCGGCGGCACGCGCCTTCGCCACGATGTTGCGCGCGTCCGCAGGCGCGAGAAACTGTCCCTTCTTCACGTTCAACGCGCGCCCGGTCTGCGCGGCGGCGACGATGAGATCAGTTTGACGACAGAGGAAGGCGGGAATTTGCAAAACGTCAACGACTTCCGCCACACGCTCGACCTGCGATATGTCGTGCACGTCCGTGAGCACCGGCACGCCGACCTCTCGCTTTACGAGGCTGAGGACTTCGAGCCCCTGCTCCATGCCGCGACCGCGGAAGCTCTCGTGCGACGAGCGGTTCGCCTTGTCGAACGAAGCCTTGTACACGTAGCCGAGCCCGGCCTCACGCGCGCGGCGCGCACACTCGCGCGCCATCATCAGCGCGTGCTCCTCAGACTCGATGACGCAGGGCCCGGCGATGATCGCCAGCCGACCGTCGCCGAAAGTGACGTCGCCGATCTGGAAAGGCTTGATGTCGAATTGAGCAGTCATGGGGTAGCTGTTAGCTGTTAGCTATTAGCGGTTAGCAAGAAAAGAAAGATCAAGGATTTGGTTTGGCTAAAAGCTAACAGCTAATCGCTAACCGCTCCTAGAACGGATTCTTGAAAATCTTCTTCAGAGTTCTGACGACGCGGTTCCCTTTCGCGGGCTTGCGGCTAGCGTGGTTCGCGCCCTTTTCCGGCTGCCGAGCTTTGCCGCCCACCTCTCCGTGCTCGCCCGCAGACGCTTCCGCCGTCGGCGATGGCGCGGGCGACGCCGAAGCGTTGGGCGACGGCGACGATGCGGCGTTCGCATCCGCTTCTGCGCCGACGGCGCTCGCGTTTCGCGAACGGACGACGCTCGCGGTGATGGTGACGACGACGAGGAGCGCGATGGCGAGGGCGATCAAGGCTGGCGGCTGTGCCAGCCATGCGAGCCGCCCGCGCCGGCTGAGAAAGACTTGATAGCGCGTGATGGCGGGCGCGTGCGACGGCAGCAACTCGGCGGCGGTCGTCGCCGGGGCGAGCGACCCAGTCGCACGCCGCTGCTCCGCCGTGCTCGCGAGCACAGTCGTCTCGCCCGTCCTCACGCCCGCGCGTGAGCCCGCCGCAGTCGGCTCGGCGCGTGGCTGTGCGAGATCGATGAGCAAGCGATCCGAAGGCGTCTTGCCATCGCCGTTCGTCGGCGCACCATTCGCTTGCACGAAGCCCGACTCGGTCGCCGTCAGTCCGAGCCTTCGCGCCGTCGCGAGCAGTTCGTCGCGGAACGCGCCCGCGTCCGCCGGTCGCTCTTCCGGCTTCTTGGCGAGCGCGTGCAGGACGAGCGTTTCCAACTCGGGCGGAATCGACGCGACGAGTTCGCGCGGCGGGCGCGGCGGCTTCGACGAATGTTGCAGGGCGACGGCGAGCGGCGTCGGCCCGTTAAACGGCACCTCGCCCGTGAGCATCTCGTAGCAGATGATGCCGAGGCTGTACACGTCGGACGCGGGCGTCAGGTGTTCGCCGTCGCACTGTTCGGGCGACATGTAGCGCGGCGTGCCGATCATCACTCCGGTCTGCGTCAGGTTTCTCGCGTCAGAGTCGTCGAGACTCTCGGCGGCGAGCTTGGCGATGCCGAAGTCGAGCACCTTAACGACGGGCGGCAGCCCCTTGCGCTGCACGACGAAGATGTTGCCCGGCTTCAAGTCTCGGTGGATGACGCCGCCCTCGTGTGCCGCCTCGACCGCCGCCGCGATCTGCGACATGAGCCCGACCGCGTGCTCAACCGCGAGTGGCGCTTCCTTCGCCAACAGCTCGCGGAGCGTGCCGCCTTCGAGCAGCTCCATGACGATATAGACGTAGCCGTCCGCAGTGCGCCCAAAGTCGGTGACGGCGACGGCGTTCGGGTGCTGAAGCCGCCCGGCGGCGCGTGCCTCTCGCCGAAAACGCTGCTGCGCCGAGTCGTCCTCAACGAAGCGCGGGTGCAAAACTTTCAGCGCGACGGGGCGATCAATCAAGAGGTGCGTGGCGCGGTAAACCGTCCCCATGCCGCCCTCGCCGAGCCGCTCGTCCAGGCGATATTTTTCATCGAGCACCTGACCGATGAGTGGATCGCGCGGGACGTAATCGACGAGCGTCTCGTCGGCGCGCAGCGGCGTCCCGTCCTGCGGGCAAGACGTGATGCCCTGGGCGTAATGACGACCGCACTGGGAACAGTGGAGCATAAAAGCCGTAAATCGCGAATCGAAAATCGTAAATAGCAGAACCTGCTCTCCGAGCTATTCACGATCAACGAATGACTATTTTCGGCTGTTATTGTCCCGTTTCCGGCGGGAAATGTACAGCGAGGCAGGATGTAAGGATGAGGGCTGAGGGATGAAATATGAAAGTATGACAACTCAACGTGAATAATCACGCTTTCATCCCTCATCCCTCATCCTTTCTCTCAGTCGTCCCCCGCGACGCCGATCCGTTCGGGCGCGGAGATTTCGGTCTTGGGTTCGCTGGCGATTGACGCTTCGTTGCGGAGGCGGTTCTCCAGCGCGGCGCGGACGAAGGAGGCGAAGAGCGGGTGCGGCGCAAGCGGCTTAGACTTGTATTCGGGGTGGAACTGGCAGCCCAGAAACCATGGGTGCGCGTCGCGCGGTAGTTCCACCATCTCGACGAACTTGCCGTCGGGCGATTCGCCGCTGAAGACGAGCCCCGCGCCCGCGAGTAGTCCACGAAACTCCGGGTTGAACTCGTAGCGGTGGCGGTGGCGCTCGCCGATCTCTTCCGCGCCGCCGTACACCTCGCGCGCGAGGCTGCCCGGCGCGAGCTTGCACGCCCACGAGCCGAGTCGCATCGTGCCGCCCAACTCCTCGACGCCGACCAGGTCGCGTAGCTTAAAGATGACGGGGTGCGGCGTCTCGGCGTCGAACTCGGTTGAGTCGGCGTTCGTCAGCCCGCAGACGGAACGCGCGTACTCGATGGTCGCGGTCTGCATGCCGAGGCAGATGCCGAAGTAGGGCGTGCGGGATTTGCGCGCGAAGGTGATGGCGCGGATCATTCCGGCGACGCCGCGTCGCCCGAAGCCGCCGGGCACGAGGATGGCGTCGAAGTCGCGCAGACGATCCTCGAAGTTGTCGTCCATCAACTCCTCGGACTCGACCCAGCGTACGTTGACGCGCACGTTGTTGGCGACGCCGCCGTGCGTCAGCGCCTCGCGTAGAGACTTGTAAGAGTCTTCCAGCTCGACGTACTTGCCGACGATGCCGACGGTCACTTCGCCCGCCGCCGGGTCGCGCACGGTCGCGACCAGCTCGCGCCAGTAGGAGAGGTCTGCGCGCGGGGCGCGGTCTTGCAGTTGGAGTTTTTCAATGACGAGATCGTCAAGGCCCTGTTCGTGGAAGGCGAGCGGCACCTGATAGATCGTGTCCACGTCTTCGGCGGTGATCACGGCGCGATCATCCACGTTGCAGAAAAGCGCGATCTTCGAGCGCAGATCGCGCGACAGTCGCCGGTCGGAGCGGCAGAGCAGGATGTCTGCGGCGATACCGATCTCGCGCAACTCGCGGACGGAGTGCTGCGTCGGCTTGGTCTTGAGTTCGCCCGCGGCGGCGATGTAGGGCACGAGCGTGAGGTGGATGAAGATCGCGCCGCCGTGCCCCTCTTCATTGCCCATCTGGCGGATGGCTTCGAGGAACGGCAAGCTTTCGATGTCGCCGACCGTGCCGCCGATCTCGACGAGCACGATGTCCGGCTCGTCCTTCTCCGCGACGGCGCGCACCGCCTTCTTGATCTCGTCGGTGATGTGGGGGATGACCTGAATGGTCTTGCCGAGGTAATCGCCGCGCCGCTCCTTCTCGATGACGGAGAGGTAGATGCGACCCGTCGTCCAGTTGTTCAACTGCGAGAGCCGCGCGTTGGTGAAGCGCTCGTAGTGACCGAGGTCGAGATCGGTCTCCGCGCCGTCGTCTGTGACAAAGACCTCGCCGTGCTGGAAGGGCGACATCGTGCCGGGATCGACGTTGATGTACGGATCAAGCTTGATGAGCGCGACCGTCAACCCGCGCGCTTCGAGCAGGCAGCCGATGGAAGAAGCCGCGAGACCTTTTCCCAAACTTGAAACTACGCCGCCCGTGACGAAAATATATTTAGGCATCTCTCTCCTAACTCTTAGACATGTCCGACTTCCAGTTCACAGATTGCGCGCACGCGCTCCAAGTCCGCTGGGGTGTCCACGCCGATTGAAGGTTCTTCGACTTCGACGACGCGGATGCGTGCGCCGTGTTCGAGGATGCGTAGCTGTTCGAGCGACTCCTCGCGTTCGAGCCGACTCTGCGGGAGGCGCGCGTACTCGGCGAGAAAGTCGCGCCGATAGACATAGAGCCCCGTGTGCTTGCGGAAAGTTGAGACGAGCGCGGGCTCGGCTTCGAGCGCGGCGGCAAGCGAGCCGTGACGGCGCACCGCCTCGCGCGGGAAAGGAACAGGCGCGCGAGAGAAGTAGAGCGCGTAGCCGCGCGCATCCATGACGACCTTCACCACATCGGGACTCAACGCGTCAGCCGCGTCGGTGATCGGCTCGCAGGTCGTCGAGACGACCGCTCCTGCGTCCTCGGCGAGCGCGGCGACGGCGCGCTCAATCGTGCGCGGCGAGATCAGCGGCTCGTCGCCCTGCACGTTGACGATCAGATCGAACTGTAGGGGAAGCGTGGCGGCGGCTTCGGCGAGACGGTCGCTGCCGCTCGCGTGGTCGGCGCGCGTCATCACCGCCTCGACGCCCGCCGCCGCGACCGCCTCGTAAATCCTCGCGTCGTCGGTAGCGACAACGACGCGCGCGACGTTGCGTGCGGACGACGCGCGCTCGGCGACGCGCACAATCATCGGTCGCCCACAAAGGTCGAGCAGC
>JBJMGS010000433.1:0-2896 GCA_045807785.1 Pyrinomonadaceae bacterium
AGCGATTAGCTGTTAGCTGTTAGCTTTCAGCCAGACAATTGAGTGTGGAAACAGTTGAGTGTCGGAACGCGATGAGCGGTTTGGCTAATAGCTAATAGCTAACAGCTAATCGCTAACCAAGACCCATGCAAAAGCTTGCCGAAATCTGTGTCCGCCGCCCCGTCTTTGCGACGATGATCATTCTGTCGCTGACGGTGGTCGGGCTCTTCTCGTTCGTCTCGCTCGGCGTCGATCTCTTCCCGAAGATCGACTTCCCGACGATCACCGTGACGGTCATCAACCCGGGCGCGAGCCCGCGCGAGATCGAGACCGAGATCACGGACAAGGTCGAGTCCGCCGTCAACACCATCAGCGGCATCGACGAGCTGCGCTCGACCTCGGTCGAGGGCGCGTCGCAGGTCTTCGTCCAGTTCCTCCTGGAGAAGAACGCCGACGTGGCGGCGCAGGAGATACGCGACCGCGTCAACCTGATCATCGGCGATCTGCCCGAAACCGCGGAAGCCCCGATCATCCAGAAGCTCGACACCGACGCCGCGCCGGTGCTTCGCATCGCCGTCTCCTCGCCGCGCAATTTGCGCGACGTGACGGAGATCGCCGACAAGCAGATCAAGAAGCGCATCGAGAGCATTTCGGGCGTCGGCAACGTCGAGATCATCGGCGGCGCTCGCCGCGAGATTCAGATCAAGCTCGACCCGGACAAGATGCGCGCCTTCAACGTGACGGTGCCGGAAGTGGCGGCGGCAGTGCGCGCGCAGAACATGGAAGTGCCGGGCGGTCGCGTCGAAGAGGGTGCGCGCGAGCTGACCGTGCGCACGCTCGGTCGCGTCGTGAACCCCGCGGACTTCAACAACGTCGCCGTCTCGACGCGCGGCGTGTATCCCGTCAAGATCAGCGACATCGGCTACGCGGAGGATTCGTCCGAAGAGCAGCGCACGACGGCGCGCCTGAACGGCCAGCCCGCCGTGACGCTCGTCGTCTCGAAACAGTCTGGGCAGAACGTCGTGGCGGTGGCGGACGCGGTCAAGGAGCGGCTCGCCGAGATCAGCGCGACGCTTCCGGCGAACGTCCGCACGCAGGTCATCGGCGACTCTTCGACGTTCATCAAGGCTTCGGTCGAGGCGATTGAGACGCACTTGGTTGAGGGCAGCATCCTCGCGGCCATCGTCGTCTTCCTCTTCCTGTGGAACTTCCGCTCGACGTTAATCGCGGGGATCGCGATCCCGACCTCCATCGTCGCCACCTTCGGCATGATGGCGGCGATGGGCTTCACGCTCAACATGATCACGCTGCTCGCGCTGACCCTAATGGTCGGCATCGTGATCGACGACGCCATCGTCGTGCTCGAAAACATCTTCCGCTTCGTCGAGGAAAAAGGGATGCCGCCCTTTCAGGCGGCCATCGAAGGCACGCGCGAGATCGGGATGGCGGTGACGGCGACGACGCTCTCGCTGCTCGCCGTCTTTCTGCCCGTCGGCTTCATGGGCGGCATCGTCGGGCGCTTCATGTCGTCGTTCGGCCTGACCGCCTCGTTCGCCGTCGGCGTCTCCCTGCTCGTCTCCTTCACGCTGACGCCGATGCTCGCCGCACGCCTCATCAAGCGCAAGCGCGACAAACGCGCGCCCGCGACTGCCGTGCTGCCATCTGAAGGTGATGCTTCTTCCGTGCTCGCCGACGAGTCGCGCGTTATCGCGGGAGAGCCGGACAAACGCATCGACGAGAGCATCCCGCCGCAGAAGATGGAACTGTGGATGAAAGAAGGCGACTCCGATCCTGCTTCCGCCCGATCCCTGACCACCGACCCCCGACCCCGCGAGACGAAGCGTGACTCGAACCACTCGTCGAAGCAGGGTCGCTTCTACCGACCGATTGATGTCACTTACACGTGGATGCTCAAGTGGTCGATGGCGCACCGCTGGGCGGTGGTGGGCTTGTGCCTGCTCGTGATCGTGAGCATCGTGCCGCTTTTCATGTTCGTCGGTAAAAACTTTTTGCCCGTTGACGACCAGTCTCAGTTTGAGGTCAACGTGCGCGCGCCCGAAGGCTCGACGCTCGCCGCCACCTCGAACACGCTCGAACGCATCGCCGCCGACTTGAGGAAGTTGCCCGGCGTGACCGACACGCTCGTCACCATCGGCGGCGGGCAGCAGCAGGTCGTCAACAGCGCGAACGTCTATGTCCGTCTCCTACCCATCGAGCAGCGCACGCTGACGCAGACCGACCTGATGGTCAAAGCGCGCGAGATGTTGCAGCCGTACCAGAAGGAGAATCTGCGCACGAACGTCGCGCAGGTGCAGGCGATCTCCGGCGGCGGGCAGGCGAACTCCGACGTGCAGTACATCATCGGCGGGCCCGACCTGCAAAAGCTCACGGAGTATTCGCAGAAGCTGCTGGAGAAGATGAAGACGATCCCCGACATAGTTGACGCCGACTCGTCGCTCGTCTCCGGCAAGCCCGAACTGAGAGTCGAAATCGACCGCGCGCGCGCCGCAGACCTCGGCGTCAAAGTCGGCGACATCGCGCAGAGTCTGAACACGCTCGTCGCGGGGCAGAAGGTCTCGACATTTAACGAAGGCACGGATCAGTACGACGTGCGCCTGCGCGCCGTGGGCGAGGCGCGCGCGAGCAAGGAGAATTTGTCGCGCCTGTTTGCCACCTCGTCGAAACTCGGCTGGGTGAGTCTCGACAACTTGGTGAAGATCGAGGAGGGCACGGGGCCTTCGGCGATTGACCGACGCAACCGCCAGCGGCAGGTGACGCTGACGGCCAACGTCAAGCCGGGCGGCTCGCAGTCGGACGTGGTGGCGCAGATGAACAAGTTCGCCGACGAGATGAACCTTAAGGCGCAGGGCTACGAGACGGGGCTCGTCGGTCGCTCGAAGGAGCTGGGTCGCGCGGG
>JBJMGS010000434.1:0-3735 GCA_045807785.1 Pyrinomonadaceae bacterium
AGACGTGCGGCGCGATCAACCGAGATCGCGCCGCACGTTTTTTCTACCCCGACTTGCCGTTCCTCAGATCACCCGAGCGGTATTCCACAACTCCCCGCGCTCGTCGCCGACTTTCATGCCACGCGGGCAGGCTCTTTCGCCCCGCGCGTTGTAAAATCCCGGCACACGCTCTGACAACTACGACGATATTGAGAGACCTCGGCGCATGGCAATCTTCTTCTCGCGGTCTTTCGCCCGCACGCTCATCGGACTCTTCGTGACGCTCGGCTTCGCCGGCCCTTTCCTGTTGGAGACGCTCGACTGCTCTTACCTCTATCTGCCGCTCGCCAACGAGCTGCTGCTCACGCGGCTCATCGCGGACGGCGGGGCTGGGGCGTGGTGGTTCGTCTATCCGCTCATGTCCGGCTTGGGTGCGGCGGCTGGCGTCTTTCTGCTCGATCTGCCAGCACGCAAGGCGGGCGAGAAGGGTCTCAAGAAACTGGTTGAGCCGAAGAAGATCGGGTGGTTCACGACGCGGCTGGAAAAGCGCGCCGGGTTGGCGGTCTTCGTCGCGAGCTTCATGCCGCCGCCCTTCCCCTTCCGCGCCGCCATGATCGCCGCCTCCGCGCTGCAAACCGCACGCCTCCCCCTACTCGCCGGAGTCTTCTTCGGGCGCTGGCTGCGCTACACGGTCGAAGCGCTGCTCGTCCTCTACTTCGGTCGCAGGCTCGTCGCGCTGATGGACTCGCGCGGCTTCGACTACGTCGTGTACGCGCTGACCGCCGTGGCGGTCGTCGGCAGCCTCTTCTTCATACGCAAGTGGTTCACGGGCTCGACGCCGACACGCGGCTGAGAAGGCGTGCGACGAACGGGGATTGCGGCTCAGAATTTAGTCTAACAAAAAGCACATTCGACCTCCCGCCGAGAGCTAAAAACGCCACGGGTTTTACTTAAAAAGTTATCCACAGGTGGAAAACTTTTCCGCGAAAAATATTTCTTTACGAAGACGAAGAAACCTCTTGACAGTGCTCTGGCGCGAGTGTATCTTCCGCCTCCCATCGCGATGCTCACGGGCTCGCGATCGGAGCGGGGAGAGGCGGACGGATGCGGTGACGCGCCGTCCGGGCGACAAAGAATCAACGGTTAGTCGTTGTCGCTTACGCCCGTGCCGCAGCCGAAAGGCTGGCTAGAGAAAGTCGGCAGACTCTCTCGAAGCGCCCGGATAAAAACGGGTGGCGCTCGCCGGAATTGATCAGCCAGCGAGAAGCGAAGTCGTTCGACGCAAGTTGAACCTCGTTCAGACCGGAACGTAGACCGGCGGTGGAGGACAGCCACCACAACAAAAACCGAAAGGCACCGCGCCCTTAACTGTGGCGCAAACGAGAGCGTGAAAACGTAAACGGGTGCTGACCGGCTCGCTCAGCCGACCGCTAGAGGCTCGACGCCGGGATATAAATGAGGCAGCTTCGTGCGTGTACAAGCCGAGACTGCCGCTCCCCTAAATCGCTTCGGCGTTTTTCAGGAGTTGAGGTTGCGCCGCGATTGCCTTCGGGTAGTCGCGGCGCAATCTCTTTTTCACCAACGCGCGCTTACCTGTTCGCGTCGCCCGCATGGCTCTTCACTGGCCCTTCACTGGCTTGAGCCCGTGCCGGCATCTCGGCTGGATGAATTTCAGCCCGTCAACCCCTGCGGTCGTGGCGCGCCTTGCAGTTGCACGGGGAGTCTGGGCGCGCAGCACATCTTGACGAGCCGCTCGCGGTCGCGCCTCATCTCCGGCTCTTCCCGCAGCCACGCGCGCACCTCGCCGAAGACGCGCGCCTTCGTCTCGCCCGCCGGCTCGACCACGCGGTAGTGCATCCACTTCCCCTCCCGCCGCGAAGCGACCACGCCCACGCGCCGCAGGTAGGCAAGGTGGCGCGAGATTTTCGGCTGGCTCACGCCCAGGACCTGGACGAAAAAGCAGACACAGACCTCCCCGCCGTCCATCAGGTTGATCAGGCGCAGACGCGTCCGGTCGGCCAGCGCGCGAAAGAACTGCTCCAACACGATCTCGCTCTCACCCTTCGCCATTTCGGGGCACCCTTTCCGCCGCACTATAAATACGCCTTGACATATGTGTGCGCCGCGGCTACCATCGGCTCACATTCGCATGGGCGAATATATCATGAGTGAAAGGCGGCACGGAAATGGAGACGATGAGAGAGACACGAACCATCCAGACACTGAAGGCGCACCTCGCACTTAACGTCCGCAGCGTCGAACGCAGCACCGAGTTTTACCGGAAGATGTTCGGCGTCGAGCCGAGCAAGGTGCGCACCGGCTACGCGAAGTTCGACGTGGAAAACCCGCCGCTCAACCTCACGCTGAACGAAGTTCCCTTCACGGACAGCGGCGCGCTCTCGCACCTCGGCATTCAGGTGGCTTCGACCGACGACGTGCTCGCGATGCGCGCGCGTTGGGCTGACGCCGGTCTCACGACGCGCGACGAGATGGCGACCAACTGCTGCTACGCCCTGCAAGACAAGACCTGGGTGCGCGACCCCGACGGCAATAACTGGGAGGCTTTCGTCGTTCTCACAGACAACCTGCCGGAGACAAGTTTCTGCTGCCCTTCGAGCGACGGCGAACTAGTCGCGCTGGCGTCAGCCTGCGCCGCGGGCGAACTCGCCGAGCCCCCTTCATGTTGCGCGACGACCGAGGCTGCTTCGCCGGCCGCGGGTTAAGCGCCTGAGCATGACCGACGAGTCCATCACGAGAGCGCATCCGCGCGTTCAGCCTAACCTGATCCGCCGCGCCGTGTCGGAGGCGGTCGGGACGGCGCTGTTGCTGGCGGCGGTCGTCGGCTCGGGGATCATGGGCGAGCGTCTGTCGGGCGGGAACGTGGCTGTCGCGCTGCTGGCGAACTCGCTCTCGACCGGCGCGGCGCTCGTCGCCTTGATCCTCACCTTCGGACAGGTTTCCGGCGCGCATTTCAACCCGGCGGTGACGCTCGCTGACGCGACGCAGCGCGGAATCAGTTGGCGCGACGCGCCCGCTTACATCACGGCGCAGGTGGCGGGCGCGTTCGCGGGCGTGGCGGCGGCGCACCTGATGTTCGGCGAGCCGCTCTACTCCGCCTCGCGTCACGCGCGCGCGGGCGCGGCGCAACTCCTCGGCGAGTTCGTCGCCACGTTCGGGCTCCTCTCGGTTGTCTGGGGCTGCGCTCGGCTGCGCTCGGCGGCGGTGCCCTTCGCCGTCGGCGCATACATCACGGCGGCGTACTGGTTCACCTCTTCGACGTCGTTCGCGAACCCGGCCGTCACGCTCGCGCGCTCCGCCAGCGACACCTTCGCGGGCATCCGCCCGGCGGACGCCCCCGGCTTCATCTTCGCGCAACTCTCAGGCGCGGCTGCCGCGACCCTGCTCTTTCGCTGGCTCGTGCCCGCGCTGCCGCAAGACGCCGAGGCAGTCATCGTCCCACGTGCCGACGACGCACGGCTAGAGGCTCGGCGCGACTCGTAAGAAGATTCGCGCGCCTGCGCGAGTTCGTCGCGGGTGAAGCTACGTCGTGAAGACGACGCGACGCAAAGCGTATCGGACTTCGATCCTTGACGCGCAACGACGACGAACCCTATCTTAACTCGCCGAAGACGAGCCGCTCGTCCGCGTTATTTTGTCGTCGGCGTAAGATCGATTCCTCTTCGACCGCATCCGGCTCTGAGAAACAAGAATCACAAAGAGCCTTCCACGTTTGCCGCAAGGCGCATCGTCGTCGCG
>JBJMGS010000435.1:0-14619 GCA_045807785.1 Pyrinomonadaceae bacterium
CTCTCCCTATGTTTCGCGCGAGCCGGAAATTGTCAGACCGGCGCGCAGCCAGTGTGTGCGGGATGTCCGGGGGCGTCAGGTGGAAGATAGAGCGGCGCGCCCCTCCGACTGATTTTGCTAAGGGGGCGCGCCGCTCAACGCTTGTTGGAAGGTTTGTCGGAAGAGAGAAGCGGGGTTCTATTTCATCAGCGCATCACGGAGGAGAGAACAATGAAGAGGCTTATTCGAAGTCAACACGGCTCACGCCGCTTCGCCGCGGGACTGATGGCACTCGTCGTGCTCGCGCTGCCGGCGAGCGCGCTCGCGCAGTGCCAGCAGGTGACGCAAGCGCCGAGCAACAAGTACAGCATTTCTGACGACGTGCGGCTGGGGCAGCAGGCGGCGCAGCAAGCCGAGCAGCAGTTGCCCCTGATGAACGACCAGCAGCTCGACGAGTATGTCAACCGCATCGGGCAGCGGCTCGTCGCAAACATCCCGGCGCAGTTCCAGCACCCGGAGTTCCGCTACTCGTTCCGCGTCGTCAACCAGAAAGAGATTAACGCTTTCTCTCTGCCGGGCGGCCCATCCTTCGTCAACCGCGGCATGATCGAGGCGGCGAAGAACGAGGGCGAGATGGCGGGCGTGATGGCGCACGAGATTTCGCACGCCGCGCTGCGCCACGCCACGGCGCAGGCGACCGAGACGCAGAAGTATCAGATCGGATCGGTCCTCGGTCAGATCGCGGGCGCGGTCATCGGCGGCCCCGTCGGGGGCGTCATCGGCGCCGGCTCGCAGATCGGCTTCGGCGCGGGCGCTCTGAAGTACAGCCGCAAGTACGAGACGCAGGCTGACGTGCTCGGCGCGGAGATCATGGCGCGCGCGGGCTACGATCCGCGCGATCTCGCCAACATGTTCCGCACCATCGAGCAGCAGGGCGGCAGTGGCGCGCCCGAATGGATGTCGAGCCACCCGAACCCCGGCAACCGCTACACCTGCATCAACCAGATCGCGCAACAACTGCGCGTCACGCCCGGCGAGGGGCGCAACGGCCGCGACTTCCAGATTGTGCAGGCGCGCCTGCGCGGGTCGGGTCGCTCCTACACCGCCGAAGAGATCGCGCGCCAGCGTCAGAGCGGCAACCAGTACCCGAACGATAACCGTTACCCGAACGACAATCGTAACCCGAACGACAATCGCTACCCCGAAGATAACCGCTACCCGTCGCAGAACGACACCTACGCGCGCGGCGCGCGCATCGCGTACCCGTCGAACCGTTACCAGCAGGCGGGCAACAACCTGTTCAGCGCCGCGATCCCTTCGAACTGGCGCGCGCTCGGTGGCGACGGCAACTCGGTGACCTATGCGCCCGAAGGTGCCTACGGCTCGCAGGGCATCACCCACGGCGTGATGTTCGGCACGGATCGCGAGCAGTACACGGACTTGCAGCGCGCCTCGCAGCAGTACATCAACGACCTGTTGCAGGCACAGGGCAACACGTACCTGCGCCAGGCGCGCGGCTTCTCGCGCACGACCATCGGCGGTCGCCAGGGGCTCTACACGACGCTCACGGGTCGCTCGCCGATCACGGGACGCGCGGAGACCGTCACCATCCTGACGACGATGCTGCGCAGCGGCGACATCTTCTATATGGCGGCGGTCACGCCGCAGGATGAGGGCAGCACCTACCAGCGCGCGTTCGATGACATCATGCGCTCGCTGCGAATCAACGACAGCTACTGAAGGCGCGCGGGCGCAACAGGCGACTCACACGAAAGGCTCTGACCGCAACGCGGTCAGAGCCTTTTCTTCGTCGAGGCTGGTAGCTGATCCCGCCGCTAGCTTGCCATCTTTGCGCCGCACTCGGGGCAGAACTTCGTCGGCGCTTCCGGCTCGTGGCCGCACGAGGAGCAGGCCGGGCGCGGCGGCTTCACGGGCGTGCCGCACTCCGGGCAAAATTTCGCCTTGCCGACCTGCGCCCCGCACGAGATGCAGCGCGAGGCGGCGGACGCCTGCGCGGCGGCCTCGGCGGGCGGCGTCGGCGCGCGCAACACGGAGTCCGCGCCCATGTCGATCTTCGACGCGTAGTCGGTCTGCTGCGCGCGCTCGTTCAACTGCGTGCGCGCCGCGTCGGCCTTCGCCTGCGCGTGTGAAGAGGCCAGCTCTTCGTTGTAGTCGGGTGCGCACGCCTCGCACTGGCCTGCCGCCGCGTTCCAGCAGACTTCGGGACAGACCCAGTTGCCGCAGCGTGAGCACTGGTGGAAGTGTTGCTTCGCCTCCTCGACCGCCTTTTGCACGGCTTCGTCGTGCGCCTTGCCGCCGACCTGCCGCTGAATCTCGTAAGCCGAATTGCCCGCGCTCGAAGCCCACCCGCCGAAGAGATCGCCCGCCGCGCGCAGGAGCGACCCGGCGGTGCCGAGCGTCGAAGTCTGGAAACTCGACAGGTAGCCGTTGCCGCACTTGTCGCAGTAGAACTTGAACTGGAAGCCCCGGTCGGTGGAGAGATCGTCGTAGTTACGCACGAAGCGGATGAGAGACATGAGCCGTAAGAACCCCCGCGAGATGAGATTGTCAGGCGGACGAGACCGTCGCCCGTCACCCGATTTTAACTTGTCACTTTTAACTTGTCACTTGTCACTTTCCTTCGCCTCCTGCCACAGCGCTTCCATCTCTTCGAGCGTCGCGGCGTCGAGGGCGCGACCGCGCTCGCCGAGGCCCCGTTCGATGTGGCGGAAGCGTCGGCGGAACTTGCGGTTCGTCAGCTTCAGCGCCGCTTCGGGCTCGACGCCGAGGTGGCGCGCGATGTTGGTCACGGCGAAGATCAGATCGCCCAGCTCCTCGCGCACGCGTCCGTGCTCGGCGTCTTCGTCACGTGCGGGGCGCGACGGCGCTTCGCGCTGTCGCTGCTCGCTCGCCGCGACAGGCGTTTGATCGGAAGATGCGCGCGCGCGTTGCGCTTCGTCGCGCTCTCTGATCGCTTCTTTCAGTTCGTCGATCTCTTCGTGGAGCTTGTCGAAGATGTCTTCGACCCTCTGCCAGTCGAAGCCGACGCGCGCCGCCTTGGTCGTGAGCTGGTGCGCCTCCATCAGCGCGGGGGCTTTCGTCGAGACGCCGTCGAGGAGCGAAGCGTCGGTGGCTGTCACGTCCTTCCCGGCGGCGCGCTTCTCCTCGGCTTTGATCGCCTCCCAGTTGCGCAAAACTTCCGCCGCGTCGTCGGCGCGCGCGTCGGCGAAGACGTGCGGGTGGCGGCGCACCATCTTCGTGTGAATCTGTGTGACGACGTCGTCAATCGTGAACTCGCCGCGCTCGGCGGCGACCTGCGCGTAGAAGACGATCTGGAAGAGCAGATCGCCCAGCTCGTCGCGCAACTCGGCTGGTCGTCCCTCGCGCGCGTCCTCCACCGCCTCGAAAGCCTCGTAGGCTTCTTCCAGCAGCATCGGCGCGAGCGTCGCGTAGGTCTGCTCGCGGTCCCAGGGGCATCCTTCGGGCGAGCGCAGCCGCGCCATGAGGGCGACGAGATCGGAGAATGTGGTGGTCATAGAAGGGAAGTCCTGAGTCTGGAGTCGAAAGTCTTGAGTCGAAAAATAAGCGACGTTAATTCGGTGACGCTGGCAGTCTAAGACTTGCGCGGCGGTTGATCCAAATAGGCGCGCCGAGTCGCGGGCTCTTGGTCGCGCGCGGGCGCGTTTCTTGCGGGCGCGGACGGGGCGGTGCTACCATCGCGTGTGAAAATCACTGCGACAAATTCAGTATCCTGCGGCGCGCGACTCTGATTCGACGTGAGACGCGGCGTCCCGGGTATGAGCGACAAGATGAGCGAAGAAAAACCGAACTTCAAAGTCAGAGACAGACGCCTCTTCAATCCCGACGGCTCGCCGCGCGAGATCGAGCGCGAGGAGACGAAGGACGAGGGCGTGTCCGACCTGAGCGCCGCCACCACTCAACCAGCCGCGAGCGCGCCGGTGACGCAGAGAGAGGCACGCGCACAGGAACGCACTGCCCCAATCGTCGGCGGCGCGGACGCGACCGAGCCCGCGCGGCGCGGCGACGCGGAGCAGCAACAGCAGGCGGGCACGGAAGCCGACCCGACGCCTTTCGCCAACCTGGTCATGTTCATCGCCTCGCCCGCCGCCGCCGCGATGGGCATGACGGAGCATCCGGGGATGCCGCCGGGCGAAGTCGATCTGCCGCTCGCGCGCCACTGCATCGATCTGCTCGCCACCATCCGCGAGAAGACGCGCGGCAACCTCGGCGCGCAGGAGGAGCAAATCCTCGACAGCATCCTCGCCGAGCTGCGCATGCAGTACGTCTCTCTGACGAGTGCGCGCCCCCAGGCGCCCCCGCGTGGCTTCACCGGCGGCGACATCACGGGGGGACGATAGCGATTAGCTATTAGCTGTTAGCTTTCAGCCAAACCAAAGCCCGATACGGGTGAAGGCTAACGACCGACTGCTCACGAGTTTTCTCGCTGGCTAATAGCTAAGAGCTAACTGCTAACAGCTCTCCCATGAAAATCACGCTGCTCGGCACGGGGACTTCGACGGGCGTGCCCTCCATCGGGTGCGCGTGCGAGACCTGCACGTCGGACGACCCGCGCGACCGGCGGCTGCGCGTCTCCGTGCTCGTCGAGCACGACGGGCAGACGGTCTTAGTTGACACCTCCTCGGACTTCCGCCAGCAGGCGCTGCGCGTCGGGTTGAAGCGCCTCGACGCCGTGCTCATCACGCACTGCCACGCCGATCACATCTTCGGGCTCGACGACATCCGCCCACTTAATTTCCGCCACGGCGCGCTGGGCGTTTACGCCAACGCGCGCGCGTGGGTGGACATCCGGCGCATCTTCCAGTACGTCTTCGAGCCGTCGCACTTCGGCGGCGGACTCCCGCAGGTCGTCGCGCACACGGTCGTTGACGGCGCGCCGTTCTGCCTGAGCCGGAACTTACTGGTCACGCCGTTCGAGGTCATCCACGGACGCCTCCCCGTCGTCGCCTACCGTTTCAACGACTTCGCCTACGCGACCGATTTGAGCGAGATTCCGCCCGCCGCGCTTGAAGGCTTGCGCGGCCTCGACACGCTCGTGCTCGACTGCCTGCGCGTCAAGCCGCACCCGACGCACCTCACGCTCGACACCGCGCTGCAATACATCGAGCAGCTCAAGCCGCGCCGCACGTACCTGACGCACATCGCGCACGACATCAAGCACGCGCGCGACGCGAAACTTCTGCCCGCCGGAGTCGAGTGGGCTTACGACGGACTCGAAATAGAAATTTAGGTGTCAGGTGCCGGGTGTCGGGTGTCAGTCAAGACACACCGCACCCGGCACCTGACACCCGATACCTGCTTTCATGCGTCTCTTCCACGGCACAGACAACGCGGAGATCGCGCGACCGACGGTGTTGACGCTCGGCGTGTTCGACGGACTGCACCTCGGTCATCAACTGATCGTGCGCACGGTCGTCGAACGCGCGCGCATCGTCGGTGCCGTGCCGACCGTCGTCACGTTCGATCCGCACCCGCGCGCTGTGCTGCACCCGGAGTCTGCCCCGCCGCTCTTGCAGACGTTCGATCAGAAGATCGAGGCGCTCGGCGTGCTCGGCGTCGAGCAGACGATTGTCGTCAGGTTCACGCCAGAGTTCGCGCGCGTGCGCGCCGCCGAATTCTTGCGCGACGTGGTGCGCGAGCGCCTTCAGGCGAGGGAAGTCTATCTCGGCTGCGGCTTCGCCTTCGGCCACGAGCGCGAAGGCGACATCGAACTGCTGCGCCGCGTGAGTGGCGAGCTGGGTTTTTACGCGGACGAGGTGCCGGAGGTGCGCCTGCGCGGCCAGCGCATCAGCTCAAGCCGCATTCGCGCGCTGCTCGCGGAGGGGCGCGTCAACCTCGCGCGCAGGATGCTCGGTCGCCCTTACGGTGTCGAGGGGCGCGTCGTGCGCGGCGACGAGCGCGGGCGCACGCTCGGCTTCCCGACGGCGAACCTGCACCCGCAGAATCGCGTCATCCCGCGCAAGGGGGTTTACGTGACGGCGACCTTGATCGAAGGCGCCTGGCGGCGCAGCGTGACGAACGTCGGCGTGCGCCCCACCTTCGGCGGCGACGGCGAAGCGTCGGTCGAGACTTACGTGCTCGGCTGGCAGGGCGACCTCTACGGCGACGTGGTGCGCGTGCGCTTCCTCTCGCGGCTACGCGCGGAGCGGAAGTTCGACTCGGTCGCAGAGTTGAAGCGGCAGATCGACGCCGACGTGGCGCGCGCCGAAAGTTTCTTCTCGCGCGGCGGCGTGCGCCACACTCTGGCTGTGGTCTGACGCGTGTACGCCGCGCGGAAATTCTAATTTCATGACATCGCGACAGGATTGCGACGGCGCTTTTGTAGCATCTAAATCATAATGGCTCTTAAAGAACAGAAAGTTACTTCGCTTGTCCCCATAGGTCAGATTTCGCGCGCGGGCGAGACGACTATCGTCGCGGGCGACGTGGTCGGAGACGTTCGTCTGCAGACGGCTTTGAAGCTCGTGTCACGGACGCAGGGCGAGGGTGCGGCGCAACAGGGCGAGACGGCGCAGGTCGGCACGCCGCCGAGACTCGGCTGGCGCGGGTGGCTGCGTGCGGCGCAGATCGCGCGCGTGCTGGGGCTCTTAAACCTCTACCTGTTTCTCGAAAACTACGAGGCGCAGGCGAAGTTTTCCGCACGTATGAGCGAGCGCCGGCTGGAAGAGGCACGTGCCGAGGGGGGCGCGAAACTGCGGCGCGCGCGGCGGCTTGAATTTTTGCGGCGCGTCTTGGATCGCCTTATCCGCGCCGTGCGCTACGTCGTCTTTCGCGGTGCGGACGCGTCCGAAGCCAAAGAGGCGCGATTAAAGAAGCAGGCGGTGTGGTTGAAAGAGAGCCTGCTCCACTTGGGCCCGACCTTCATCAAGATCGGTCAGACGCTCGCGACGCGCGGCGACTTGCTGCCGCTCTCATACGTCAAGGAGTTGATGACGCTTCAGGATCAGGTGCCGCCTTTCCCGACGGGCGAGGCTTACGCGCGCATCGAGGCGGAACTCGGTCGCACGCTTTCCGAGGCGTATGCCGAGATCGACGCCGAGCCGATTGCCTCCGCCTCGCTCGGACAGGTCTATCGCGCGCGGCTACACACGGGCGAAGAGGTCGCCGTCAAAGTGCAGCGCCCGAACCTCGACGAGACGATCACGTTCGACGTGCGCGTGCTCCGCAGCGTGCTCGCGTTTGTGCTCGCGCGCTTCCCCGGGTTTGGTGAGAACGCCGACTGGGAGGGGATGCTCACGGAGTTTTCCACCACCGTTCATGAAGAGATGGACTACCTCCACGAGTCGCAGAACGCCGAACGCTTCCGCCGCAACTTCCGCGAGTGGCGCGTCGTCCACGTCCCCGCGATCTACCGCACGCACACGACGGCGCGCGTGCTGACGATGGAGTTCATCCACGGCACGAAGGTGACGGACATCGAAGGTTTGAAAGCGCGCCGCGTCTCGCCCGTCAAGGTGAACCGGTTGCTGATTCGCACTTATCTGAAGCAGCTTCTCGAAGACGGCTTCTTCCACGCCGACCCGCATCCGGGAAATTTGCTCGTGATGCACGACGGGCGGCTCGCCTTCTTCGACTTCGGCATGACGGGTGTCATCACGGCGAAACTTCAAGCACAGATGATCGACGCCTTCTTCCACGTCGTCGAGAAGGACACAGAGGGGCTCGCGCAGGATTTGATCAATCTGAATTTCCTGAAGCCCGGTGTGAATGCGGAGAGGGTGCGACCCGTCGTCGAAGGTCTGTTTCGTCATTATCTAAATCTGAAGCTCGGCGAAGTGAACTTCAAAGAGCTGACCTACGATCTGGCCGAAGTGGTTTACGAGTACCCGTTCCGGCTGCCGTCGCACTTCACCTACATCATGCGCGCGCTGATGACCTTGGAAGGCATCGGCATCGTCACCGATCCCGAGTTCAACTTCTTCGAGACGGCGAAGCCCTACGCCAAAGACTTCATGCTGCGCCGCGAGGGGCGGCAGTTCCGTCAGGTCGTGGTGGACAAGCTGACGGGACGCGATTCCGGCACGCGCATCGAGTGGGGCAAGATGTGGAAGCTCGCGAAGATGGCGGTGAAGATGTACACGGAGCAGTGAGAGCGCGGACGTTCTGCGCGTGATAGACGCGAAAGTTCCTGCAAGCTGAAGCCGCCGCGATCCCGGCTCGTCGCGGCGGCTTCGAGTGTTTACCCCGTGCTTTTGCGCCTTTTACGTGCGCATCCGGTTCTTTCGCCCGCGCATCCTGTCCTCTACGCCGCGCATCCTGTCCTCTGCGCCGCGCATCGTGACCTGCAACGCGCGCATCGGCTTCTGACACGCGCGCATCCGCATCTTTTACGCGCGCATCCGTGTCTCGCGCCCGCGCATTGGAGTCTCACGCGCGCGCATCGGCTCCTGTCGCCCGCGCAGCCGAGGGTTTCGCCCGCTCATCGGGGCTTTTCAGGCACTTATTCGCCGCTTTCAAGCGCGCGACGGCGCCTCCCACGCTTCCCCAGAGTTACTTCGACGCTTGCGTGATGGCGTTGAAGAGGAGCGGGTAGGTCGCCAGCGACTGCGCGCGGTACTGCGGGCGGAAGCCGAAGAGATAGACGCGTCCCTTGCCGAGGGCGACTTCGACGAGCGCGGCTTTGCCACGCAGACGCGAGCCGCCGAGCAGCCAGCCGGAGAGGAGCGGATCGCGATCCGCAGGGTAGCGGGCGATGACGTGGACGCGGTTCGAGTCGCGCGCGTCGAACTCGAAGATGGGCGAGTCTTCAACCCACGCGATGGACTCGCGCGGCATTCCTTTAGCAATCGGATGCGTCGTGTCGATCTCTGTGCAGAGGATCGAGCCGGGGGCATAGTATTCGGTCTGCTTTAGCCCCTCGGTGATGTCGCGCAGGGGCAGGTGTATCTCGTTGATGGCGAAGTCCGACGCCTGATTGAGCGCGATGAGCGTCCCGCCCTGCTCGACGAACTCGCGCAGCGCCTTCACGCCCTCCGCGCCCAAGCCCCCCGTCAGCTCCGGCGGCATCGAGCCCGCGCGGTAGCCGTTCAGGATCGCGCGCGGCGACTGGTCGGGGATAATGATCGCGTCATACTTCGCGCGCAGGCTGCCCGCGCGCGCTTCTTTATCTTCCAGTGATTTGTACGAGACGTGGATATAGCCAGGCTTCCCCATCATTCCTAAGCCTGATGAGAAGAATCCATTCTCAAGCACCCACCGTGTCCAGCCTTCGTCTATCGCAGGAACATGAGACTTATATAGAGCCAGTCGCGTGTTATTAAACGTGACGTGGGCTTCCGGCAGGAATTTACTAGTGAACGCGCGCTCGATGCTCTTAAGGGGGGCGTAAACCGGCTTCGCTTCGACATTCATCAGTAGCGACAATGTGTGCGCGGTGACATCATATGGTTGTATGGGCTGACCAGATGAATCTCTCAAGTCAGGGTACTTCTGTTCTTCCAGAAGCCCCTTCGCGAAAGAGCCGTAAGGCTGATTCATCGGAATGATGAGTGGGAGATTACGGTAATTAGTCTCACGTCGCATCGCTGCCTTACTAAACTCGACTCCGCCGCGTTGCAATATCTCAATTAACTTTTCCCTGTTGCCAGACGGAGGAAGGATGAAGCCTGTTAGCTCACCTTCCTTGCGCGGGCGCACGGCGTCTTTGCCGATGGCGTAGAAACGCTCAAGCCACTCTTGACGATGATCCGCCGCGTGGCGCAGGAGGGCGAAGGCGGCGGTCGTCATGTAGTTGGTGATGTCGCGCAGGTGCCACTCGCCGCCCTGCCAGACGGGGCCGAAGTTCGCCGCCTCCTTGCGCGGGTCGTAGCCTTCGCCGGGACGAAGGTTCGTGAAGTTGACGGTGACCGGCGTGGCGAGGTGACAGGACGCGGTCTCGGAGAGGATGCGGACGCCGCCGTGATAGTGCGAGTAGGCGCGCGCGGGCGTCCACGCGTCGTAGGTCGAGTCGGTGGTGATGCCTTTGAAGCCTTGCTCGCGCAGAGACGCCGCCATGTAGTTGCCGAGTTCGGTGTAGCCTTCGACGATCTGGTGCGGCACGTTCGGCTCGACGGGCTTCATGTAGGGCGGCAGGAAGATGCGCGAGCCGTTCTCGCCCTGCTGGTGTATGTCGTGGACGATCTGCGGGTGCCAGACGTTGTGAATCTTATCGACCGTCAACTGCGTCTCGACCTGCGTGAAGGTGTACCAGTCGCGGTTGTTATCGTGCCCCGTGTACTTGTGGTAAAGCTCCGGCGGCGAAGTGCCCTCGTAGGGCGTGCCGAGAGTTTTGTCGTACCAGTTCTTCACGATGTCCACGCCGTCCGGGTTCAAGGAAGGCACGAGCAGGATGATCGTCTCGCGCAGAATCTTCTGAACCTCCGGATCGTTCGACGACGCGAGCCGGTGCGCGATGAGCATCGACGAGAGCGTGCCGCCGACCTCCGTCGAATGAATCCCGCAGGTGATGAGGACGATTGTCTTGCCGCGCGCGATCAAACTCGCCGCTTTGCGGTCGGGCTGTGCGCCGAGCGTGCGCGGGTCGGCGAGCCTTCGCTGAATGTCTTTATAGGTGTCGAGGCGCGCGAGCGTTTCCGGCGCGCTGATCGTCGCCAGCACGAACGGCGCACCCATCGTCGTCTTGCCCAACTCCTCGAACTTCACGCGGTCGCTCGTCGTCGCGAGTCTCTGAAAGTAAGTGACGACCTGCGACCAACTCGCGAGCTTTCGGTCGTCGCCGGGCGTGAAGCCGAGCACGTCCGACGGCGTAGGCACAGTCGGCGGAAATAAAGTTGGATCGGCTACGAAGACGGTCGGCTTTGGAAGTTGCTTGCGCGTGCTCCGCGACTTGTTCGCCGCGCCGCGCGTGCGCGTCTGCGCGTTAGTTGTGTTGAGCGGGACGAGGGCGAAGATGAATGAGAGCGCGAGCGAGAGTGTGCGTGCGTGCATGGCGTCGGAAACTCCGTCGTGGTTTGCTGGCGAAAGCTAAGAGGGAAGTTGCGGGCGCGAGTTTAGCATAAGGGCGCGTTAATTCGATGACGCATTTCTTCGCCGAATCCGTGCCCGAATGATCCGATAAAACAATCAAGTTTCCTTTGATTTATGCGGGGGGCGGTTGTAAAGTAGCAGCCGAATTACTCCCCTGAGCACTCCCCGCGATTAACACAACTTTTGGGTTGGAGGTCATTTCCACATGGCTGTTGTCGAAGATACCGTGGCGAAGACGAACGAGTACCCGGACATCGTCGGGGCGAAACCGGAGAACCCATTTCTCGCAGCCTTCCACCCGTACATCCCTTCGGGCGTACACCTGCGCGAACTGACGATTCTGCCGCTCATCGTCGGCACGCTGCTCGGCATCGTCTTCGGAGCGTCGTCGCTCTACCTCGTCCTGAAGGTGGGCTTGACGGTGAGCGCGTCGATCCCGGTCGCGGTGATCTCGATCACGCTCTTCCGCGTGCTCTCCAAACTCGGCCTGCGCAACGCCACGATCCTCGAAAACAACATCGTGCAGACCGCCGGGTCGGCGGGCGAGTCAATCGCCTTCGGCGTCGGCGTGACGATGCCCGCGATCATGATCCTCGGCTTCGACCTTGAGTTCACGCGCGTCATGCTCGTCGCCGTGCTCGGCGGACTCCTGGGCATCCTGATGATGATCCCGCTCCGCCGCGCGCTCATCGTGCAGCAGCACGGTTATCTCAAGTACCCGGAAGGCACAGCCTGCGCCGAAGTCTTGAAGGCGGGCGCGGACGAAGAGTCGCGCGCGTCGGCTTCGGACTCCGCGAAGGCGGAAGCCGCCGCGTCGGCGGAGAGCGCGACCGATTCCGGCGCGACGACGATCTTCGCGGGCTTCGGCATCGGCTTCCTCTATCAAACTCTGATGGTCGCGCTCAAGGGCTGGAAAGACACGCCGCAGAAAGTCTTCGGCGCGCCCTTCGCGGCGGGCTCCATCGCGGCGGAGATTTCGCCCGCGCTCTTAGGCGTCGGCTACATCATCGGGCCGCGCATCGCCTCGATCATGTGCGCGGGCGGCGTGCTCGCCTACCTCGTCCTGATCCCGGCGATCAAGTTCTTCGGCGGCGCGTTGCCGACGGCGCTCTCGCCCGGCACGGTGCCGATCTCGCAGATGGGGCCGGGCGACATCCGCGGCGCCTACGTGCTCTACATCGGCGCGGGCGCGGTCGCGGCGGGCGGCATCATCAGCCTCTTTCGCAGCTTGCCGACCATCTGGCATGGATTGAAAGAGGGCTTGAAGGACTTGCGCGGCGGGCAGCAGGCGCAGGCGGGCGTCGCCGTCGAGCGCATCGATCAAGACCTCTCGATGAAGTTCGTGCTCGCCGGGGTCATCGCGCTCATCGCCATGATCATGGCGTTCCCACAACTAGGTCTGCAACACAACATCCTGACCGCCTTCCTCGGCGCGCTCATGATCATCGCCTTCGGCTTCCTCTTCGTCACCGTCTCTTCGCGACTGACCGGCGAGATCGGCTCGTCGTCGAACCCGATCTCCGGCATGACGGTGGCGACGCTCCTGCTCACCTGTCTCATCTTCCTCGTGCTCGGCTGGACGGGCTCGGGCTACTACGTCACCGCGCTTTCAATCGGCGCCATCGTCTGCATCGCGGCGTCGAATGGCGGCACCACTTCGCAGGACTTGAAGACCGGCTTCCTCGTCGGCGCGACGCCGAGCAACCAGCAGATCGCGATCCTGATTGGCGCGCTCGCCTCCGCGCTCGTACTTGGCCCGATCCTGCTCGCGCTCAACGACGCGGCGACCGTCTATGTGCCGGTCGATCCCGTCAAGACGACCTGGCGCTCCGATCCTTCGCTGCCTTCGGGGATGGAGAAGCTGAAGGGGCCGCAGGCCAGCTCGGATCAGAACACTTACCACGTCGCGCACAAGACGGACGAGTTGAACGGGCCGGCGGGCAAGTACCTCGTCAACGATCAGGGCGTACCCATCTGGCTGGTCGATCCCGGCATCAACGGCGTCCACAAGACCAGACCGGACGGTACGGAGGTCATCAAGTACGATGCGCCGAAGGCGACGCTGATGTCCTACATCATCAAGGGCATCCTTAACCGGCAACTGCCGTGGGGGCTCGTCTTGCTCGGCGTAATGATCGCCGTCGTGCTGGAGATGGCGGGCATCCCTTCGCTCGCCTTTGCCGTCGGCGTCTACCTGCCGCTCTCTTCTTCAAGCCCGATCTTCATCGGCGGGCTGGTGCGCTGGCTCGTCGACAAGCGTCTGCGCCGCCGCCTCGCGCACCGCAACTTAACTGAAGAGCAGCTCGTCGCCGAGGGCGACAAGAGTCCGGGCGTGCTGATGGCCTCAGGCTACATCGCGGGCGGCGCGATTGCGGGCATCCTCATCGCCTTCATGGCGGGCGTGCTGACGAACGTGGACAAGAATCTGACGGATTGGGCGAAGGCGAACAACCCGTTCTTCGAGGGCGGCAACTCCGATCTTCTGTCGCTCATCCCGTTCATCATCCTGACGGTTCTGCTCTACCTCGTCGGGCGCGAGGCGCTGCTCGCCGGTCGCCCCCGCGGCTCCACGGGGTCGCCTTCGCCTTCGCCGATGGACACGCGCAGGCTGTAGCCGACGGCAAATAATCTTCGACGCAACGCCCCGCCGATCCTCTATACTGTGTGCGGCGCGACCGTCCCTTAGCACGGTCGCGCCGCGCCGCACATCCCACTTGCAGACTTAACCTGAGGACGTAACCGCCGATGCAGTACCGAGCCAACCCTCGCGCCGCGCGCGCACTCCTCTCCAGCACGCTCTTCATCCTTGCCTTCACCAACTGCGCCTCGCCGCAGGCGCAACAGAACTCGCAGACGAAACCTATCGCGCCGCCGTCGGCGCAGGCGTCGGCTCAGCCCGCGCAGACCTCTGCTCCGCCATCGCAGGTCACCAAGCCACAGACGCCTTCCGAGACGGTGCGCGCCTTCTACGCGGCGCTGCGCGAGCGGCGCGTGCGCGACGCGTTCGCGCTCTCGATCTACAAGTCAGCGGTCGCGGCGCTCAGCCCGGAAGAGTTCGAGGAGCTGCGCCCGGAGTTCGAGAAGTTGGGCGACGCCGTGCCGCCGGAGATCGGCATCTATGGCGAGCAGATCAGCGGCGACCGCGCGACCGTCTTCGCCGTCATCAGCACCGACCCCGGCGCGAAGCAGGAGACGATTGAAGTGCAGCGCGCGGGCGACGGCTGGATCGTCGGCAGCCGCGAGGACTACGACACCGTCCAGCGCGAGGGCAAAGAGTTCTTCTTCAAGGCGCGCCTCGACACGCACCACGAGGAGATGCGCAAGGTGCTCCTCAAGCTCGCCAACGTCGAAGCCATCTACGCCGCGCAGAACGCGGGACGCTCGGCCGATCTCGCGTCGCTCGCGCGCAGCGAGTCGGGCATGAAGCTCGGTCTGAAGGACGACCTCGACGCGCTCAACACGCTCGGCTATCGTCTCGCGCTCGCCGTCAACGGCGACGGCAAGGGCTACAAGGCGAACGCCGAGCCCGCGCGCTACGGGCGCACGGGTCGCATCTCCTTCTACATGGACGCCGCCGGCATTCAGGAGAAGGATAACAATGGTAAGCCCTACAACCCGCCGCCCTTGAAGAAAAAA
>JBJMGS010000436.1:0-3022 GCA_045807785.1 Pyrinomonadaceae bacterium
GGTTGACTGGGAGGTGGTTCGAGTTCGCACGCAGGATTCGCCTTTCGGGTCTGCGTTCTTCACGCTGCTGGACGAGCTCGAGATCGTGCCGAGCTAACGCTCGGCCGCGAGGCGCACTCCGAACGCAACGAGCACGACGCCCACGACGGCGTCGACCGCGCGCCGGATTGCAGGCCGCTGAAGAACGTCGCCGGCCTTTGCAACCGCGAACGCATACGCGCTCAGCCAGGTCAGCGTCATTGCGGCGAAGACGAAGCCGAGCACGAGCAGCCCGGCGAACGAGTGGGCGAACTGCGGCAGCAGGCTGGAGAAGAAGACCGCCATCTTCGGATTGCCGAGGTTGCTGAGGACACCCTGGCGGTATGGACGTGTCTTAGTTCGTGGCTCAGAGCCACTTGCTCGGATTTTTCGCGCCGCCCGGTAAAGCGACTGGAGGCCGAGATACACGAGGTAGGCGGCGCCGAACCAGCGCAGCGCATGGAACACCGGCTCGGAGGCGAGCAGGAGCGCCGCGAGGCCGGCGCTCGTCGCGACCGCCCAGCCGCACTGTCCCGTCGCGACGCCGAACGCGGTCAGGACGCCGCCGCGGCGCCCGCCGCGCAACGTGTTGCGAATCGTCAGCGCAGTGTCCTGCCCCGGCGTGACGATCACCAGGGCGGAGACCCCGAAGAATGTCCAAAGAAGCGTGGCGGACATGTCAGTCTTGGTCGCGATCCTATGTCGGGCGTTAGACGGCCGCACGCGCAGAGCGCGTACGGCCTCTAGGCGGCGCCGCAAGACGGCGCCTCAGAAGTAGAACTGAGACCATGCCGTCCACCAGTCGTCGGCACGCGAGACCAGTGTGTGCTCGTCGAGCTGTTCGATCCCCTTGCGGTTGCGGTACTCGACGAGGCGCGACGGCGTGTGGAACTCGATCTGGATCTCCGCCGGGCGTCCTGGGTCGTACGGCTTGACGGCGCTCAGATCCTTCAGCGCCTTCTTCGCGCCGTCCTCGATCATTTCGCGCGCCTTCAGCGCCGGGAACTGACGTGCGCTGAACGCGCCGAGGCCCTTCTTGACCGCAACGGTCGTCAGACCGTCGCCGAGCAGTTCACGCCCTTCGCGGCAGACGGCCTCGTCCCCTGTGACGAGAAGCACGGGACAGTTCCACTGTCCGCAGAGCGCCGCGTTGATCCCCGTCTCGCCGACGGACGTCCCGTTGAACTTCAGCTCGCGCCACGCCTGTCCGGAGACGGTGTGCGCGAGCACGCCGTCCGGCGTGCCCGCCTTTGCGTGCATGCCGACAAAGAGCGCGGCGTCGCAGCCCTGCTCGAGCAGCTCCGTGTACTCGGTCCAGTCGTTCTGCACGACGAACTCGCAGTCGGGATCGAGCTTGTCGGGGATCAGCGAGTTGAACGTCCATTCCTCGCCGGCACCGTGGCAGTCCATGACCACGATCTCCTTCGCACCGGCGGACTTCGCGCCGCGCACGGCCGCGTTGATCTCCTCGGTGTAGAGCTCGCGGCCTTCGTGGTAGGCGCGCTTCTCTTTCGCGCCGTCCGTCTGCTGCCACTTGACGATGCCGGCGACGCCCTCCATGTCGCTGACGATGAAAACCTTCATTCCGAGATCACCGCGACAGGAGTGCTCCAGGGAAAGTTGATCCAGCGGTCCGTGCGCCGCCAGACGAAGTCGGAGCGAACGACGCTCTGCGGCTTCTCATACAGGACTGCGGTGCGGACGTCAGCGACGTGTTGCGCGCAGAAGTCGCGGGCGAGCGCAAGCGTCCGTCCGGTGTCGGCGACGTCGTCGACGACGAGGAGGCGCTCGGTGCGGAGCAGTGAGAGATCGGGCACCGGCGGCAGGATCAGCGGTTCGTCCAGGCGCTCGTCGACGCCGGTGTAGAACTCGACGTTCAGCGTGGCCATGTTCTTGACACCGAGCGCGTACGCGAGCGCGCCGGCCGCGGGAAGGCCGCCGCGCGCGAGCGCAAGCACCGCGTCCGGGGTGAACTGCGCAGCCTCGATCTGCGCGGCAAGCTCCTCGACGGCGCTGCCGACGTCCTCCCACGTCATCCACTCGCGCTCCACAACCGGGAGAATTTCATACCTTTCGACTGTGTACTTCGGATCCGTCCTTTCACCACATGCGGGGTAAGCCGGTCGTGCGGGCGTGGCCCGCACGACCTCTAGGCGGCGCCGCCGAGTCGGCGCCTTAGATGGACACCGGGCTCGCAGGGAAGCGCGTGCTCGTCACGGGCGCGTCGGGCGGAATCGGCGGCGCGTGCGCACGCGCGTTCGCAGCCGAGGGTGCCGAGGTCGTCGCGCACTATCACCGCGGACGCGAGCGGGCGGAGGCGCTCGGCGCGGCGGCAATCGTCGGCGCCGATCTCACTCGCGAGGACGAAGTCGCGCGGTTGTTCGACGAGGCAGGCCCGCTCGACGTCTGCGCCGCGGTGGCGGGCGTCTGGCCCTCTGAGGACGTCCCGGTCTGGGAGCTCCCCTTCGAGCGCTGGCGCGAGACGCTGGACGCGAACCTGACCGCGACGTTCCTGACAGCGCGCGGCTTTCTGCGTCAACTGGACGGCGACGGCGCGCTCGTCCTGGTGGGCTCGACGGCTGGGATCTTCGGGGAGGCGGGACATGCGGACTACGCCGCCGCGAAGTCGGCGATCCTCGGCGGACTGCTGCTGAGCCTGAAGAACGAGGTCGTACGCAAGTCGCCGGTTGCGCGCGTGAACGCGGTCGCGCCCGGTTGGACGGAATCGCCGATGACACGCGGGCACGTCTCGGAGGAGCAGGTGCTCCGCATCTCGCGAACGATGGCCCTGCGCAAGGTGGCGCAACCGGAAGACGTCGCGCGGCAGGTCGTGGTGCTGGCCTCGCCCGAGCTCTCAGGCCATGTGACCGGCCAGATCGTGACCGTGGCCGGCGGCATGGAAGGCCGTGTGGTTCACGACAGCTAGAACAGCGCGAAGGCGCCGACTGGTCGGCGCCGACCAAAGGAGGTCGCACGGGCTTCGCCCGTGCGACCGTTAACCCAC
>JBJMGS010000437.1:0-24386 GCA_045807785.1 Pyrinomonadaceae bacterium
CGAATTTGCTCGCGCGGCTCCGCCATCTTGGCGAGGAAGTCTTCGACCTCGAACGAGGTCAGGTTTAGCCCGTAGTAGCGGTTGATCGTGTCGAGGTTGATCGGGATCGGGAGCAGTTGCCCGTCCACGCTCGCGAGCACGCGGTGCTGGTACTGCCGCCACTCGGTGAACTGCGAGAGGTACTCGAAGACCTCGCGCGAGTTGGTATGAAAGATGTGCGGGCCGTAGCGGTGGACGAGCACGCCCGCGTCGTTATAGTGATCGTAGGCGTTGCCGGCGATGTGCGTCCGGCGGTCGCAGACGAGCACCTTCTTGCCCGCGTCGCGCGCGAGGCGTTCGGCGAGCACACTCCCGGCGTAACCCGCCCCGACGATGAGATAGTCGAACATTACTTCAATTCCCTTCGCTCTCATCAATCGGCAGCCGTGTAGCTGCTGCTGCTGCCCGCGCCCGCGACGCGCGCGGCGGCGAGCGGCGCGGTCGCGCGCGCACTCTTCTGGATGGGCGTCGCCGTCGTGCGGTTCGCCTCAACGGCGTCGCCGATGAGCGCCGCCATCCGGCTCCAGGTCTTGTCCCACGAGTTCTTGGCGAGGTGCTCGTCCACACGGCGCAGCCAGTTCTCGTCGGCGGCGTGATCGTCCATGCCAATCTCGGAAGCCGCCTTGATGAAGTCCGCCACATCGTCAGCGATGCGGACGAGACCGAGGTCGCCGTAAGGCCTGACCACGTCGCGGATCGAAGTGGAGACGACGGGCTTGCCCGCCGCGAGGTATTCGGGCGTCTTCGTCGGGCTGATGAACTTCGTCGAATCGTTGCGCGCGAAGAAGAGCGCCGCCACGTCCCAGCCCGCGAGGTAGCGCGGCAGTTCCTTGTAGTCCTTGCCGCCGAGGTAGTGGATGTTCGGACGCTTCGGCAGATCGCTCTCGCTGATCTTGACGACGGGGCCGATGATGACGAAGTGCCAGTCGGGGCGCGCGGCGGCGACGCCGTCGAGCAGCTCCGTGTCAAAGCGCTCGTCCACGACACCGAAGAAGCCCATGCGCGGGTGCGGGATGTTCGCCTGATCCTGCGGCTCCTCGGTTACCTTGCGAGCCTGCGCGAAGTGCGCGCGGTCGATGGACGACGGGAAGGCGTGGATGTTCGGGTGCCGGTCGCGCTTCGCCTCGTAGAGACTCTCGCCGCCGGTGAAGACCACGTCGGCGCGGCGCATCAACTCAGCCTCGCGCTCGCGCAGGGCACGTGGCGCGAACTTGAACGCCGAGAGTTCGTCCATGCAGTCGAAGACGATGGCGCGCGGGCGCAGGTGGCGTGTCCAGCCCAGAGCCATCGGCGTGTAGTACCAGAGCACGTAGTCGTTCACTTCATGCTCGACGATGAGCCGTTCGAGGAGCGCCTGCTGGATCGACTCGACCGTGACTTCGCTCAGCAAGCCTGCGGGCAGACGCGGGACGACGACGTAGAGGTTATCCTCGCGGCGGCTCACGTCGAGACGCATCGGGCCGTCGCCGAAGATCGGCTCTTCGACGAAGAAGACTCGGCGCTCTTTGGCGCAGCGGCTCAACAGGTGCTGCGGTCGCTGATAGACGAAGTCCCAGCGCAGGTGCGACACGCAGATCAAGTCCGCGTCGAAGCTCTCGCTCGACCGCTCGAACCTGCCGCCCGCGACGCGCGCACGCGAGGCGACCGACGGCGTCGAAAAAGCCTTGTCGAATCTCCCGTCCAAAACGTTGGAGCCGTGCCGACCGTTGCCGTTAACTTTCTGTTCGATCTTATTAATATCCACTTTCATGTCCTTCATTGCTCCCCTTGCCGTTAGCGATAACTCTCACCGTGAGATGATTCCCGCGCACGCGCCGTGTGTAAGACGAACTGTATTGAGACTGAACCGGCGGAAGCGCTTGGTAAAGCAGAAACCGGCAGACGTTCTCTCTCTTCAACTCACCTCGAAGCAAGCACCGTGCCTTCCAGCAACGTGCGACCGCTTGAACACACCGCGCGTCGCCAATTGCCTGAAAAGTTGAGGGCGCGGCACTTCCAGACGGTGAATCGAGAGTCAGAGAGTTCAATCAATGCGTGTCAATCATCGTATCGAAGGCGAACGACGAATCGTTTACCGTGTCATGTTTTTTCAGTGCCGGAGAATCGCTGCCGACTCTGCCGCGTTCAAACATGTTCGCGCTCATCAACCGTGTTTTCAAAAATCTTCGCGCCGAAGAAACCAAGAAAGGTGAGCCGACGCTTGCGTCCGCGCCCACCTTTCTTGAACCCACCCCTTGCTCGTTCCACGCGACTGCCGAGGTTTCGCCGTCGCGATTTTTTTTCGCCGGGCGCGCCAGACACTCCGCCGCCCCGGAGTTCCCTCAGCCGCCGCCCCCTGAGCCGAACCCTTGCCAGATATCAGTCAGTTGTCTCCGAAAGGATGTGTGGAGTATAGGGCGTGGCGGGCGTGGGGTCTGCCCGTGATCGTACCTAAATTGTGGAGTAAATGTGTTCCGCCGGCGGGCGCTTAAGACAGTCTGATCAGCGTACTTTCTCGGACAGACGCGCCCGCCGGGCGGGGGTTACAATTTCGCCATTGTTAGATTAGGAGTTATCTCCTTTCGGGGTCGCGCGCAGCCAAGGAAGGCTCCCGCGCGCGCGCGAACCCGTTTTTCCTTCCGAACAAACTGCGGTTTCCGTTTGGCGCCACGTTTCTAAAGTCCAGGCTTCACGTCAGCGGCGCAGCCCGACCCTCTGCCCGACAGAGTGGCTCGCGCCGGAGGCAGTACACATGACGAGGACAATCGAGAAGAACAGGACGGTGATTCTCGTCGCCGAGGACGACGACGACAACCGCTTCGTGATGAGGACGCTGCTGGAGATGCGCGGCTACGCGGTGATCGAAGCCGTGAACGGGCAGGAGGCGGTCGAGGCGGCGACGCGCGAGCTGCCCGATCTGATCCTGATGGACTTGAAGATGCCCCAGCTCAACGGGCTGGCGGCGACGCGCGCGATTCGGCAGGGCGGCATCTGCCGCGCGCCCATCGTCGCCCTCTCGGCCTACGATCCGGCGCAGCACCGCGCCGTGGCGTTGGCTGCCGGGTGCAACGACTACGTGCTCAAGCCGATCGATTACGAGCGACTGGAAAGCCTCATCGAGCGGCTGCTGGGGAAGACGACGACGCGCCACGTCGCGCAGAAGAGAGCTTCGGGCGACCTCTTCGTCTAGTCCGCCAACTCTTTCCCTGCCGGCGCACGCTGCGCACGCCATCTCAGACACAAGCCGAGCCAGACCCCGGACGGATCGAGGGCGCGAACGTGCGTGAATAATGTTGAGTGGAAAGTTTCTGAGGGAGGAAAATCGGGGCGAGAGGATTCGAACCTCCGACCTCTCGGTCCCGAACCGAGCGCTCTACCAGGCTGAGCCACGCCCCGACATGTCAAACGCGGGTTGTATTCTATGTTCGCGACCCGCCCCTGTCAAACTCGCGCGCCGCCTAAACTCTTCAGCGAGATTCGACGGCCAGCCGCTCCGCTCCGCACGCGTCTTAAGTCTCCGCCGCGTGCGCCTCGTCCGCGCGCGCGTGCCTGATGTGGCGCCAGACCCACCACGCCGCGCCGAGCAGGATGACGATGCCGATCACAAAGTCGAAGCGGTGGAACCACGTCTTGAGCGCGTCGTTCTTGTCCCACTCCTCGCCGAGTTTCTGACCGACGTAAGCGAGCCCGACGCACCACGGCAGCGATCCGAGGAACGTGTAGATGACGAAGCGCGTTAGGTTCATCCGCGCGATCCCGGCGGGGAACGCGATGAAGGTGCGCACGACCGGGAGCAGGCGGCTCGCGAAGATGATTGCCTCGCCGTAGCGCGCGAACCAGCGGTCGGCCAAATCGAGATCGTGGCTTGAGACTAAGACGTACTTGCCGTACTTCTCGATGAACGGTCGCCCGCCCTTGAGCCCGACCCAGTAGGCGACGAGCGAGCCCAGCACGCATCCGAACGCCCCCGCCACGCCGACCGCCCACAAATTGAAGCGCCCCGCGTAAACCAGATAGCCCGCGAACGGCATGATGATCTCGGACGGCAGCGGGATGCACGCCGACTCGATCGCCATCAGCAGCACGACGCCGCCGTAGCCGAGTGCGGAGATGACGGCGACGATCAAGCCCGAAAGTATCTCGATAATCCTAGCGACCAAAATTAAACTCCGAATAAGGCTGTCCGCGGTCAGTCGTCAGTGGTTTGTTATTCGTGGCTCATGCACGATCAACTTCAATGAGTCTAAACAACTAACTACGGATAACTAGCAACCGACATCTATTTCTCATTCCACCCGTAGCGACCGATGAGCGGGACGAAGGCGCAGGCGCCGTGATCCTCGCGCTCGTAGCCCTTCGCGGTGCGCTGGACGCGCACGAGGCGCTGCGCCTCCCGGCTCTGGCCGACGGGCATCACGAGCCGCCCGCCCACCTTGAGCTGTGCGAGCAGCGGCTCCGGCACGTCGGGGCCGCCGGCGGCGGCGAGGATCGCGTCGTAGGGCGCGTGTGCGTCCCACCCCAACGTGCCGTCGAAACATTTGACGGTCGCGTTGTAGATGCCCAGCTCGCGAATCTTCTTCTGCGCCTCGCGCGCCAGCTCCGCGATCCGCTCGATGGCGAAGACGCTGCCCGCCACGCGCGCGAGCACGGCGGTCTGGTAGCCGGAGCCAGCGCCGATCTCCAGAACCTTGCTGTCCGCGCCGACTTCGAGCAACTCCGTCATGCGCGCGACGATGTAGGGCTGCGAGATCGTCTGGTTCGCCGAGATCGGCAGGGCGTGATCGCCATAGGCGTTCGAGCGCAGAGCTTCGGGCACGAAGAAGTGGCGCGGCACGTCGGCGACCGCGCGCAGGACGCGCTCGTCGCGGATGCGGTAGTGTGCGCGCAGACGTTCGACCATGCGCTCGCGCTGTGGGCGGTACTGCTGCGACATCTGCGCGACGGGGGGTGGAGGAAGACTCAAACTCGAAAACTCCGATGACGACCGATGGTGATGAACTTTAACAACTCTTCTCTTTCTCCGCGTCTTTGCGCCTTTGCGCGAGGATAGATTTTCACGCAAGGGCGCCAAGACGCGAAGGAGAAACCTTGTCCTGATAGACGCAGACTTAGGCGTGTTCGAGCGCGGGGCTCTCGCCGACCTCGACCGCCCTGCCGTCGTCGCCGCCGCGCAGCTCGCCCCAGCCCATGATTTGATCGAGGGCGTTGTGGTTCGTCATGTCCGAGCGCATCGGCGTGACGGAGACGTAGCCCTGTCGCACGGCGAAGTAGTCCGTGCCGTCGGCGTTGCGGTCTTGCAGAATCTTCTGCCCGATCCAGTAGTAGGGCTTGCCGCGCGGATCGATGCCCTCGGTGATGACCGGCGCGGCGTGCTTGATGCCCTGCGTCGTGACGCGCACGCCCTTGACGGGGCCGGGCGGGAAGTTGATGTTGAGCAGCGTGCCGTCGGGCAGCCCTTCGGCGAGCACCTTGCGCACGGCGGTGACGGCGAAGCGCGCGGCGTGCGAGAAGTCGTAACGCTCGGTGGCGACGAGGCTGAAGGCGAGACCGGGGACGCCGAGGATCGTCGCTTCGAGCGCGCCCGCGACCGTGCCCGAATAGGTGGCGTCGTCGCCTAAATTTCCGCCCTGGTTGATGCCGGAGACGCAGACGTCGGGCCGCTCTTCGGGCGCGAGGATAGTGCTCAGCGCGAGCGTGACACAGTCGGTCGGTGTGCCGTCCACCGTCCAGTGCCGACTGTCGATCTGGCGGATGCGCAACGGTCGCGCCAGCGTCAGGCTGTGCGACGCGCCGCTCATCTCCGAAGCAGGCGCGACCACGTACACGTCGCCGACCTCCTTCATCGCCTCTTCGAGCTGTTCGATTCCGTCGGAATGAATGCCGTCGTCGTTAGTGACTAAAATTTTTACCATTGCTCGCTCGACCGACATTCATTACACCTTAACGACCCAAATTATTCAAGCAGCGCCGCCGCGCGAAAAAGCGGCGGGGGCGCTAAAGTTGTCTTTAGCGCCCCCGCCGGTCTAGTGGTTCAAGCCCAGAGTCTTAAGGCAACGCTTCGACGGCGACGAAGAAGCGAAAGCTCCCAGACTTTTGCACACCGAGCAGGAACTGCACGTTGATGCTCTGCCCGTTCGCGAGCGGCGTGCCGAGTGTGATCGTGCCGGCATTTAGGCTGCTGTTGAGACCGCCGCCGAGAGTTTGCGTGGGCGGCTGTTCGAGCGTCGTGCCCTGCACCTGCACGGGCGAACCGTTGACGGTCACGGTGATCGCGTTCGAACTGAGCACGCGCACGTCAGCCTGCCCGGTCGCCGGGCCGCCGCCCGGAGTGTTGAGCGTCGTGATGTCGGCGACGGTGAAGCGCAGGCGCGTGACGGACGCGCCCGAGGTGTTGGTGAACTTGCGCCTGATGCTCAGGTAGCCGAACGCCGAAGTGTTCGGATCAGCCGGGCACGGCGGCGCGTTCGGGTCATTGCACTGGAGGCGCTTGCGGTTCTCGCCCGTGGAATTTGAGAAGGCCGGATCGACCAGCGACGCGTGAACGAAGCTGCTGCGGTCGGCGGGGCTCGACAGGTTCTGCGGGCCAGGCGCGCCGAGGATCGACGGGATCGGCGGCGAGGCGTTGAAGGTCGCGCCCGTTACCGAGACCAGTTGGAAGTCCGCGGCGTTGTTGTCCGTGTCCTGCGGGAACGTGGTCGTGTCGTTGATCCGGCGCACCCAGGCGTGCTCCACGTTGGGTCGGTTGCCGATGGTCGGCTGCAAGCCCTGACCCTCAATGTAGGGCAGGTTGCCGCTGTTGTTAGTGAACCCGACCGAGTCGATGAGCACGCTTCTGGTGTTGTCGATCAGCCCGAAGCCTTGGTTGTCGGGCATGAGGTTAGCGTTGGCGTGCGAGAGATCGGGCGAGGCGTAGCCGCTCAGGCTGTAGCCCCCGGCAGCCACGTTGGCGATGATCAGGTGCCCGCGCCGCGGGATGGTCAGCGGAGACGGGAAGCCGAGGACGACGTCGCCGCCGAACGTCGCGTTGAAGACCGCGAGACCGTAGCCGCCGATGCCGATGGGCGCGTCGGTGTTGTTGTAGAGTTCGACGTACTCGTTGCTCGAAGTGGTCGAGCCGACCGACTGGCGGAACTCCGTGATGAGCACCTGCCCCTTCTGCGCCAGCGGAGCCGGGGGCTGCGTGCCCGCCGAGTTACAGAGCGAGAGCGTGTAGTTGCCGCCCACGCCCGCCGCCGTCTCGTTGACGACGATGACGTAAGTCGCGCCCGCCGGGACGGTGAAGGAGTAAGAGGCAGTCGTGTTGTTTCCGGCGTAGGCGATGCCGAGATCGCCCAGGAAGTTCGTGCCCTTGTTCGCGGGGTCGTAACTGTTGAGGTACGCCTCGCTGTGGACGCTGAAGTTCGCCGCAATCGACACCTTGATGCAGGCGGGACTGCCGCTCGTGTTGGTGAACGTGTACTGGTCGTAGCGGATGGTGGCGACAGCCGTCTCGCCGGGGAATGCCTTACTCCCGCCGCAGCCGCTCGGGTTGCCGTCTCTGGCGACGCGGTTGGTCTGGGTCGTGTCGCCCGCGGCGATGCTCCCGGTAATCGGCGAGCCGATGGCGTCACAGGTGAGAATCTCCGTCGCGGCGAAGTTCGCGTCGGTGACGGCGGCGTTCAGGTCGTTATAGGTGCGACTCGGCGGCGTGAACGTGTTGTTGCCGCCCGAAGGCGTCACCGTGTAGTTGCCGTGCCGCGGCAGCGGGCTGAACGAGTAGAAGCCGCCGCCGGAGGTGGTCATCGCCCCCGCCTGCGAGCCGGAGAGCGTGACGGTAATGCCGTCTAATCCCGCCGCGCCGTTCGGCGTGGTGACGCGACCGCTGATGCCCGCCGCCGGGATCGAGATGAAGTCCGCGTTCGTCACGTTCGCCGCCAGGCCGTTGAAGGTGCGCGACGGCGGCGTGTATTCATTGCCGGGCGTGGTCGGCGTGACGGTGTAGTTGCCGCCCGACGCCAGACCGTTGAACGAGTAGTTGCCGCTGCCCGCGGTCGTCGCGGTCGCCGTGGTCGAGCCGCTGAGCGTCACCTGGATGCCGTTGATGCCGTTGTCGGCGGGGTCGGTCACCCGCCCGCTGATGTTGACGGTCGAGACGCCGAAGGACGTACATGCCTGCGCCGTCGTCGAGAGCGAGATCGTGTCGATCTTCGCGCCCGCCGCGCCCGGCGCGGTCGTGTTCGCGTCGCCGATCACCGTCCAGCGCAGGTGGATGATGTGCCCGCTCGCGGCTGGCGGCAGGTTGGCGACCGTCGTGATGTAGGTCGGCGCGGCGGTCGTGCCCGCGGAGAGACCCGTCCAGCCGATCTGGCTGTTGTAGCCGCCGGAGACGAAACTGCCGCCCGCCGCCGTCAACTCCTGATACGACCCGTTGTCGATCTGGATCACCAGGATCATGGTGTCGAAGCCGCTTTCGAGGTTGTACAGGTTCCTGAAACTTATTTGAGCCTGCGCGGTGTCAACCGGGATCGCGGGCGAGGTCAGAGAGCCCGTGCCGGCGTTGGCGGGGTCGGTCGTGGACGCGGCGTTGGGCGCCGTGTCGGGGTTATTCGTCGTGGTCACCCAGCCGAGGCTCGCGCCCGTGTGCGAAGTAGTCCAGCCGGCGGGCAGCGCCGGGGCGGTCACGCCGTCGAAGTTCTCGTAGGGCGTGAGCGCGTTGGGCTGACCGACGGGCAGGTTGTAGGTGTAAGTGATCGGGCCGAGCGTGGTGCTGTTGACGTTGATGTTGATCGGGATCGACGCGCCGCAGTAAGTGTTGGTCGGGATGGTGAACGTGATGGTCTGCGTGGCGAGCGCGCCGGGGGAGACGTTGCCGTAGTTGGCGGAGCCGCCGCCGGGCGAGAGCGTCGCCGTGGTGTTCGTCGCCGTGGTGGCGCACAAAGTGTTCTGGAGCGGGATCGAGAGCGTGACGGTCTCGCCCGGCTCGAAGACGCCATCGCCGTCGCCCGTCGTTTCCGTCGCGGTGACGCTGCCGAGCGTCAGGTTGGGGTCCTCGAAGCTCTCGTTGACGTGGACGCCGTCGATGCTCAGTTTGTAACCCGCGCGGAAGCCCATGCCGCGCAGCGTGAAGCCCTTCCAGACGTCTAGCTCGTTCGCGCCGGCGAAGCCCGCGCAGTTGGCGGCGATGATCGAGTTGCGCGAGTCGATCATCGTCGGGTTGCTGGGATCGAGCTTCATGCCGTCGGTCACGATCTGGATCGCGCGCGGGTTGCCGGTGGCGTAGCCGAGCGAGTGAATGAGTTGCGCGCGCATCTCAAGCAGCGCCGTACACCAGACCTCGCCGATATCATGCACTTCGTTAGCCGCGCCGTTGAAAGCGGGCGGGAACGCGCCGTCGGTCAGATTGATCAGTGCCGGGTCGGTGTCGGCGAAAGTTTCCGGGTTGTGCGGCTTGCTGTTGGGTCCGACGTTCGACTTGACGGCATAGGGGAAGCGGCGGATGCCGTAGTAGTAGTTCTTGGTGACGTAGCCGCCGGCGGCGTAGATGCCGTCCACGTTTTCGCTGGCGTCCGAGCGCAGGGCGCGCGCGTAGTAGTCAGACCAGCCTTCGCCCATGCCCTGCGACTCGTTGGAACCCAAGCCGGTGGCGTTGGCGTGCAGGCGGTTCGACGTGCCGTGCGTCATCTCGTGGTAGAAGACATCGGCGTCCAGGTCGCCGTCGCGCTGCGGCGTGGTCGTGAAGATGAACATCTGCATACGCGGCAGTTGTCCGTCAGCCGGGGTCGAGAAGTTCGCGTTGTTCGTGCTCGAAGAGTCCTGCGCCTCGGCGCGGACGAAATCAGCGCCGAGACCGCCGCGCCCGAAGTTGTCGTTCTGGAAGTTGCGCGCCGCCTCGGTAAAGCCGTAGTTGTAGATCAGATCGTGGTAGCGGTTCGTCCAGAAGAAGATGTTGGTGACAGCGCCCATCTGGTAGTTCGTGTCCAGCGGGTTGTTCGAGCCGGTCGGGTCTGCCGCGCCGTCGGGGATGTAGGGGAAGCTGAAGACGCGGCTGGTGGCGGTGGCGCGACCCGTCGGGTCAATGCCGTTCGGGGCAACCCGGTCGATTCCGGCGTCCACGTTGTTGCCGGTCGTGACGGCTGGCGTCGGAGTCGGTCCTACGCCGTCGCTGATCCAGCCGAGGTTGTCGGCGGCGGCGTTCTCGCTGACCTCTGTGATGTTCGAGCGCGTGATGCCCGGCGGCAGCGGGCAAGGGGTCGGCGCGGCGCACGTCGTCGGCGAGGAGGGCGTCGGGCTGTCGTCGTTATAGACGTTGTAGGTGACGGGCTGCGTCTGATCCTGCGTGATGTTCTTGCGCCACAGTAGCTCGCCCGTGTTCGCGTCAACGACGACGTAGTAGGCGACGTTCGGCTCCCACAAGACCATCGAGTAAGCCAACACGAGGTTGCCGGGCGCGAGCGGGAAATAGACCAGCTCGGTCTTCGTCTCCTCCGTGAACGGGCCTTGGGAGACGACCGCCGTCCGTCCGTCAGAGGATTGATCCGTCACGGCGAGCGAGCCCGGATCGACGGCGACGCGCACGCTCGCCGCCCCGGAGGCCACGGCTTCCGTCGCGCCCTGCGCGGGCGAGGTTGGGAAATCGCCAGGGCGAGAGACCGGGGCGAGCAGACCTGTCGTGCGCACGAGCCGCCCGTCCGCCGAAAGCACGCCGCGGACGTAACCCTGGAAGACGGGGATGCCGTTGACCTCCTGCTGGAATTCGACGAACGAGAGGTTGCCGGCGGGGTTCGTGTAGTCGGAGACTTTCGTGAGCTGCGCCGTCTGCTGCGCCGTCATGCCGTAGAGCGCCGCGTTCTCCGACAGGAAGCTGCGCATCACGTTTTCGTTCGACTCGCCGGGGTTGGCGGCGTGCAGGGCGCCGCCGCCCGCGACGGCGACGATCTCGGGCACATGCACGACCTCGTTGCGTTCAACCTGTAAACTCGGCAGGCGCGCGGCGAGGTGCTCCTCCGCTTCGCGCATCGACTGCTGGAGTCCGAGCGACAACGCGCTCTGCGCCGGGGGCGTGGTGCGTGGCTTGAGAGACTCTAACGTCAGCTCGCTGGACTTAGCGTCGCCCCCCTTCGCCGTCGGCTCACTGCTCTTCTGGCTCAACTGGCTGTCCCTGATGTCAAAGTTTCCGAGCGCCGCGGACGAGGCGGGCGAGCCTGTCTTACCCATAGTCTTACTCGGCTTAGCACCAAGCGGCGTGCTCTGGCTGGAAACGATCAAGCTTGAATGGAAAGTCATCGCACACACCGCGATCGTGATCGCGGCAAGCAGTGTCCACCGGCGGGGGTTTCTCATTTTTAGTTTTCCTTAAAGGCACCCGAGGGCCGAGCGGCGTCAGAAACGTTTTAACTGCGGAAGGAATTCAGGGGAGCAGGCTTAGTAAAGGCGGGCAGCTTATACGGCTGCATTTGACCAGCCCCTCTGGAAGAGCAGGTAGTATCTACATCAGTCGCCGCCAGCCTGTCAAACTACGTTTGGCGATAGTATCCGAGCGTTGGCAGAGTTTATGCGGCGAGGCAAAAGCGAAAAGCCCCGCGCGGAGCAGAGTCCGCGCGGGGCTTTTCGACCTGACCTTCGAGCGAGTCGTTTAGGCCGAGACGCTCGCGTCTTCTTTCTTCGTGCGGCTGAGACCCTTGATCTGCACCGGCGTGTTCTTCTCCACGTCCGCGCCGAGCTTCTTCTTCAAGACCATCTCCTGATAGAGCTTCCGCATCATCGCAGCTTCCTCGGCAGCGGTTTTGGGGCCCGCCATCTCGGGGCGGTTCGGGCGCTGGATGTCCGTCTCGTTCAGCTTGAGGCTGACGGGCGAATCGTAGTCTAGACTGACCTCTTTACCGCGCGCGAAAATCTCGTGGCGCCCGTTCTCCTGATACCACTTGGCGACGGTCGCGTTCTGGTGCATCTGCTCGATGATGTTGCGCCAGCCGATGCCCGTGTTGTAGGCGCAGAATGAAATCTCGCCCTCCTGCGTGCCGTAGGGGATGATGCACATCTCCGTGCGGCGGAAGTCGTAGTTGAAGAGGTCCTGGAACCACATGCCGGCGATGAAGAGGAAGTTCCAACGGTCGGCGCGGCGCGCCTCGATGTCTTCCTTCTTGCGCTCGCCGTCCACGCGCCCATAGGTCTTGCCCGTCAAGCCGAACGACTTGTCGAACTTCTTGAACAGTTCGTAGAGCGAGAACTGCGAAGGAGCCTTGTACGGCTGGTAGTGCTTCAGGAGCGCCAGTCCCATCATCATGTTCGACATCCACTTGCCGCGGCCCGCGTCCGTGATGCCTTTCATGTCGTGGACGAGTCCGGGGATGTTCAGGAACTCCGGGACGGGAGCCATCTCCTTCGTCTCCTTGTCGATCATCACCGCCGTGCCGACGCCGCAGTTCGGGTGGCAGCCGCAGGAGACCTGACCCCACTCGGCGTCCGGCCCGTGCGCGAGGTCTGCGAAGTCTGCGAAGGCACCCATCAGAGAGAGCGGGAACCAGTCGCGCGTCGGCTCCGTGATGCCGACCTGTTTCTTCACATCGTGCGCAAGGTGCGACAGGGTGTAGCGCTGCGCCATGCGGCGCTCGTCCGTGATCTCCTCGTCGCGACCCGTGAACGAGACGGGCTGGAACGATAGGAAAGCGATCTTCTTCGGGTTGTCGAGCGCGAAGCGGATGACCGAGCCGACCTGATCGTTGTTGATGTTGTTGACGAGCGTAATGACCAGAACGATCTCAACGCCCGCCTCGTGCAGGTTGTCGATGGCGCGCAGCTTCACGTCGAAGAGATTGCCGACCTGGCGGTGCGAGTTGGCGTCGTTGCCGATGCCGTCGAACTGCAAGTAGGCGTAGCGCAAGCCAGCCTCAGCCGCCTCGCGGCAGAACTCTTTCGACTTCGCGAACTCGATACCGTTCGTCGCCGCCTGCACGGAGTTGTACCCGACCTTGCGCGAGTAGCGCACGGAGTCGAGGAAGTAAGGCGAGATCGTCGGCTCGCCGCCCGAGAACTGCACCGACATCTGACGACGCGGCTTGATCGAGATCGCCTTGTCGAGAATGTCTTTGATCTCGTCGAACGACAGCTCGTGGACGAAGCCGACTTGGTTGGCGTCCATGAAGCACGGGTCGCACATCATGTTGCAGCGGTTCGTCAGGTCGATGGTCAAGACCGACCCGCGACCGAATTTGATCGACGAGGAGCCGTGCTCGTGCAGCCCCTTGTCGTTGTGCGCCTGAATGTCGCGCCCCGGAAACATCCGCTCGATGTGCGCGAGGAACTTCGAGTCCATCGCCATGATGTCCTCGAAGTGGCCGTGGACGGGGCAATCCTTCTCCATCCAGATTTCGCCGTTGCGCTCGACAATCGTCGCCTTGATCTCGCCGACCTTCTCGTTGATCAGGACGGAAGGGTCGATCACGTCGGCGCTCAGAATCTTGGCGCGTGCCTCGATGACGCACTTCGGGCACAGGCTGTCGGTCGTGCGTGGGAAGCCGAGTGGCGGCTTCGACTTCTGCCAGGATTTGAGGAGCGGCTTATCAGACCATTTGGGGGTGAAAGTCTCGCTCGGTCTGTACTTGTTGAAAAACTGAATCGTGTTGAAGAGACCGCCCGCGGCGGCAGTCAAGCCCTTCTCTGCGTGTTTAATAGCTCGCATCTTTTTCCTTCTATTGATTGATTTTGCCCTTGGGGACGGACAGGCAACCTTCCAACTGCAATGCCTGTGCCACCTCTCACCTTTATAACTAAGTTGATAAATAGTTAAACTTAGGCTCTCTCAGTATTTTCCACCTGCCACTTACCGAAGCCCAATGAGTGTCGCAAGGCTTCACGTCAGGGAACTCTTCACGATGTGACGCCTTATGACACCAATCGCTGTCTGACGCGACTCTTCAGTGTGATTGGTGATACACGGAGCTTTCGTTCTACCTACAGAATCTTCCCTATCCTGTTTCTCAAAGCGGAAGAACTGCCTGAATTCAGAGCGAGCGCGGGTCACGAAGCGCACCGAAAGACCCGGCGCAGGCGTGAACCCGCGCCGGGTCTCGACAAACTCGACTGTCGAAGGCAGCAGCTTGTCAACCGCGAGGCGAAAACACTCGCCTCGCGGTTGCGTTTCCGAATGGCTTCAGGCTCAGGCCGAAGCCGACTTCTGCTGCCCCATCTGCCGCTTCTTCTCCGCCTCCATGCGCGTGCCGAGGTCTTCGAGCTGGTCTTTACTCAGGACTTCGCGCGCGCCCTTGAACCTCTCGCCCTCTTCCTCTTCGACGTGGTGCTCGACGTTCTCCTTGAGCACCTTCAGCTTCGCCGTCCACTGCTCTGTCTCGACCGACATCGGCTCCAACTCCTTGAGCAGCATCTTGATGACGTGGTGCTCCTCGAAGCCTTCCATCGTGATCTCGCGCGTCTCCGCCTCCTGCTTGAGCGTGGGGTAGAAGATCGTCTCCTCGATGTGCGCGTGCACGTCGAGTTCCTGCTTCAACTGCGTGAACAGCTCCTCGCGCGTCTTGGCGGCGCGCTCAGTCGTCCCCTCCAGCTTCTCGAAAATGCCCGACACTTTCTCGTGATCGGTTTTCAGCAAAGTGATAGCGTCCATGATCCATCCTCCGTGTGAACTTACGACTCGGCGATTCGCACCATAACGGTACGCGCAAATGGCATCCACGCTTCTTAGATCAAGCGCAGTGCCACAATCGCTTCAACGTAAATTAAACAGGATTAAAGGCGGGCCGGACGGCGTAAAGGGCAGGGCCGCCTGAGAGAACGACCTTGTGCTGCTTCCATTTTAGCCGCGCGGCGCGAAGTAACCGGCGCGCGCCGAGACGCGCATGGCGGGATCGCTCGTGTGTACTTCGACGCGGCGGAACTTGCCGTCGTGCGCCTTGTCGAGCGGCGTGTAGTAGAGGGCGTACTGGCTACGCAGCTCTTCGGCGACCTGCGCGTACACCTGTTCGAGCGCGGCGAAGCTGGCGGGCTTGTAGAGGCGACCGCCCGTCGCGGAGGTGAGCGCGTCGAGGTTGCGCTCGCTCGCGTCGAGCACGCGCAGGGACTCGGAGAGATCATCAATGCGAAGCTGGTTGAACTTGACGGCAGAGGGCGGCGCGTTGAGCAGCTTGTCGAGATCGGCGCGCTTCTCCGCGCGCTCGATCTCCGTGTTGCTGATGCAATAGACGCTCGCTCCGGCTTCGAGCAGCTCGCGCAGCGCCGCCTGGGCGGTCGCGCCGACGCTGCCGTTGTCGATGCCGTCCGAGAGGACGACGACGGCGTGGCGCCGCCGCCCGTCCTTGAACAGCTCACGTGCCGAAAGCGCGAGCGCGTCGTTGAAGTGCGTGAATGTCCCAGACGTGATGCGGCGCAGCGCCCGCCGCAGTTGCACGCGGCTCGAAGTCCAGTCCTGCAACAGCTCCACGCGGTCGTCGAACTTCAGCAGCGCGACGCGGTCGTCTTCCGCGAGGCGCGACGAGAACTCTTCGACGGCGCGGCGGAAGTCTTCGAGGTTACTCGCGGCGGACGACGAAGAATCAATCATCAAGAGCACGTCAACCGGCACGCGGCGCAGGCGCAGATCGCTCAAGGGCTGCTCGCGCCCGTCCTCCCACACGCGGAAGTTTTCGCGCGCGAGGTTCGTCACGAGACGCCCCTCCGCGTCGCGCACCGTCACGGGCAGCAGCACCTCCGAGGTCGTGACGGTCAACACCTCGTCGTCGCCGACATCCTGCCCGCCCTGAGCCACGCCCGAAGTTTTCTGTTGCGTCACAGTTTGCGCCGACGCGCTTCTCGTCAGCAGCGCGTGGCCGAGCACGAAGGCGACGGCGAGCGCGCAGACGAACGTCAGCCGCGCCGCGGTTGAACGTCCACGCGGTCGCGCGACTCTCCGACTAATGAAAACGTGCGGCATCAATTCCGAATGGGCATTCACTTCCGATCCGGCTGGGCCGGAGCCTTCGCCGCGGGCGTGTCGTCGCCCATCGCAGCGCGCATCGCGTTGATGACGGGCTCGGTGACACGGCGCTTGCGCAGATCAGTCAGTTTCTCGGCGGAGAGATTGAACTCGGCGGGCGAGTTTTCGATGCGGCGGATGATCGTGCCCTCGGAGAACCCGGCTTCGACCAGTCCGACAATCGAGTCGTTCGTCAGCGTCGGCGTGCGCTCAAGCTTCGGCGTGCCGCCGCCCTGCTCCTGCGGGCGGATGATGTGGACGGTCGCCGAGCCGGTCGTCTGCGTGTCGCCCGACGCGCCGGTGTTCAAGCCGTTCGTGCGCGACTGACCGCTCGCGCCGCCCGACGAGCCGAAGATGTCGGTGCTGTTCGGATCGCTCTGGCTTCCCTGCCCGCCCGCGTCCGGCCTGCGCGACGAGCCTTTGAGCTCGTTGAAGAAGGCGTCGTCTTCCGGGTCGGAGCTGAGCTGCGCCGAGGCGAGTTGCGCCGCGTCGCCGCGCGCGAGCATGGCGAGGATGACGCGCTCACTGACTCCGTTCTTCTTCAGCTCGATGAGTCGCTCCGGTGAGAGATCGAACTTCGCCGGACGCGTCTGGATGACGGCGACGATCATCTTGTCGCTGAACTTCGCGCGCGCCAGCTTGATGACGGACAGGTTCGTGAGTGCCGCGTCCGCCTCCGTCTGTACCGCATCGACCGTGCGCGTGCGCACCTCGCGCGACTGTGCCGCCGCGACCGCGCACGCGGCGACGCACGCCAGCGCCGTTAGACCGATTCTCGCCAGCACGTTTCTCATCGCTCTCGAACACCTCATTTGCGCGGTCGCTTCTCGCCCGCGGTCGTCTCTGTTTTATCGCGCTTCGCTTCTGTCACGACGGGCGCGTGCGCGAGGCTCAGGCTGCTGCCGTAGCGGCTGCCGATCTTGCGCACGTAGTTGCGCGTCTCGCGGAAAGGCGGCACGCGGTAGCCGAACCGGACGACGTTGCCCTCGCCCGCATTATAGCTCGCGAGCACGAGATCGACGCGGTTGTTGAACCTGCTGAGCAACTGTTTAAGGAAGCGCGTGCCGCCCGCGATATTCTGCGCCGGATCGTGCGCGTTGCGCACGCCGAAGCGCGCCGCCGTGCCCGGCATCAACTGCATCAGGCCGCGCGCCCCCGTCGGGCTCACCGCGCGCGAGTTAAAATGCGACTCCTGCTCCATCACCAGAAAGATCAGGTACGGATCGACACCGTGGCGCGCGCCGTTCTGCCGGATCAACTGATCGAGATGGCCGCTCCCCGTCGTCCAGTGGCGCTCGCGCCGCGCCGCAGACTTCGCCCCGTCGTCGCCCGCCGCCTCCGGCTTTTCGCGCTCGATGCGGGCGATGCGCGCGCGCTCGATGAAGATCGAGAGGCTGCCGCGCTTGTACCACGCGCCGTCGTCCGTCTCCGTCACCTCGTCCACTTCAAAACTCGCGCCGTCCGTTAAGTAGATCGTCACCGGCTGCGGGGCGACTGTCGTGCCCGCGCGAGACACCTCGCCGCCGTCAATGAGCGACGAAGAAGGCGCGCGCGTCACGTCGTTCGGGCTGAAGCTCGCGCCAATCATTTTCACGCCCGGCGCGGTCTTCGTCGCGTCACCGCCAGCCTTCGTGTGCTCGATTGCCTTCACGCGCTCGTGCCCGACGAGATAGGTCACGCCGCCCTGCCTGTACCAGACGCCCTGCGGGTCCTCCCAGGCCTCATCCGCCTCGATGGCCGTCCCGTCTTTCAGGAGCACGCGGTCGGCGAACGCCTGCGCCCCGCACCCTAAGAACAGGAGCAATGCGGCGATCATTCCCGCGAGACGCGGGACGCTGGTGTCTTTAGATGTGCAACGGATCGGCATGGACTAACTCCGCGGTGTGGCGTTTCTCGTGCGCAGGCGCGCGCAAATCGCCCGTCTGCGCGCCGCGTTCGGGCTCCGCCGAGAAGCCGTGCGACGCGCCGAAGTAGTTGCGCCACGCGGCGTCGATTGATTTCGGCGTCAGCTCCGGCGACTTGCCCTCGAAGAGGCAGATGTCAATCACGCGGTCGAGCAGGTCGCGCGGCTCGCACGACTTCATCACGCGGTGCGAGATCATGTAGTTGTTCAGGACGTAATCGAGCACCACCTGCTCAACCTTCATCCCGCGCGTGTGCGCGGCGCGGCGGAAGATTTCCGAGTAGGCGGCGGGCGTCGGCGGCTCGACCTTCGCGCGGTAGCCCATGCGCCGGAGGAACGCCTCGTCAACCAGGTCCTTCTCGTCGAGGTTTGTCGAGAAGAGGACGAGCTGCTCGAACGGCACTTCGATCTTCTTGCCCGTGTGCAGGGTCAGGTAATCGACGCGGCGCTCCAACGGCACGATCCAGCGGTTCAACAACTCGTGCGGCGCGACGCGTTGGCGACCAAAGTCGTCGATGACGAGCGTGCCGCCGTTCGACTTCATCTGGAACGGCGCTTCGTAAAAACGTGCCGCCTCGCTCCACGTCAAGTCCGCGTTCTCCAGCGTCAGCTCGCCGCCGACGATGACGAGCGGTCGCTCGATGCAGACCCAACGCCGGTCGTACTCGGTCAAGACCGAGTCGGGCGAGACGGGTCGGTGGTTGTGGTTGTCGAAGACACGGATCACCTGCCCGTCGATCTCGATGGCGTAGGGAATCCAGATCGCGCCGGGCAGCGCCGCGTTGATGCGCTCGGCGACCGCCGTCTTGCCCGTGCCGGCGGGACCCGACAAGAAGAGCGAGCGGCGCGAGTTCACGACGCAGCCCATCGTCTGCATCAGCGATTCCGGCAGGACGAGATCGCGAAACGCCGCGCGCAGCGTGTCCATCGTAGCGGGGCGCGACGGCACGGCTTGCAGGCGCATCATGTGCGCGTAGTCGGCGAGCGAGACGGGCGCAGGCCCGTCGTAGCCGCAGAACATGCGCGCGCGCTGGAGGCGATCCCAGCCGCGGTCGAGCATGGCGTAGCGCGTCGCGCCCATCGCCGCCTGCTGCTTCACCTCGATGAGCTTCTCGCGGTAGAGCTGCTGCAACAGCTCTTCGACGAGCGCGCGCGGCAGATGAATCCGCTCAGTGACGTTCGCCGTCGTCGGCTCAGGCAAGCTGGCGACGACCTTCAGCGCGAGGTCGCACAGAAAACTCTCAGGCACGTCCGTCTCACGGAGTTCTTCCGGCACGGGCGGCCCCATCGTCTCGACTTCTAAGCGACTGAGGATGCTTGTCTGCGTCATCGTTCAACCTTTGGTGAATACTGTCGTTGTCAGTGGTCAGTCGTCCGTCGTCCGAGGTCGCCAATTGATTGCCCATGATCCGTCTTGAGCAACTGACCACGGACGACGGACAACTGACGGCTTTTAGTTTTCCTTCAACGCGAGCGCCTGCGCACCTTCGAGTTCCTGGCGGGCGCGCGCGGCGTTGTCGCCCTGGCCGTTGCGCTGGTAGAGATCGGCGAGGCGGCGCAGCGCGACTTCGGAGTTCGGCTGCAAACGCTTCGCGGACTCGTAGTGCTCGATGGCTTGCGCGTCGCGCCCCATGCGCTCGGCGAGGGCGGCGGTGTTCAAGTGCCCCTCGTATTCGCCGCGCGCGCGCGCGAAGTTGCGATAGGCATCGTCATACTTGCCAAGCCGCGCTTGCGCCAGCGCGAGATTGTTGAGGATGCGCTCGTCGTCGGGAGCGTAACGTGCGGCGCGCTTCAACTTCTCGACCGCCGCGCGGTAGTTGCCGTTCGAGTAGAGCCAGTAGCCGATATTGTTTAGCGCCTGCGGGTCGTGCGTGTCGTCCGCCGCGCGCTCGAATGTTTCGCGGGCGCGATCCTTGAGCCCCTTGCGGTCGTAGGCGACGGCGAGAAGGCTGCGCGCCTGCGAGAATTTCGGGTCGAGCGAGACGGCGCGAGAGAGGTAGGTCACGGCGTCGTTGAGCTGGCCGTCTTCGAGCAGCGAGCGACCGCGCTCGAAGAGATCGCGCGCGGACGCGCCTTCGTCGCCATCGGTCTTCGCCACGGGCGTGCGCGCGTCGTCCACGCGCATCGAGGGCGCGCTCTCGAACTTCGCGGCGTCATTCGCCGTCATCCGCTGCACGCGGTTGCCGTCGCCGCCGCCGAAGAGCCTGCCGACCGCCTTGAGCGGTGCCTTGAAAAAGCGCACGAAGCGGTTGCCCTTCTTCTGCTGCGCGCCGTCGCTCGCCGGCTGATCGTCCGCCGCGCCGACGGGCGAGCCGTCCGCCGCGACCACGTTCGCTGCGTCGTCGCCGTCCGGGTTCGTCGTCGTCGCGCTCCAGAACGCCGTGACGATGAAGACGAGCGTGAACGCGATCAGGAATGCGTTGATGGTTCGATTGCGCATGGCTGTAACTTTTGACCTCCCTCACATCTTGGCGAAACTGTCGATGAGGTTGAGCGCGGCGGGACCTAAGATCGCGATGAAGAGCGTCGGGAAGAGGAAGCACGAGAGCGGGAACAGCAGCTTTACCGCCGCCTTCTGCGCCGCCTGCTCCGCGCGCTGACGGCGCTTCGTGCGTAAAGAATCGGAATAGACGCGCACCGCCTTCGCGATGGACGTGCCGAAGTGATCGGCCTGGATGAGCATCGCGACGAGGCTGCGCAGATCGTCAACGCCCGTGCGCTCCGCCAGATTACGCAGCGCCTCGTCGCGCTCGCGCCCGACGCGAATCTCCAGGTTCGTCAGCTCGAACTCGTCGCTGATGTCGCGGTGAACGTCGCGCAGCTCGTCCGAGACCTTGACGATGGCGGCGTTCAACCCCAGGCCCGCCTCGATGGAGACGACCATCAGATCGAGCGCGTCGGCCAGGCCCCACTGGACGAGCTGCTGCCGCCGCTTGATCATCTTCTTCAGGACGTAGCGCGGCAGGTAGAAGCCGGCGCAGAAGGCGAGCAGAATCCATGTCACCGCGCTGTCGAGCGGGCGGGCAAGCAGGGCGCAGCCGAGTGCGACCGCACCGGGCAGGCCCAGCATCGAGGCGAAGTGGACGGCGCGGAAGGTCATCGGCGCGGACGGCGCGCGATAGCCGGCCTGCATCAGTTGCACCTGCAACTTCTTCGACTCGGCGGCGGAGGGCGGCGCGAGTTTATTCAGCGGCGCGGCGACGCGCTCGGCGAGCGCGGCGATGCTCGACTCGTCGGGCGCGTTCGAGAGCACGGAGGCCCCGACCGAGCCGCCGTGCTCGCCCTCGCTCATGCGGCGCAGTCGTTCGGTCGCCGCGCTCGCCGGGCGGTACAGCGTCCAGTACGCGCCCAGCACGAGCAGCGAAATGAAGGCGAAGGTGGAGATGGTGATGATTAGGATCATGGCTGTTGGGTGTCAGGTGTCAGGCGTCAGGTGTCAGAGGCTTTCGGTTTTACCCGACACCTGACACCCGATACCCGTCACCTAGATTTTGATTCTCAAAATTTTCCGCACCACGAGCATGCCCGTGAGTTGCAGACCGAGGGCGACGGCGATCAGGTTGTGGCCGCGCGGGTCTTTCCAGAGCACGCTCATGTAGTCGGGGTTCATGAACGTGACGGCGCAGGCGACGAAGATCGGCAGCCCGCAGAGAATCCACGCCGACATGCGCGAACTGGTCGTCAGCGTCTTCAAGTCTTCCATGATGCGGAAGCGGTCGCGGATCGTGTGCGCCACCTTCTCCAGAATCTCGGCGAGATTGCCGCCCGTATCGCGCTGGATGAGGATCGCCGTCACGCACAGCCGCAGGTCTAAGAGCGGGATGCGCTGCGTCAGGTTTTCGAGCGCGAGCTTGAGCGAGAGGCCGAGGTTCTGCTCCTCGTAGGTCTTGCGAAACTCGGTGGCGATGGGCTCTGGCATCTCGGTCGAGACCATGTGCAGGGATTCGGCGAAGGCGTGGCCGGCTTGCAGCGCGCGGCTCATCAGCTCGAGCGTGTCGGGCAGGTGTTCGAGGAACTTGTTGAGACGCTTGCGCCGCACCCACCAGACGTGGATGAACGGGACGCCCGCCGCGACGAGCCCGACGAAGAGAATGAGCACGAGCGAGACGGTCAGCACCGACGCCGCCATCGCCGCGAGCAGCCCCGCCATCGCCGAAAACATCAGCAGCCGCGTGACCGTGATCTGCAAGTCCGCCTGATCGAGCATCTGCTTGAGACGCGTCGCGACGGGGACGTGCAGGAGCGCCCGGTTCATCGCCGGAATCTCGCTCATCAGCTCGCTGCGCGCGAGCTGAATCTCGGCGTCCTCGACCGAAGCGGAGTGCAACAGCGCCTCGGCGAGCCGCTGGTTCAGCCGCTCGCGGCGCTTCTCCGACCCGCGCGTCGCCACGAGGTACACGGCGTAGGTCAGGAAGAGGCAGAAGATAAAGACGACAAAAGGAATCATTGGTTTCACCGGCTGTTAGCAAGTAGCTATTGGCTATTAGCCGTTAGCTCTTAGCCAGAACGATCAGTGGTTATGCGAGCGAGTCGGTTTTTGTTTGGCTGAAAGCTAATCGCTAATAGCTAACAGCTAACGGCTCTCAGCTCTCTTCGAAGAAGGCGCGCGGCAACTGCATCCCGTACTGCTTGAGTCTCTCGGCGAAACGCGGGCGCACGCCCGTCGGGCGGAAGCGACCGATGACGCGACCGTCCTTGTCTACGCCCTTACGCTCGAACTGGAAAATCTCCTGCATCGTGATCGTCTCGCCCTCCATGCCCGTGATCTCGGAGATCGACGTGACGCGACGCGTGCCGTCGGAGAGTCGCGCGGCTTGAATGACGAGATCGAGCGCGGAGGCGATCTGCTGGCGCATAGCGCGGTCGGAGAGGCGCATCCCGGTCATCTGGATCATCGTCTCTAGACGGACGAGTGCGTCGCGCGGCGTGTTGGCGTGGACGGTCGTCAAGCTCCCGTCGTGTCCCGTGTTCATCGCCTGAAGCATGTCAATGGCTTCGCCGCCGCGCACCTCGCCGATGACGATGCGATCCGGTCTCATGCGTAGCGCGTTCTTGACGAGATCGCGCTGCGTCACTTCGCCGCGACCCTCGATGTTCGGCGGGCGGGTCTCCAGCCGGACGACGTGCGGCTGCTGCAACTGCAACTCCGCCGAGTCTTCAATCGTGATGATGCGCTGCTCCGGCGGGATGTAGGCCGAGAGCGCGTTGAGCAAGGTCGTTTTCCCAGCGCCCGTGCCGCCGGAGATGAGCACGTTCAGGCGCGCGTGGACGCACATCTGGAACATGTCGGCGATGTCTTTCGTGATCGCGCCGATCTCGATCAGCTTGTCGATGCGCAGGGGCTCCGCGCCGAAGCGGCGGATCGAGAGCACGGGGCCGTCGAGCGCCAGCGGCGGAATGATCGCGTTGACGCGCGAGCCGTCCTTGAGACGGGCGTCAACCATCGGCGAAGACTCGTCGATGCGGCGTCCGACCGACGAGACGATGCGCTCGATGACGCGCATCAGGTGCTCGGAGTCCTTGAACTCGACGTTCGTGCGCTCGATCTTGCCGCGCCGCTCGATGTAGATGTTCTGCGGATCGTTGACGAGGATGTCGGAGACGGTCGGGTCGGCGAGCAGCGGTTCGAGCGGCCCCAGACCGAACAGCTCGTGGCGCACGTCCTCGACCAGGCGCTCGCGCTCCGTGACCGAGAGCGGCATGTTCTCGACGGCGAGCAGGCTCTCGGCGAGGCGCGACACTTCGGCGTGGAGCTGTTCCGGCTCCAACTGACCGAGCTTGGTCAAATCCATCCGGTTGATGATCGCGCGGTGCAGGCGCGACTTCATCTCCTGGAACGAGTGCTGGCTGGTCGGCTGCGGCTCGTCGCCGCTGCCACCGCTGTTCCCGCCCCGCGCCATCATCGGCGCCGCCGGTTGATTAGCTTCTCTGACGAGTCTCTCGCGTAATGACATAAGAAAGTTTTCAGTTTCCGGTTTTCAGTGTTCAGTCTTGCCGTTACACGGCGACTTTGCCGATGCGCGCGTTGAGTTCGCCGGTCGAGGTCTTTTCCACGGCGCGACCGAAGATCGACTGCCAGACCGTGCGGCGCGGCGCGGTGACGGTCGCAGGCGCGGCGACACCCGTAATACCCGCAGCGATCTGGCGAATCTCGGTGGCGATGCGCGACGTGGGCTCGCTCTCGACGAGCGGCTGGCCGAGGTTGATCGAGTTGACCGCCGTGTTGTAGTCGCTCTGCACGTAGCCGACGACCTGCTCGCCCAAAAATCTTTCGACCTGCTTGATGTCCAGCTCGATCTGCTTCGACCAGCGGTTGACGACGATGCGGATTTTGTGGCGCGGGTAGCCGAGCCGGTCGAAGATTTGCAGCGCGCGCTGCGTGCTGCGCACCGCCGGGATGTCGAGCGTCAGCACCAGCACGATCTCGTCGGACTGATCGAGCGCGGCGAGCGTGATCGAGTCGAAGGTGTGCTGCGGGTCGATGACGACGTAGTCGAAACGCTCGCGCAAGATTTCCATCACCTC
>JBJMGS010000438.1:0-12532 GCA_045807785.1 Pyrinomonadaceae bacterium
ACACTATAACACTACAATAAACAAATCATAAAAAACATTTAACTCTAACTCTTCATCCACACGCGAATGCTTCTCGCCTTCAACCTTCACGCCGCCCTGCTCGACGAGCCGGCGTGCTTCCGCCATCGAGGGCGCAAGCCCCGTCTCGACGAGCAGGCGCGCGAGCTTCCAGGTTCCGGCGGCGAGGTTGCGCTCTTCAACTTCGTCGGGCGTCTCTTTACGCTTGAAGACGCGGTTGAACTCTTCTTCAGCGGCTGCGGCGTCCGACGACGAATGAAAGTCCGCGATGATGCGCTTGGCGAGTTCGACTTTGAGATCGCGCGGGTTGCGTGTGCCCGCCTCGGCTTGCGCGCGAAGGTTGCTGATCTTGTCGGGGTGCAGGTCGGTCAGGAGTTCGTAGTAGCGCCACATGAGATCGTCCGAGATCGACATGATCTTGCCGAACATGTCTTGCGGTGCGTCGTTGATGCCGATGTAGTTGCCAAGAGATTTCGACATCTTCTGCACGCCGTCCGTGCCTTCGAGGAGCGGCATGATGAAGGCGACCTGCGGCTCCTGTCCGTACTCGCGTTGGAGGTTGCGACCGAGCAGGAGATTGAACTTTTGATCCGTGCCGCCGAGTTCCACGTCGGCGCGCAGCGCGACCGAGTCGTAGGCTTGGCTTAGTGGGTAGAGCAGCTCGTGCAGGGCGACGGGTCGCTCTTCCGCCAGACGCTTCTGGAAATCGTCGCGCTCCAAAATCTGTTTGACCGTGACGTGCGAGGCGAGGCGGATGAAGCCGTCGGCGCCGAGCGCGCCGAGCCAGCGCGAGTTGAACTCGATGACGGTCTTCGCCGGGTCGAGCAGCTTGAAGATTTGCTGCTTGTAGGTCTCCGCGTTCGCGTCCACCTCCGCGCGCGTGAGCTGTGGGCGCGTGGCGGACTTCCCCGAAGGGTCGCCGATCAGGCCGGTGAAGTCGCCGATCAGAAAGACGACCGTGTGGCCGAGGTGGATGTCGGGCGCGGTCGGGTCGGCCCCGAGCTTGACGCGCAGAGGCTCGCCGGTGCGCGCGCTGCGCTCCAGCTTCGCGCGCAGATCGTCCTCGCGGATGATCTCGACCGCGCCTTTGCGTAGGTAAGCAATCTGTTCGTCAATCGTCACCGCAACATCGTAAATCGAAAATCGTGAATCGTAAATCGAAAGTCGTGAATCGTGAATCGGAGTTGATAATCCGTCCGACTCGAATCACAGGTCACGAGATCGAGCGGCGCTCAATCACGATTCACAATTGACGACTCACGATTGACGGCTCTTCAGAGACTGAGTTCGTACTTGCCATGATGGCGGGCGAAGAAGTGGTCGATGAAATTGAGGGCGGCGGTGGGGCTCATCGAGTGGAGTACGTCCACGTCGCGGTTGGACGAAAACTTTTTGGCGCGGTCGGGTCGCTCTAAGTAGCCCTCGCGGTAAATCTCCTCTGTGCTCCGGCGTTGCGCGCCGTAGAGTTCGCGCGGGGCGAGGAAGGCGTTGTTGTACTCCAGCTCCATGATGGCGTAGTCGTGGCGCGCGCAGAGTTCGGCGAGGCTCGCGATGCTGTAGCCGTAGAAGTGGTGTTGGAGGCGGAAGTCCGGGTCGAACTTGACGTGGAATTTGATAGGCGGCGGAATCTTCTCGTTGATCTCTGTGACGATGATGCGTGGGCGGAAGGCGGCGAGTAGCTCATCGAGCACGAGGTGGTCGTAACTGTCGATGTCGAGACTGAGCACGTCGAACTCGCGCGCGATGTGGTGCTCTTCGAGCAGCGCGACGATGGTCTGTGGCTCGACGCACGCGCGCACCGCCGCGACGTGCGCGAAGGGCTCGTAGGTTTTCGCGAGCCTCCCGGCCTTGCGCAGGTTGCACTCGACGCCGAGGCCGCGCCAGCCGTCGTTGAAGAGCGCGAAGGTGTTCGAGCCCTTCACGCCGTCGCCCGCGCCGAGATCGACGGCGGTGCGCGCGTGCGCCGGGGGCAGCAGCGCGCCGATGTAGCGACGCAGGATCAGCTCTTCGTCGAAGTTTGAGAAGCCGCTCTTTTTCAGGAGGAGCTTGGCGCGGTGCAGCCCGTAGTCGAGTTGCCGGAGATAAGGTTGAGTCGCTTTCGCCACCGTCGTAGTTTTTCGCGTGTAGTCGTAGCCGGGGATTGCAGCGGACGAAGCGAGATATACGTGCTTCGTGGCGCTCGTGTCAACGCGTGTGGGTTGCGTTAGCGACGAGCCTAACACAACGTGAGGTAGGAACCTTAGTTCAAACTCTTTCGCCCGCGTGCGTGAGGACGCGGCGGCCCTCGATCCGGTAAACGCCCGCGACGACGATGGCGACCGCCTCGGCGTAGAGCCGGTGCTCTTCCGTCAGGATGCGCGCGGCGAGCGAGTCGGGCGTGTCGTCGTCCGCGACCAAGACGGCGCGCTGCGCGATGATCGCGCCACCGTCCAAGCTCTCGTCAACGAAGTGGACGGTGCAGCCGGAAACCTTGACGCCGTGCTCGATGGCCTGCCGCTGCGCGTCGAGTCCGGGGAAGGCCGGCAACAGCGAAGGGTGAATGTTCAGGACGCGACCGCTGAACGCCCCGACGAAGCACGGCGAGAGCAGGCGCATGAACCCCGCGAGGCAGACGAGATCGATCCGGCGCTCGCCGAGCGCCTCGACCAACTCGCGCTCGTGCTCTTCGCGCGTGCGCCCGCGGCGCGGGATGACGAGCGTTTCGATGCCGCGCGCCGCAGCGTGCGCGAGCCCTGCCGCGCTTGGTTGATCGCTCACGACGACGACGACCTGCGCGCCATGGATGCGACCGTCGCGCGCGGCGTCGGCGAGCGCGAGCATGTTCGAGCCGCGACCGGAGATGAGGACGGCGAGTCGTTTGGGTTCGTATGTCAAGAGGGTTGAGCGTTGAAGAAAATCAGGTTCACCGCAGAGGGCGCAGAGGGGGCACAGAGAAAGAAACTCTTCTCTGCGTTAACTCTGCGCCTTCTGCGTCTCTGCGGTGAGTATCAAGTGCCTTAACCTCTCAATTCACAAAGAGACGCGCATCTCACTTCCGCACCTTCGAGACGACCGCCTGCGCCTCTTTCTTGAGCGCGGAGTTGACGGAGACATTTGCGTCGCCGTCCTCCTTCGCCGAGGCGCTCGCCTGCGTGGGCGCGCCGCCCGCGACGGGCGTGAGCGTGTAGTCGAGCTTCGACTCGTAGCGATCCGCCCCGCTCGACACACCTGCCGCGCGACCGAGCAGCCCGCCGATCTTGTTCGCCTGCTTGAGTCCGCTGACGTCTGTGAAGAGCACGTAGTCGCAGCTCTTCTGCTTCGCCTCGGCTTGCGCCGCGTCGGGCACGGTCTCTCCGAGCGGGACGGCTTCGACGCCGGCCTCCATGAGCGAGGAGATGAGGACGGAGCGCAGGTTCCCCGCGTCAATCGACTGCGTCGTCTTGTTGCCGACGCGCACGACGCCGACGCGGATCGCGCCCGGCTGCTTCGCGCCCGTCGAACCCATTGCGCCCATCCCGCTCATCCCCCCGCTCGACGCACTCATGCCGCCGCTGCCGGCGGGACTGCCTGCGCCTTCGTTCTCGCCGCCGCCCTGCGCCTGCTGCATCGCCTTCATCATCGCCGACGGGTCGAACAAATCCTGCTGGCTGCTCGCCAGCGTGTAGCCCGCAGGGATGTCGAAGAGCGCCGGGTCGAGCGTCTCGCGCGAGAGCGAGACGACTTCCTGCGTCATCTCGGTCTGGACGCTGCCGTCCTTGTTGAAATAGCGCGTCGTGACGAGCAGGGGATAGCCGAGTTTGGCCGTGCCGACGCGGCGGAAGCGCATCTGATCCTGGCACCCGGAGGGGCGCGCCATCGGGTTCGCGTTCGGGCGCTGGTACGAGGTCAGGCATTCGAAGTTGATTTCGAGATCGATGTACCAGCCGTCGGTCTCGTAAGCCATGTCGTCCTTCTCGCAGGCGTCGGGCGAGTGCTCGGTGTGCACCTTCATGATGATGTGGCGCGCCGTGTAGCCGAACATCTGCTTGCGCTCGCCCGTGTCGGTCATCGTCTGGACGAAGGTCACGACGCCGCCGCGCGTCACGCGAGCGGCGGGCGCAGCAGGCGTCGGCGCAGCAGTCGCGCCGGTCTGCACCTCCTCGACGCCGTTGATCGGCGTGATGGTGTACTTGCGCGTCATCTCGCTGATGGCGAGCGTGCGCTTCAAATCGCACTGCGTGATGTTCACCATCTTCATGCCGGGCGCGGGCTCCATCTCGGAGCGCTGCCGCTGCCCCTTGATCGCCACGTCGCTCTCCATCGCGCGACCGGCTCCGCCGCCGCTGCTCGCGCTGCCGAAGGTCATGCGCTGCTTGATGCGTATGTCAGCGCGCGCTGCTCCGACAGCGCAGACAAGGATGAGTAGCGCGCACGCGAAATTAAAAAGTCTGTGGGTCATCATCTTCAACTCCTTAGCTTCCCGCTCCGATAGGTTGTGATTGCCGGAAGCACTCGCCGCTGCTGTGGTTTCGTGGCGCACGGATGCTTCCGCCATATGAGTAACGCGAAAAATTGACGCGCCGCGGATCGCGGCGACCGCCGTCGGGTGAGGATAACTTAGACGAGCCGCACGTCGCGCGCGCCGGCGACGACGCGACCGACCTCTCGACACGACGCGCCGTGAGCTTCGACATGAGATTTGATCCGGGCAACGTCTGACTTGGCGCAGACGACGATCATGCCGACGCCCATGTTGAACGTGCGGTACATCTCGTGTTCAGAGACGTTGCCGATTCTTTGCATCAACTCGAAGACGGGGAGCACCTGCCACGCGCCGCGCTCGATCTCGACGCTCACGCCTTCGGGCAAAATGCGCGGGATGTTTTCTAACAACCCGCCGCCCGTGATGTGGGCGAGACCTTTGATCGCGCCGCCGTCGAGCAAGCCTTCGAGCGGGCGCAGGTAACTCACGTGCGGCGCGAGCAGCGCCTCGCCGACAGTCGTGCCGAGTTCTTCGACGCGCGTGTCAGCCTTGAACCCGGCGACCTCGAAGAACAGTTTGCGTGCGAGCGAGTAGCCGTTTGTGTGCAAGCCGACAGAGGGAAGCGCGAGCAGAACGTCTCCGACTTCGATGTGCTTGCCGTCGATCACCTTCTCTCTGTCCACGACGCCGACGATGAAGCCCGCGATGTCGTACTCACCCTCGGCGTAGAAGCCGGGCATCTCGGCGGTCTCGCCGCCGAGGAGCACGCACCCGTTCTCGCGGCAGCCTTGCGCGCAACCTTCGACGACCGAGGCGATCACTTCGGGCAAGAGTTTTCCGGTCGCGACGTAATCGAGGAAGAAGAGCGGGCGCGCGCCCTGCACGAGGATGTCGTTCGTGCAGTGGTTGACGAGATCGCGACCGACCGTGTCGTGAACATTCGTCTCGAACGCAACTTTCAGTTTCGTCCCCACGCCGTCCGCCGAGGCGACGAGGACGGGCGCGCGCATCTGCGGAAACGCCCCGTCGAACATTCCGCCGAAGCTGCCGATCTCTGAAAGCGTGCGCGCGTTGAACGTCCGCCGCGCAGACTCCCTGATGCGCTCGACGGCACGGTTCGCCGCGTCGATGGAGACGCCCGCGTCGGAGTAGGTGATCGATTTCGTCATTCGTCGGTTCTGATCGGCTCACTTGCCGCCAGCCTTTTTCTCAGGCTTCGGTTTCGGCGGCGGGCCGAAGTCGCCGTAGGCGATGAAGCCGGAGCGCTCGCTGTCGTCCTTCTGCGGCGGTCGCCCGGCGTACACGTCCGAGGCGGCGTCGTGCGCGGGCTTGATCTCGCGCACCGTGAAATCTTTGCCCTTCGTCGTGATCGTGATCTCGCCCTGCAAGTCCGTGCGGAAGACTCTCACGTCGGCGGTCTTCAGTCGCGCGAGCACGTCCGTTGAAGGGTGCCCGTAGCGGTTGTACTCGCCGTCGGAGATGATCGCGGCGACGGGCTTGACGCGCTTGATCCAGTCTTCGGTCGTCGCGTACTTCGAGCCGTGGTGCGCGACCTTCAAGATACTCGACTGCAACTCCGCGCCGCTGCGGATGACCCGATCCTCCGTCTGTGCCTCTGCGTCGCCCGCGAAGAGCATCGAGAAGTCGCCGTAGTAGAGGCGCAAGACGACCGAGTTCGCGTTCGGCTCGTTCCCGCCGCCGCGCACCTGATCCCCGGTGAAGGGCGGCGGGACGGGCGCGAGCACGGTTAAGAAGGCGTTGCCGCCGAGATCGATCTGCTGCCCCGGCGCGGCGGTCGTGTGTTGTGCGCCGGACTGTTTCACGGCGTCGAGGTATTCCGTGTAAGCCTTCACGTCGGGCAGTTGCGCGCCGCGTGGGAGTTTCGGCGCGGGCGTCGGCTTGGGCTGTGCGCCCTTCGCACCTTTCGCGTTCTTCGCCCCCTTGGCGTTCTTATCATTCTTCTTCGCTTGCGGGTCAACGTAGTCGGACGGCGCGACGCCGTTGTCGATCACGTTATCGACCTTGACGTTTTTCAAGACTTCCGCCGCGCCGCCGATGTGGTCTGGGTGCGCGTGCGTGGCGACGAAGTAGTCGAGGTGCGAGACGTTGTAGCGCGCGAGCGCGTCGCGCACGACCTTATCCTTGCCGAAGTCGCCCGCGTCGATGAGCACGGTCTTGCCCACGGGCGAGACGATCAAAATCGAGTCGCCCTGTCCGACATCAAGCACGTGGACTTGCAACTCGCCGCCCGAAGGCTTCGGCGGCTGCTTTTGCCACCACGGCAGCGCGAACTTATAACCGACGCCGAGCGCCGCCACCAACACCAGCGCCAGCACCGCCGCCGCGCACCCGCAACCTCGACGACCCCTTGCCAATCAACTTCTCCCTTCGATGAACCGTTGGACTGTCGTCGCCAGCGAGTCTAAGGCGTTGGCGACGCGCGTCTGTGTCGCGCGAAATTCGTCGTTGATTCGAGCCTGCTGATCGTTTATCTGGGCTTGCCCCTCAATAAATCGTGTCGCAACTTTGATAAACTCGGTCTGCGTTTCTCCCTGGAGACGCAGATGCTTGTTCGTCTCTCGCACCTCTTCGGTCAGGCGATCAAGCCGCCCGTCGAACGCCGTCAAACGTCCTTCAAAGTTAGCTTGGCTTTGCAGCAAGAACTCTATCGCGCGTTCCATATCTTCGTGAGTCATCTTTCACGTCTCTCTTTCTGTTGGTGAGGTTTCAGTCAGAAGGCACGGGCTCGTGCTCGCGCGCCCACTGGGTTTCGGCGTGGGGCGTGATCTGGGTCGGGTAGCGGGCTGTCCAGCAGGCGACGCAGGTCGTCTTCGGCTGAAGTCCTGAGGCGGCGAGCATCCCTTCGAGCGAGAGATAGCCGAGCGAGTCGGCGCCGATGAAGCGGCAAATCTCTTCCGTCGTCATCTGCGCCGCGATCAACTCGTCGCGGTTCGGCGTGTCCACGCCGTAGTAGCAGGGTGAGACGGTCGGCGGGCAACTGATCCGCATGTGAACTTCCGCCGCGCCCGCCTCGCGCACCATGCCGACGATCTTCTTCGAGGTCGTCCCGCGTACGATGGAATCGTCAATCAGGACGACGCGCCTGCCGTCGATCAGGTGGCGCACGGGATTGAGCTTCACGCGCACGCCGAAGGCGCGGATCGACTGCCGCGGCTCGATGAACGTGCGATGGACGTAGTGGTTGCGCACGAGCCCGAAGCGGAAGGCGATGCCGCTCTCCGCCGCGTACCCGATAGCCGCCGAGACGCCCGAATCCGGCACGGGCACGACGATGTCGGCGTGCGCCGGTTGTTCGACGGCGAGGCGGCGACCCATCTTGTGGCGCGACTCGTTGACCGAGCGGCCGTAGATCAGCGAATCGGGTCGCGCGAAATAGACGTGCTCGAAGACGCACATCGAGTGCTCGCGCTCGGGCAGCGGGTGCGACGAGTGCAAGCCCGCGTCGTCGATGACGATCAGCTCGCCCGGCTCGACGTCGCGGACGTAGCGCGCGCCGATCAGATCGAAGGCGCACGTCTCGGAGGCGACGACCCACGCGTCTTCGAGTTTGCCGAGCGCGAGCGGACGGAAACCACGCGGGTCGCGCACGGCGAAGAGCGCGTCGGGCGTCAAAAAGAGCATCGAGAACGCGCCCTCGGTCTCGCGCAAAACTTTGGGGATCGCCTCACGCACGCCGTCGGCGTCGGAGCGCGCGATGCCGTGGAGAATGACTTCGGTGTCAGAGGTCGAAGAGAAGATCGCGCCGTCGCGTTCGAGTTGATGCCGCGCCTCGGTGGCGAACGGGAGGTTCCCGTTGTGGCAGACGGCGACCTGCCCGTACTTGCACTTGATCTGGAAGGGCTGCGCCTCGCGGATCGAGACTTCACCGGCGGTCGAGTAGCGGACGTGCCCGATGCCGCTCGTGCCGACGAGTTTATCGAGCCGCTCGGTGTCGAAGACATCGGGCACGAGTCCCATCGCGCGGTCGGGTCGCATCTCGCGCCCGTCCGAGGTGACGATGCCGCACGACTCCTGACCCCGGTGTTGCAACGCGTAGAGTCCGAGATAGATCAGGCGAGCGGCGTCGGCGTGTCCGTAGATGCCGAACACGCCGCACTCCTCGCGCAGCTTGTCTGAGAGTAGATCGTCCACCTGTGATCGTTTGTTCGAGACTTCCCGAAACACTTTGCGACTCGTCGGCGTTAGCTTATTTCATGCGCGGGCGCGCATCAAGCCCGCCGTGTTATGATGCGCGTGAAATCCGGCGGACGAAGGAGCGCGACATGGAAGTGAAAGTTTACGGGGCGGACTGGTGCGGCGACACGCAGCGGACGCTCGAACACCTGCGCCGCTTGGGCGTCGCGCACCGCTACATCAACGTCGAAGAGGACGAGACGGCGAGCGCGTGGGTCAAGGAACACAACGACGGCAAGGAACGCAAGCCCACGCTCGACGTCGCGGGGCAGGTGCTCTCGACGCCGACTGATCGCGAACTCGACAGCGCGCTGCGCGAAAAAGGGCTCATGGCTTGAACGTTCTAACAGCACGTCGGTCGCGCCGCGTGCCCGCGCGAAACATCCAGACCTCTAGCCCAAGTTGAAGACGCACGACCCGAAGCGAATCCTGATCGTCAACGCGCTGCGCCTCGCGCTCGTCGCCGCGCTCGTCGCTGCGGGTTGGGCGCTCTATCGTCGCCTGCCGCGCGCAGCTGACGACGGGGATGCCGCCGCCGCGCACGTCGGTCGCGGGGCGCAGACGACGCTGCTCAGGATCGTGCTCCGGCGCGAAGAGCCGGGAGCCGATGCGGTCGGCGACGTGTCGGTCGAACTCTACTCGATTGATGTCTCGGCGGCGCGGCGCGAGTTCGAGGACGAGCGACGCTACGGCCAGCGCTTCGAGGATTTCGTCACGCGCCGCATGGGCGCGCGCCAGCCCATCACGACGCGGCTCGATCAGGAGGGGCAGGCGCTCGTCTCGGTCGCGCCCGGTCGCTGGTGGGTTCACGCCACGCTCGCCGGCGCGAACGAACTCTCCTGGCGGCTGCCCGTCAACGTCACCGGACGCGAGCAGACCATCGAACTGACGCCGTCGAACGCTTACACGAGGACGAAGAGCTTTTAGCTGTTAGCGATTAGCTTTTAGCCTTCAGTCAAATGGTTGAACGCCGGCGAGACGGTTTTTGCTAACAGCTAATCGCTAACAGCTAAAAGCTTCCCCATGAAAGCCCTGCGCTACGAGAACGAGGCGCTCTGCGTCGCGGAAGTTGGGGTGCCGCGCGGCGCGGGCGAGGCGCTGGTGCGCGTCCGTCTGTCGGGAATCTGCAACACCGATCTGGAGATCGCGCGCGGCTACGCGGGCTTTCAGGGGACACTCGGACACGAGTTCGTCGGCGTCTGCGAGGACGCGCCGGGCGCGCCGGAACTTGTCGGCAGGCGCGTCGTCGGCGAGATCAACGCGGGCTGCGGGCGTTGCGAATTATGTCTGAGCGGAGACGCGCGCCACTGCGCGGCGCGCACCGTGCTCGGCATCGTCGGTCGCGACGGGGCGCACGCCGAGTTCTTAAGTCTGCCCGTCATGAACCTGCTCGCCGTGCCCGACGAAGTGCCGGACGAGCGCGCGGTCTTTACCGAGCCGCTCGCCGCCGCGTGCGGGATCGTCGAGCGCGTCGCGGTTGAGGCGGGCGCGCGCATCGCGGTCGTCGGCGATGGCAAACTCGGGCTGCTCTGCGCGCAGGCTCTCCGCGCGTTGACCGAAGCCGAGGTGACGCTCGTCGGCAAGCATGACGCGAAGCTTGAGATAGCGCGGCGTCGAGGTGTCGAGACCGTGCGACTCGACGAGTTAAGCCCCGCCGCGGCGCGCGCCTTCGACGTGGTGGTCGAGGCTTCGGGCGCGCCCGCCGGCTTCGATCTCGCGCTCAAACTTTTGCGCCCGCGCGGTACGCTCGTCCTCAAATCAACTTTCCACGGTGAGACGCGATTCGACTCGGCGCGCGTCGTCGTTGATGAGATCACCATCGTCGGCTCGCGCTGCGGTCGCTTCGCCCCGGCGCTCGAACTGTTGCGCGCCAACCGCGTGGACGTTGAAAGTCTCATCAGCGAAGAACGCCCGCTCGCCGACGGCATGCGTGCGATGGGGCGCGCGGCGGAGAGCGGCGTGCTGAAAGTTCTGCTGAGACCGTGAAGAAGCCGTTAGCTGTTAGCTATGAGCTGTTAGCCAGAAGCGCGCAGCTTTCCGATTTGGCTAACAGCTCATAGCTAACAGCCAACCGCTAATGAGACTGAGATCGAATCTCGCCGCCGACGGCGCGCTCGTGTTGACGACAGTCGTGTGGGGCTCGACCTTCTTCATGGCGAAGGACATCCTCGCCCACTGGTCGCCGCTCTCGTACATGACGCTGCGCTTCGTCGTCGCGTCGCTCGTCATGGTGGCGTTGTTCTGGCGCCGGTTCGCGTCCGCCTCGCGCGAGGCCTGGCGCGCGGGCGCGACACTTGGCTCGCTGATGGCGGCGGGCTTCGCGCTGCAAGCGGCGGGGCAGGTTTACACGACCGCCTCGAAGTCCGCGTTCGTGACGGGGCTCACGACGCCCCTCGTGCCGTTCGTCGCCTACGCCCTGCTGCGCGCGCGACCCGGTGTGGAGAACCTGGTCGGCGTCGTGCTCGCGTCCGTTGGCGGCGCGCTCATCCTCGCACCGCAGGGGCAGGGCACGGTCAACTTCGGCGACCTGTTGACGCTCGTCTCGACCGTCGCCTTCGCGTTCCACATCACGCTCTTGAGCGTGTACGCGCGCAGGTTCGACGCGCGGCAGATCACGATCTTGCAGATCGTCTCGACCGCAGGGTTCGTCGTCATCGTGTGGCTCGCGCTGCGCGCGTGCGGTCTCGTCTTCGAACGCGATGCGCTGCCCGCGTTCGTCGCGCGCGAGTCGGCGCCGCTCGTGTGGAGCGCCCGCGTCCTGTGGCAGCTCGCCTATCTCTCGACGGTCGCCACCGTCGCGGTCTTTTTCCTGTGGACGTGGGGGCAGGCGCGCACCTCTGCGACGCACGCGGCGATCATCTTCAGTCTTGAGCCGGTCTTCGCCACAGCCTTCGCCGTCGCCTTCATCGGGCGCGGGGAATGGCTCGGCACGCGCGGCTACGTCGGCGCGGGACTCGTCTTCGCCGGCATCATCGCGTCGGAGTTGCGTTGGGGCAGGAGACGGAGGGCCGAAAGACAAATGATGAATGCGGAATGATGAAGGAAAGACGAACTGTCTTACATGTTCATCATTCTGCTTTCATCATTCATCATTTCCTTATTTCAGCTTCTCGGCGCGCTGTTTGATCTTCTGGCTGAGCTTGATGATGAAGGCGAGGTCGTGGTCGGCGCGCGCCGACTGCTGCGCGTCGAGCACGGCCTGCGCGGCGAAGGTGGGGTTGTTGACAAAGCCCATGATCAGTTCGTCGAGCGAGAGGAGCGAGGCGCGCATCTCACGCTCGTCGGCGATCTCGCGCTCGGCGGCACGCGCGGCGTCGCGCTCTGCCGCCTCACGCTCCACGGCGGGGAACTGGAGGTTCGTGCGCAGGCGCGACGCGCGGCGGTTGATCTCGGCGGTCGCCTTCGAGATGTGATCGTAGTCAATCGCGCGTGGGGCGGCGCTGGAGAAGGTGGCGCGCATCATCTCGTTGTTGACGATCTGCAACTGCCGGAAGTCCTCGCCGATCTGTTTGACCGCGAGGCGCGCGGCGGCGGGGCCGTCCGGGCGCGCGTTCTTCATCAACTCAAACCGCTTCATCTCCATCTCGCGATCCTCGTCGGATTTGCGCAGCTCCGCGTCGCGCTCCATTCTGGACTGCTCGCGCGTCACGGTCGGCGGCGCGGCGAGCCACAGGACGGAGACGAAAGCGACGATGATGGGGAGACGTCGGGCGGCGGACGAGAGGAAGCAGGCGTGCATGTTCGTAAAACCTCGCGCGTGCGGCTAGCTGCTTTGTCGGCGCCGGTAACATACCGCCGCGCCGCGGCGTGCGTCAATAAACGTCGCGCCTGATCATCCTCGTACCTCAACGTAGCTTCTTTTTATTCAACCCCTCAGTA
>JBJMGS010000439.1:0-37429 GCA_045807785.1 Pyrinomonadaceae bacterium
CCTCGTCGAGCTGCACCGCGCGCAGCAGACGATCCTCGTCGTCGTCACGCACAGCGCCGAACTCGCCGCGCACTTCCCCGCGCGCTACGAGCTGCACGAACGAACTCTGATCAAGCAGCGATGAGTACTGAGTACTGAGTGAAAGACATAGGCTTTGACTCAGTACTCAGTACTCAGCCCTCAGTCCTCAGTACATATGAATTTACAGACACTCGTCAGGCGCAACTTGAGTTACTACCGGCGCACGAACGCGGCGGTGGTGGCGGGCGTGTGCGTGGCGGTGGCGGTGCTGGCGGGCGCGCTCGTCGTCGGCGATTCGGTGCGCGTCTCTCTGCGTGATCTTTTCCTGCGCAGGCTCGGCAAGACTGATCAAGTGATCACTGCGCCGAACTTCTTCCGCGAGCGTCTGGCTGAAGAGTTGCGCGCGGACGAGAAGTTTCAGCGCGCGGGTGACGACGCGGCGTGCCCGCTCGTCGTGCTCGACGGTGCGATCACGCACGAGGAGAGCCGGCGGCGCGGCGCGGGCGTCTCGGTGTACGGCGTGGACGAGCGCTTCTGGAAGTTCCACGGCGTGCAGGTCGCCGCGCCGGGCACGAATGAAGTGCTGCTCAGCCGGAGCCTCGCGGACGAACTCGGCGCGAAGGCGGGCGACACGGTGCTGCTGCGCGTCGAGAAGCCCTCGGCGATCCCCGTCGAGTCTCTGCACGGGCGCAAGGACGACGTGGGGCGGACGCTGCGCCTCACCGTGCGCGAGGTATTGCCCGCCGCAAGTCTCGGAGAGTTTTCCCTGCGCGCCATGCAGGGCAAGGTGCGCGCCGCGTTCGTCGCGCTCTCGCGCTTGCAGAAGGACACGGGGCAGGAGGGCAAGGCGAACGCGATCCTTCTGGCGGGCGGGCATGCGGACGACGATCCGGCGCAAGCCGCAACGCGACGCGGGCTCGTCGAGGTCGCTCTGCGCGAGACGTTCGCGCTCGAAGATTTGGGCGCGAAGGTGCGCGCGCTCGACGAACAAAAAAGTCTCTCGCTCGAAAGCGACGGCGCGCTCGTCTCGGATGAGACGGCGCACGCGGCGCGCTCGACCGCCGACGCGTTGAGCCTGCGCACCGTCGGCGTCTTCTCGTACCTCGCCAACTCGATCCGCGCGAACGGTCGCGAAGTCCCTTACTCGCTCGTCACGGCAATCGGCGAAGACGAGTTCAACCGCGTCGCGAGCACGGGCGCGCGCGTGACGGATAACGTCGAGCGGGTCGCGGGCGAGAGGGCGGGCGAGAAGTTCCCGCCGATCATTTTGAACGAGTGGGCGACGCGCGATCTCGGCGCGGGGCTCGAAGACGTGGTCGAGCTCGACTACCACCTCTGGCAAGAGGAGGGGCGGCTCGCGACGGAGACGGCGCGCTTCCGCGTCGCGGCAGTGGTGCCGATTCAGGGTCTCGCGGCGGACAGGGATTTGACACCGCAGTATCCCGGCATCAGCGGCGCGGAGAGCCTGTCCGACTGGGACCCGCCTTTCCCGGTCGATCTCTCGCGCGTGCGAAAAACAGATGAAGACTACTGGCACGCGTACCGCACCACGCCGAAAGCCTTCATCCCGCTCGAAGCCGGGCAGCGGCTCTGGCAGACGCGCTTCGGCAAGCTCACTTCGATCCGTTTCTACCCGACGAATGAAGTTTCGCTTGACGCGGCGCGCGCCGAGTTCGAAAAGAACCTGCGCGCCCAGATCGATCCGCTGCGCGCGGGCTTCACTGTTGCGTCGGCACGCGCCGAAGGCTTGCGCGCCTCGCAGGGGGCGACCGACTTCGGCGAGTATTTTTTGTACTTCAGCTTCTTCATCGTCGCCTCGGCGCTGCTGCTTGCGAGTCTCTTCTTCAAGCTAGGTGTCGAGCAGCGCGTGCGAGAGATCGGCTTGCTGCGTGCCGTAGGTTTCCCCGCGTCGAAGGTGCGCGCGATCTTTCTGTGGGAGGGCGCGGTGCTCGCCGCGCTCGGAAGTCTGCTCGGAGTGTTCGGCGCGCTCGCCTACGCGGCGCTGATGATGTGGGGCCTGCGCACGTTCTGGCTCGGCGCGACGGGGACGCGCGAGCTGGCGCTGCACGCCTCATTCGTCTCGCTCGCCGAGGGCTTCGCGGGCGGCATCATCGCCGCGCTCGCCTGCGTCTGGTGGACGCTGCGCACACTCTCGCGCGTCCCGGCGCGCAGCCTGCTTGCCGGCACGTGGGAATTGCGGACTGCGGACTTCAGATTGCGGATTAGAAGAAGAAAGAACACTGGCAGCGAGTCAATGTCTCCGCAATCCGCAATCCGCAATCCGCAATCCGCAATGACGAGAGTCCGCCATCCGCCATCCGCCATCTTGATCGTCGCCATCGTCTGCGGCGCGCTCGGCGTCGCGCTGCTCGCGCTCGCGGCGTCGAAGCGCGTGGGCGAGACCGCCGGGTTCTTTGGCGCGGGCGTGCTGCTGCTCGTCGCGCTCTTGTGCGCAGAGTCGGCGTGGCTGCGCGCGGGCAAGCGCACGACGATTCAAGGTCGCGGCTGGTGGTCGGTCGCGCGGCTGGGTCTGCGCAGTGCCGCGCACAGACCGGGACGGAGCGTGCTGTGCATCGCGCTCGTCGCGTCGGCGACGTTCATCGTCGTCGCGGTCGGCGCGTTCAGGCAGTCCGGGGTGGATACTGCGGACAAAAGGTCTGGCGCGGGCGGCTACGCGCTCTCCGCCGAGACGCTCCTGCCCATCGCGCACGACCCGAACACGCCGGAGGGGAGGGAGGCGCTGAACCTCAACGTCACGACTGGCGACAACGCGCTCACGGGACTTCATTTCGCGCGCTTCCGCGTCCGCCCCGGCGACGATGCGAGTTGTCTGAACCTCTACCAGCCGCGCGAGCCGCGCGTGCTCTCCGTCGCGCCAGACTTCGTGCGCGAGAACCGCTTCGCGTTCCAAAGCTCGCTCGCCGCGTCCGGCGAAGAGAAGACGAACCCCTGGCTCCTGCTCGAACGCGACGCGGGCGACGGCACCATTCCGGCAGTCGCCGACGCGAACTCGCTCGCCTACGTGCTGCACAAAAAACTGGGCGACGAGATGGAATTGCGCGGCGACGACGGCACGCCGGTGCGCCTGCGCCTCGTCGCCGCGCTCTCTGACAGTCTGTTCCAGAGCGAGCTATTAGTTTCGGAGAAAAACTTCCTGCGCGCCTTTCCGCGCCAGCAGGGGTACCGCTTCTTCCTGCTCGACGCGGCGCCGGAGCGCGCGCCCGCGGTCGCCGCGCGTCTCGAAGAGCAGTTGTCTGACTACGGCTTCGACGCGCAGCCCGTCGCGGAGAAGCTCGCGGGCTTCCACCGCGTCGAGAACACTTACATCTCGACCTTCCAGACGCTCGGCGGCTTGGGCACGCTCCTCGGCACGCTCGGGCTCGCCGCCGTGCTCTTGCGTAACGTGCTCGAACGAAGAAAGGAACTCGCGCTGCTGCGCGCCGTCGGCTACAGCCGCGCGCACTTCGTCGTAATGATCTTCGCGGAGAACGCGCTGCTGCTCGTGTGCGGGTTGTTGACGGGGGTCGCGTGCGCGGCGCTCGCCGTCGCGCCCGCACTGCTGGCGCGCTCGGGCGGGGGCACGCTAAATCTGTCGCTCGTCGTGTTGCTCTGCGCCATCCTCGTCGCTGGGTTTCTCGCCTCGCTCGTGGCGACGGTCGCGGCTCTGCGCGCGCCGCTGCTCGCGTCGCTCCGCGCGGAATGAGCGCCGCCATCACTTCAGTCGAATGGAAATTCGCGCCGCACGGCTCAGGGCTCGATCCATTTCGTCAGCAGGTAGCGGTCGTGATCGGCAAAGCCGAACCTTCGGTACACTTCCTGCGCCGCCGTGTTCTCGCGCGCGACTTCGAGGTGGAGCGCGCGAACGTGCGCGGCGCGGCACGCCTCCGCGGCGACTTGCAGGGCGCGTTTGCCTAGGCCCCGCCCGCGAAACCCGGCGCGCAGAAACAGCTCGTCAACGAAGGCGTCGCGCCCCTTGAACTCCAGACTGAAGCCGAACGTGAGGACGAGGTAGCCGACGGCCTCTGACTCTGAGCGGATCAGCCAGACGCGACCGAGCCGCGCGTCCGAGAGAATTTGCCACAATGCCGCGCGCGCTTCCTTTTCGTCAAAGATGATGTGCTCGTATTCGTAAAACTCGCGCAAGAGCGGCATGAGCGTCTCTGCGTCTGAAGCGTCAGCAGGTTTGAAATCAATCTCCATAAATTCCACCTGAAGTTCGTCGCGCGAACGGGCGTGAAGCTTGACTTGTCGGGCGTTCAGTAATATTAAGCGCAAGTCTCGGAGGAGAGAAGGATATGGGCGTTAAAGTTTCCCGGCTCTTGTTCGCACTCTTGATCGCTTCGGCGGGCGTCGCTTCGGCGGAGAACTGGCCCCAGTGGCGGGGCGCTAACCTGAATGGGACGAGCGGCGAGAAAGATTTGCCCGTGAAGTGGTCGGCGCAGGAGAACGTCGCGTGGAAGCTCGCGCTGCCCGGCTTCAGCGGCTCGACGCCGGTCGTCTGGGGCGAGCGCGTTTTTTTGAGCGTCGCCGACGGCGACGAGCTCTCGCTCTGGTGCGTGGAACGGAAGCGTGGGGCGTTGCTGTGGAAGAAGTCGCTCGGCGCGGGCAACCGGAAGGTGCGCAAGCAGAACATGTCTTCGCCTTCGCCCGCGACGGACGGCAAGGGCGTGTACGTGATGACCGGCACGGGCGTCTTCAAGGGCTTCGACTTCGACGGGAAGGAGCTTTGGTCGCGCGACATCCAGAAGGACTACGGCACGTTCGGCCTCAACTGGGGCTACGCCTCTTCGCCCCTCCTCTACGAAGACTCGCTCTACGTCGAGGTGCTCCACGGCGCGCGCACCGACGATCCGTCTTACCTGCTGCGCATAGACAAGGCGACGGGCAAGACCGTCTGGAAGGTGAAGCGCGAGACGGAGGCGGTCGCCGAGTCGCCCGACGCCTACACGACCCCGGCGCTCCTGCGCTACGGGCAGACGGCGGAGATCGTCATCCTCGGAGGCGACGTGGTGACGGGGCACGATCCGGCCACCGGCAAAGAACTCTGGCGCGGGAAGGGACTAAACCCCGACAACGATCCTTCCTACCGCATCATCGCCTCGCCGGTCGTCGCGGACGGCGTCGTGTACGCGCCGACCCGGAACAGGCCGGTGCTCGCTTTCCGCGCGGGCGGGCGCGGCGACATCACCAAGTCGAATTTGATCTGGTCGGCGGATTACGGCCCGGACGTGCCGACGCCCGTGACCGACGGGAAGTTCTTCTACATGGTGCACGATAGAGGGCTAGTCTGGTGCCTGGACGCGAAGACGGGCAGCAAACTCTACGGCCCCGTCCGCATCGCGCCCGGCACCTACTCCGCCTCGCCCGTGCTCGCCGACGGCAAAGTGTACGTGACGAACGAGGACGGGCTGACGACCGTCTTCAAGGCGGGGGCGCAGTTCGAGGTGCTGGCGGAGAACGCGCTCGACGACTATTGCCTGAGTTCGCCCGCCATCTCCGACGGGCAGATTTTCATCCGCACGGCGGGCGCGCTCTACTGCATCGGCCAGCGCGCGGCGAAGTGAGGTGCGCTGGGAATGGAGTTGTAAGTCGTATGCAAAAAATAATCATTACATCGCTCGCATTGTTGCTCATCTGCGGCGGACATGAAGTCCTCGCGTGTAGTTGTATTCCAGTTGACGATGATCCTTTTCCTAGACCCGTGAAGCGGATCAAGGGCGACACGAGTGACACGATCTTTCTGGGCACGGTGACTAAGATCGAAGAGACCGGGCAGGACAAGAGCGACCCGGAAGGAATGCTCAACGTCACATTCTCGATTGAAAGAGTGTGGGCTGACAGCCGTCGGAGTGCGGAGGATTATTCGATCATCACAATTCGGACAAGCAACAATGACGGCATGTGCGGATTCCACTTCAAAGTTGGCGAGCGATATTTCGTGTTTGCCAAGCAGCTCCACACATATATGTGTACGCCGACCGACGTATACGACGAGAAGATCGCCCCCGAATATTTCAAGGCGCTCAGTGCAGGAAGTGAGCCGAAGAAGCCGAAGAAAGAGCCCGGCTTGGAAAGTCAATCCGCCGGGCTCTTAATGTGGACTCTACAACTATTCGCCTCCCGACTGTTCTAACGAACAATCAGGGGTTAGAACTCCAAACGTAGTCCCAACTGAATCTGCCGCGAGGAGCCGACGGTCGAGCGGATGCGCCCGAAGGTCGTGAGCGGCTGCTCGTTGTCCGCCGCGCCGGTGAAGGCGATCAGGGACGGCGGCGCGAAGTTCGCGCGGTTGAACAGGTTGAACGCCTCGACCCGCAGTTGCAGGTTCGTCGCGTCGCCGAGCCACGAGTGGAAGCGCGTGCGCTTGACGGCGGCGAGATCGAAGGTGCGGAAGTTGGGGCCGACGAACGCGCCGCGGCCTGTGTTGCCGAGCGTGCCCGCCGGCGGCAGTGCGAAAGCCTTCGGGTCGAAATACTGATCTGGGCCGCCGCGCACCGCCGTCTCGTAGGTGTAGCCCGGCGCGATGGAGGCGCGGTCAAAGCCGATGCCGGGCGCGAGTGACGGCGACCACAGCGAGCGCGAGCGGTTGCGCGCGACGAAGACCGTCAGGGGATTGCCCGAACGCGCCTGCCCGATGCCCGTCAGCTCCCAGCCGTCAAGCAGCGCCCCCTCCCAGCCTTTCAGGTCGCGCGCGAACGGAATCGCCCAGGTGAAGTTGACGACCCAGTTATGCTTGGCGTTGTAGTCCGCCGGGCCCTTGTTGTAGTTCATCCCCGGAAATTCTGGGAACGCGGTCGTCGTGCCGTTCGTCGCGTCGGAGAAGAAGGTCGAAGCCTGCGTGGTGTCGAGGTTGCGCGAGAAGGTGTAGGACGACTGGAAGTCGAAGCCGTGCGACCAGCGCTTGCGGATTTCGAGAATCCCCGCGTTGTACCAGGAGTTGCCGTCGCTCGTCTTCTGTTCGATGGTCGAGAAGGCGGTGTTCTGCCGTGGCGCGTTCGCGGGGAAGAAGATGACGCCGCTCGGCAGGATTTGCGGCACGGCGATGTTCACGTCGCCGCTGCGCAGCAGGTGGACACCGCGCGATCCGGCGTAGCCGGCGGTGACGACCGTGCCCCACCACAGCTCGCGCTGGAGGTTCAGGTTATAGACGTTGACGTAAGGGTTGTCGAGGTTGAACTGGTACGGGCGGATCGAGTTGCCGACGCCGAGGTTGAGCGGCGCGACGGGGAAGATCGGCGCGAACGTCGGGTTGTTGATGACGACGCGCGGCGTGGCGGGCGGGTTCGCCGCCGTGATGATCAGGTGCTGCTGGTTGTTAGTATTGAAGTAGAGGCCGTAGCCGCCGCGAAGGCTCGTCTTGCCGTCGCCGAAGATGTCCCACGCGAAGCCGACGCGCGGGCTCAAGTTATGGCGCGTCGGGTTCTCGTAGAGCTGGCCGACGGTCGGCGTGCGATCCGACAAGTTCAGAAGCGTCGAGTCGCGCCCCTGCGTGTCTACGGGCGTCGTCGCCGTCTCGTAGCGCACGCCGGCGTTTAAGGTCAGGCGACGGGTCGCGCGGAAGTCGTCTTGCAGGTAGCCGCCGAAGAGCGTGAAGCGCCAGTAGCGGTCGAGCGCGCCGCCCGTGGGGATGCCGAGGAAGCGCTGTGGCCGGTTGCGCAAAAAGTCCGAGATGCTGCCGAACGTCCAGATGCCGAGCGCAAACGTCGGGTTGAAAAGGTTGTCCTGATAACGCTCGATGAGGCCGCCCGCCTTGATCAAATGACGACCGCGCGTGTGCGCCAGTCCGTACTCGAAGCCGAAGACGTTCTGCGTCTGGCGCACGTCGTCGGACGATTGCGGGCCGAAGCGCGGCATCCCGCCGATGTCGATGTCGCCGATGATATCGCGCCCCGGGATGTAGGGGAGCAGGTTCTGGTTAGTCGTGTTCGCCTCCACGTCCTGACCGATGCGCGTGCGGCTGAAGCCGAAGCGGAAGGTGTGGAGCGTCCGGCCGGACTGCACGAAGCGATCCTCTGCGGTGAAGAACTGGTTGCGCGAGATGAAGGAGCGCGGGAACTGCGGATAGTCAGTCGGCAGGAACTGGTTGCCGTCGTCGAAGGTGTAGCGCGCGAAAGCCTGATTGCGCGCGTTGACGTTCCAGTCGTAGCGCCCTTGCAGGAACGTCTCGCGCAGCGTCTGGTCGAAGCCGAAGTTGTAGACGGCGAGACCGCCGCCGAGGTCTGCGCCGTTCGGCGTGGGAAACTCCTCGAGGTAGGGGCGCACCGCCGCGTTGATCGGCGCGATGGCGCCGGAGCGCGCGGCGAGGCTCGGCACGACGGTCGAGACGGTCTTGCCCAAGTTCTCGCGCAGGGCTTCGAGGTTGAAGAAGAAGAATTGCTTGTCGCGCCGGACGGGGCCGCCGATTGATCCGCCGAACTGGTTGCGCCGGAAGTTGGGCTTCTGCGCGCCGTCGAAGAAGTTGCGCGCGTCGAGCGCGTCATTGCGGTGGAATTCGTAGAGCGACCCATGCCAGTCGTTCGAGCCGGACTTCGAGATGGCGTTGATCTGTCCGCCGCTGCTGCGCCCGAAAGTGGCGTCATAGCTGTTCGCCTCGACGCGGAACTCTCTGATTGCCTCGACGCCGAGCGACGTGCTCGCCGCGCTTCCCGCCGGGCCGTTCGTGAAATCGTTCTGCGGCGTGCCGTCGATGAGGTACACGTTCGAGCGTGGGTCCTGACCGTTGACGCTGATGCCGAGACCGTGTGCGACGACCGAGCCGCCGTCGCGCAAAGGGAAGGCGATGACGCCGGGTTGCAAGAGCGCGAGGTCTGTGTAGTTGCGCCCGTTCAGAGGCAGTTCGCGGATCGAGCGCTCGGTGACGAGGTAGCTCAGTTCGTGCGTCTCCGTGTTGATCGGCGCGGAGTCTTCGCTGACCGTCACCGTCTCGTCGAGGACGGCGACATCCATGACGATGTTGAGCGTGGCGGCTTCGCCGATGGCGAGTCGTATCTCGGGGAACTTGTAGGTATTGAAGCCCACTTTCTCGGCATGAATTTCATACCTGCCGACGGGCATCCCCGGAAAAGTGAACAGACCTTCATCCCCGCTCACCGCCGTGCGTGTAAAAGACGTTTCGAGGTTGCGCGCCTTCACCTCCGCGCCGACGACTGCTCCGCCGTTGCGGTCTTTAACCGTTCCGGTCAACGTGGCATCCGTCTGCTGGGCGGAGGCGGTGGTGGCGGCGAGCGAGAGGATGAAACAAGCGGCGAGGGCGGCGCGTAAGATGGAGCACGATTGTCGAGTTCGGTCTTTCATTGAACCTCGTCCGGGTTGGTCTTCAAATTTTTGAATGGCGGCGTCGGCGGTACGGTCGGTCACCGGGTCTGGGCATTCTAGCGATCTTGCTTGACGGCGACAAACCTTTCGCGGACTATGCCTGTTGTTACGCTCGAACAGACCCCGCGGTTTCCACTTAACCAGCCATGAAGAAAATCCTACTCGTCGCGGCGGTGGTCGCGCTCTACGTCCTGCACCAGGACTTCTGGAACTGGCGCACGCCTAACCCGCTCGTCTTCGGCTTCATCCCCATCGGGCTCTTCTACCATGCCTGCTTCTCCGTCGCCTCGACGCTGCTGATGGTGCTGCTCGTGCGCGTGGCCTGGCCCCAGCACCTCGAAGACGAGATCGAAGCGGAGGAGCGTCGAGAGGGGGAGGGCGCCAAATGATCCCGGCCATCGTCGTCTTCATCTATCTCGCCGTCGTCCTCTACATCGGCATCTTCGCCTTCCGCCGCGCCAAGAGTAAGGAAGAGGCGGAGGACTACTTCCTCGCCAGCCGCTCGCTCGGGCCGGTCGTCTTCCTGCTCTCGCTCTTCGGCACGAACATGACCGCGTTCGCCATTCTCGGCTCGTCGGGTCACGCCTTCTCGAACGGCATCGTGACTTACGGGCTGATGGCTTCGTCCTCCGGGCTCGTCATCCCGCTGACGCTCCTGTTTATCGGCACGCGCGTCTGGGCGCTCGGCAAACGCTTCGGCTTCATGACGCCGGTGCAGATGTTCCGCGACCGCTGGGAGTGCGGGCACATCGGCACGGTCATTACGGCGGTGCAGACGGCGCTGCTCGTGCCCTACATCATCATCGGCGTGATCGGCGGCGGGACGACTTTGAACGCCATCAGCGGCGGCTTCGTGCCCTACTGGTTCGGCGGCGCGATTGTCGCGCTCGTCGTGATGGGCTACGTGTTTTTTGGCGGGATGCGCGGAACGTCTTGGGTCAACACATTCCAGACGATCCTGTTCATGCTCTTCGGCACGATCGCCGTCGTCATCATCGGCTCTTCGATGGGTGGCTTCCGCAGTGCCGTCGCCGCGCTGCAAGCCTCGCCCGCGACCGCCGCTTTGCTGACGCGCGAGCGCATCTCGCCGCTCTACTTCTTCAGCTACACGTTCATCCCGCTCTCGTCCATCGCCTTCCCGCACATCGCGATCTTCTGTCTGACGGCGCGCAAGATGAGCCAGTTCAAGAAGACGGTCGTGCTTTACCCGCTCTGCATCCTCGCGGTCTGGCTCCCGGCGGTTTTCCTAGGCGTCGTGGCGAACCGCGTCACGGACACGCCGGAAATCCGCACGAAGATCGAGGCACGCCGCACGCTCGCCACACAGGGCAAGCAGATGCAGCCCGAACAGCGCGACGAACTGCGCGAAGAGGCGGCGGGCGACGACGTGCTGCTCGTGCTGCTGAAGCGCTACGCCCCGCTCTGGCTCGCGGGCATCCTGGGTGCGGGCATCATGGCGGCGGTCATGGCGAGTGATTCGCAAATCCTCGCGCTCTCGACGATGTTCACGGAGGACATCTTCGCCTTCTACGGCGGCAGGCGGCGCTTCGGCGAACGCGTGCAGGTGCAGACCGGGCGACTCTTCATCGTCGGCATCACGATCTTCGCTTACATAGTTGCGCTGCGCGCGCCCGAATCGATCTTCGAGCTGGCGATCCAGTACGCTTTCTCCGGCTATGCTGCGCTCGCGCCGCTCTTAGTCGCCGCGCTCTTCTGGCGCGGCAGCACGAAGTGGGGCGCGCTCGCCTCGACCGTCTGGGCGGCGCTCGCCGTCATGGCCGTCGCCCTCTACCAACACAGCGTGCCCGCGCCCGCGCCGGGCGGTACGGTCGTCTCTGCCACGCTCGGCGGCTGGGACGCGCTGGCGCGCACGCCCGGCGGCACCGCCGTCTTCGGCTTCATGCCGGTCGTCCCGATGGTCGTCGTCTCAGTGCTGCTGATGGTCTTCGTCTCGCTCGCGACGCGCAAACCCGGCGAGGAGACGCTCGCGCGCTACTTCTCCCGCGCGCGCGCCGCACAACCCGCGACCGAGCGCGTCGAGCGCGCCGCCTGACGCCGCTAGAGACGTGACCGAAACGACGAGAGCGCACTTGCGAGACAACTCACGCGGATGAAAACGCACGGCAAGCCTTACCCGTGGCTCTGCGCCTTACTGACAGTTGCCGCCGCTGCATTTCAACTTCACCGACAAGGTCGCCTCTGGGCCTGCGCCTGCGGTCGCGTGCTCGCGTGGACGGGCGACGCGTGGAGCGCCGAGACCTCACAGCACCTCTTCGACCCGTACAGTTTCACGCACCTGCTGCACGGCTTCGCCTTCTGCGGCCTGCTCGCGCTCGCCGTGCCGCGACTCGCGCCGCGCTGGCGCTTCTGTCTGGCGATCCTGTTCGAGTCCATCTGGGAGATCGTCGAGAACACGAACTACGTCATCAACCGCTACCGCGAGGCAACCGCCGCTTTCGGGTACGCGGGCGACACGGTTGTCAACTCGGTGGGCGACATCACGGCGTGCGCGGTCGGCTTCGCCCTGGCGCGGCGGCTCGGCTGGCGGCGCACGCTCGTCGCGTTCGCGCTCGTCGAGCTGGTGCTGCTCGTGACGATCAGGGACAGCCTGCTCCTGAACATCCTGATGCTCGTTCACCCTTCGGACGCGATCAAGGCTTGGCAGGCGGGGCACTAGCGGCGAACTGTTGACAGGCGCGCGGCGGCAAAGGAGAATCCGACAAACCGATCCCCGGAATTTGAAAACCCGACTTAAGAAAGGGGAGCTAGTCTATGCAGGAACCTTTACGCGGATTACTCGCGGGCGCGGCGGCCTGGAAGTTCGGCGGCGGGTGCATCTCGACCGTCTTGATCTTCATCATCGTCTATTGGCTGCTCGGCCATCACTGCTGACCGGCGCCAGCAAAAAGAGCATTTACCACGGAGGGCACGGAGGAACACAGGGGAGACAATCCACTGTGTTCCTCCGTGCCCTCCGTGGTTAGTTCTGCTTGAGGCGCGTCGAGGTCAGCGATAGTCGCCGCCCCCGCCGCCCTTCATCGAGGCGTCGCGCTTCGCCTTGAACTCCGTGCCTTCCTTCCATTCGGGGAACTTGTCACCCTGCGCGACGCGGTAGCCGACGATCAGGTAGAGCTGCGCGTCCTCGACCGCGCCGGACAAATCCCAGTCGGGCTTAATCTCGTCCGAGGGCTTGTGGTAATCGTGCTCGGTGTAGTCGTCGCGCTTCTGCACGCCCCACCCCGAAGGCTTGCCGGGAAAATCCACGCCCGCTTCGACGTTCAGAGCGGGCACGCCCTGCTTGGCGAACTCGAAGTGGTCGGAGCGGTAGAAGCCACCCTTCTCCGGCTGCGGGTCAGGCTGAAGCGTGCGCCCGCCCTGTATCGTCGCCGCCTCCTGCGCCACGTCGTCGAGCGTCGTGTTACCTAAGCCCACGATAGTTAAGTCGCGCGTGCGCCCCCACTGGTTCGCCTCGTCCATGTTGATGTCGGCGAGCGTCTTGTTCAGCGGGTAGAGCGGGTTCGACGCGTAATACTTCGACCCCAACAAGCCCTTCTCTTCCGCCGTCACGGAGACGAAGAGGATCGAACGCTTGGGCGGCGTCGGCAACTTCGTGTAAGCCTCCGCAATCTCGATCAACTGCGCGACGCCCGAAGCGTTGTCGTCCGCGCCGTTGTAAATCTGATCGCCCTGCAACTTGTCATCCTTGCCCAGATGATCCCAGTGCGCCGTATAGACGACGTACTCGTCTTTCAACTTCGGATCGCTGCCCTCTAACTTAGCGACGACGTTCTGCGAGTTGATCTCGCGCAAGGTGTTCTTGATGTCGAAGTTCGCCTTGGCGTTTAGGGCGACGGGCTTGAAGTCTTTCGAGATCGCCTGCTTCTTCAAAGCGTCGAAGTCCTGACCCGCCGCCGACAACAACTCTTTCGCGCGGTCGAGCGTGATCCAGCCTTCGATGGCCGCACGACGCGCGTTCTCCGGCGTCTTGATGTCGAAGTTCTCGCGCCCCCAACTTCCCGAAACGACTTCGTAAGGGTAGCCGGCGGGTCCAGTCTCGTGGATGATGATGGCGGCGGCTGCGCCGTGGCGCATCGCCTGCTCATACTTGTAAGTCCAGCGACCGTAGTAGGTCATCGCCTTGCCCTTGAACATCTTGTCATCGAGCTTTGAGGGATCGCTCGCGTCGGGCACGGCGGGGTCGTTGACGAGCATCAGGATCGTCTTACCCTTTACGTCCACGCCCTTGAAGTCGTTCCAACCATATTCCTCCGCTTCGACGCCGTAGCCGACGAACACCACGTCCGAGTTTTCGACCTTCGCCTCCGGCTCGAGCCGGCGCGAGACGCCGACCCACTCATCCGGGAACTTGAGATCGATCTTCTTCGCGCCGACCGTGAACGACGCTGTTGGGTTCTGGGCGGTGAAGCCGACGAGCGGGACTTTCTGGACGTATGTGCCGTCGGGGTTGCCGGGCTTGAGGCCGATCCGCTTGAACTGATCTGTGATGTAGGCGACCGACAGCTCTTCGCCTTTAGTTCCGGGACCGCGCCCCTCGTACTCGTCGGACGAGAGCGTCTTGATGTGGCGCATCAGATCGTCCGTGTTAATCGTGTCGAGCGCGGGCTTGAGATCGGCGGGGTAGGTGTAACTCACGGCGGCGGTCACAGTCTGTGCGGTGTTCGCGTTTGTATTCGTGTTCGTCGTCGCGACGGGCTGGCACGCCACTACGAGCAGGGCGAGCGTGGCTGTGGCGGCGAGCGAGAGAAAAAGAGTGCGCTGCTTCATCTTGGGACTTGCCTCGGTTTTCAGGATTGGGGTTGTCAGCAGAAGTTTCTATGCCGAAACGGGCGGCAAGTCAATCGCCAATTCAATAGGAGAACTTAATTGAGTTGGCGATCCTCTTAGCTAAAGAAGATTGTCGCGAGCCCTTATATGCAACCGTCAGGTTGAATACACCTTTCAGCTTTTCATTTACGTCATATACTTTTAAGTTCGGAAAATAAGCCATGTAATAGTAACGCAAGCCGTTTGGCTTAGACTTATCCTCACAAGTTGCTACGTTCGCTCTCTTCCGGTCGATTCTACTCATCTTGTTCTTAGAGCAACGCCACGTGGCAGGCTTATATTTTAACGGAGATTCATTAAGGAAATTCCGCATATAATTTGGCTCGCCCCCGCGCGCCCAATAGCTAAAGCTGATCTCAAACATGTCGTTCCGATAAGAACCTCCGTAAACATCCGCGAAGCGAACGTACTCAGGCATCGTCTTCGGAATGAGGAGACTGAACCATCCGTCGGGATTAACCTTCTTTAGTTTTAGAGCGGCTTGTGTCCTTCGGCTGATTTTGCTTCGATTATTCGCCTCGACTGCCGAAACAGCCACGACTAATAAGAGCAAGAGAACTAAGGCACAACAAAGAATCCGAAGCGAGTGTGTAAATCTATATTTCATGTTGTTACTGACGCGAAACTATATGAATGCTCGCCCTTCAACGTAGGAACTATTCCCGTGCCTGCTAACTAGGATGAGATTTTTATCTTTCGTGAGGCAGATGATGAAGGTAGCGTTCCCGCCTTTATAAGTGTGGCTATCCACGCAGCGGCAGTAGAACAGCTACATCACCCGAAGCAATAAAGCTTTCCGTCGTTCGAGCCGATGACGATGCGACCCGAGGCGATGGCGGGCGAGGCGGAGAGGGCGGAGCCCGCCTCGAACTCCCAGAGCTTCGCGCCCGTGTAGAAGTCGAGCACGTAGAAGCGCCCGTCGTTCGAGCCGATGAAGACGCGTCCCGACGCCAATGCGGGCGACGACTCGACGCGCGCCTTCGTCGCGAAAGTCCACAGCGCTTTGCCGGTCTTCGCGTTGATGCAATGCACGTACTTGTCGCGCCCGCCGAGGACTATCCGCCCCTCGACCGCGCCCGATGAAGAGTAGAAGGGGAACTGGCGTTGCGGGTTACGGTAGCGCCAGCGCAGGCGGTGCGACGGGAGGCTCACAGCGAGCACGTCGTTGTCGAACGTGCCGTAGAACGCCGCGCCGTCCATTAGCGCCGGACTCGCGCCCGTGTACGCGCCCGACGCGAACTGGAAAGCCTGCTGCCCGTCGCTGATGCGGATGGCGCGGAAGTTCTCATCGCAGCCCGCGATAAACGCGAGCCCGTTCGAGACCGCCGCGGTCGTATGCACGGGACCGCCCGTCTTGAACTTCCAGACGAGCGAGCCGTTGCGCGCGCTGAGGCAATAGAGGTTGCCGTCGTATGAGCCGACCAGAATCTTATCGTCCACCGCGACGGGCGAAGATTTAACTTCCGCGCCCGTCTTGAACGTCCACATCTTCCGCCCGTCGCGCGCGTTGACGGCGTGAACCACGCCGTCCAGGTCGCCGACGTAAACCATCCCGTTCGCGACCGAAGGCGAAGACTCGCCGATGCCTTCGCGCGCGCCCGTCGCGTAGCGCCAGCGCACCTGACCGTTTGCGAGATCGAGCGCGACCAACTCGCCTCCTTGCGAGCCGACGTAAACCGTGCCGTCCTTGATGGCGGCGGACGATTCAATCGAGCCGCCCGCGTCGAACGTCCACAGCACGCGCAAACTTTTCGGCACGTCAGCCTTCGAGACGCCCGTGTTCAGAGTGTTCCCGCGAAACTGCGTCCAACTGTCGGCGTCCGCCCACTGCGCGCGCGTGTGCGTCGGGAAAAGGAGGAAGGCGAAGGGCAAAAACAGGATGATGAGTTTTGCGTGTTGACGACGCATCAAGGTCTTCCGGTTGTGCTGGATTTAATGGCAGAGAGAATTTACCACAGAGGGCACGGAGGGACACGGAGGATAAGCACAATGTATTTCCTCCGTGTCCCTCCGTGCCCTCTGTGGTGAAAATCCGCGCGTCAGTAAGCCGCCTCGTAAAGCCGCAGCGCCGCCGCCGCGTCGAACGGACGCGGGTTGAACGTGCCCGTCCACTGCTTCGACGCAGCCTGCGAGAGCCCTTCGAGATCGACCGCCGCGACGCCCGACTCGCGCAAGCTCTGTTTCAGCCCGCCCGCCGACGCGAGTTCGTCGAGCCTTGCGGCCAGACGCTCGCCTGCGTCGCCGCCCGCGGCGCGCCCTGAGAGTCGCAGCAGCTCGGCATAGCGCTCACCCACCGCCTCCGCGTTCCAGCGGACGACGTGCGGCAGCATCAAGGCGATGGCGACGCCGTGCGCCGTGCCGTATTTCTGCGTCAGAGGGTTCGCGCAGGCGTGCGTCGCGCCGAGCATCGAGTGTTCAATCGCCGCCCCCGCGAAATACGCGCCGAGCTGCATCGCGGCGCGCGCTTCCAAGTCCTCTGGCGCGTCGAGCACGCGCTCGAAGTTTGTGTCGAGCAGCCGCCACGCCTCGCGCGCGTACAGGTCTGAAGCGGCGTTGCGGCGCGTGGTCACGTATGACTCGACGGCGTGCGAGACGGCGTCGTAGCCCGCGACGGCTGAGACCTCGCGCGGTTGCGAGAGCGTGAGCACGGGATCGAGCAGCGCGACGCGGAAGGCCGCCGAATGATCGCCGCAAGCCATCTTGACGTGCGTCTCCGCGTCGGAGATGAGCGTGTGCGTCTGCGCTTCGCTCCCCGTCCCGGCGGTCGTCGGCACGCCGATCATCGGCAGGAGCGGCTGCGACACTTTGCCGTAGCCCCAGTAGTCGCGCATCGAGCCGCCGTTGGTGAGCAGGAAGCTGATGCCTTTGGCGCAGTCCATCGACGAGCCGCCGCCGAGCCCGACGAGCGAGTCGACGTCGTGCGGCGCGGCAAAGGCGCGCCCGCGCTCAATCATGTTGGTGTCCGGGTTCGAGTCGAAGTCGTGAAAGGGAATCGCCGTGATGCCCGCGCTCTGCAAAATCTTCGACGCCGCTTCGACGTGCCCCGAAGCGACGAGCCCACGGTCGGCGACGAGCAGCGTGCGGCGAAAATTCAGTTCGCGCGCCAGCTCGCCGAGTCGTGCGACCACGCCCTCGCCGAAGACGACACGCGTGCGCGGGTGTGAGTCGAAGGGTGTCATGGAATGAAAAGCTGTTAGCGATTAGCCGTTAGCTATTAGCCCAGATGTCAGACGCCGGTTCGGATTTGCTAACGGCTAATCGCTAATAGCTAACAGCCTCCCGTTCAGTTGCTGCCTTTCGGCGAAGGCGCGGGCGAGCACTCGCAGATGGCGTAGAGGTTGCCGACGGTGCGCAGAAACATCATGCCGTCGGAGATGGCGGGCGTCGCCATCAACGGCTCGCCCATCGGGTTGGTCGCGAGCCGCTCAAACTTCGCCCCGGCGCGCACGACATACACGTCGCCGTCCTCGCTCGACAGATAAAGCTTGCCGTCCGCCGCGATCGGGCTGGCGCTGAACGTCGAAGGCAGGCGCTCCTGATAGACGAGCGCGCCCGTCGCGGCGTTATAGGCGGCGAGCACGCCGTTGTCGCGCATGACGTAGAGCTGGTCGCCGTAAGCGAGCGGCGTCGTGATGTAGCTGCTCCCGTGCGGGAGCGCGTAGGCGAGGAACTTGTTTGACTCTTCGCCCTCCTTCAAGCTGATGTCGCCGCTCGCGCCGGGGCGGAAGCTGTAGATGGGGCTACCGGCGGGGTTGCCGCCCGTGACGAAGATTTTGTCGCCGAGGATGACGGGCGTCGGCATCTTCACCTGACGGTCGTGATCGTTGAAGCGCCACAGCTCTTTGCCCGTCAGAGGGTCGTAGCCGCGGATGAAGCGACCGCCGTTGCTGACGAGTTCGGCGCGCGTCGCTCCTTCGTAGATCGTCGGCGTCGTCCACGTCGGGAGTTCCCCGCGCTCCGTCTTCCAGCGCAGCTTGCCGGTCATCAGATCATAAGCCGCGATGAAAGATTGCTTCTGCCCGTCGGCCTGAATGATGACGATGTCTCGGTAGATGACGGGCGAGCTGGAATGACCCCACTCAGAGTCGGGCATCCCCGCGTAACCCGGATCGAGCACTCCGAGGTCTTGCTTCCACAAAAGTTTCCCCGTCATGTCCCACGCGTAGAGCCCTTCGGAGCCCATCAGCGCGACGACGACGTGACCGTCGGTCGCGGGTGTCGCGTTCGCCTGCGTCGCCTTGACGTGGCGGCGCGCGCGGGGCACGCCGACGTAGGCCGTCTGCTCCCAGAGCACGCGCCCCGAACGCTTGTCGAGCGCGTACATCTTCCAGGCGAACTTCACGTCATCGCGTGCCGAGTTGATCCCGCGATCCTTGATGCTCACGTCCGTGCGCGAGCTGCTCACAGCCGAGATGACGAAGATGCGCCCGCCCCAGATGACGGGGCTCGCGTGCGAGATGCCGGGAATCGGCGTCTTCCACTTGACGTTGATGTTCTTCGTCGCGTCCCAAGCGAGCGGCGCGGCGCTGCCGTCGGCGGTGCCCGAAGCGTTCGGCCCGCGAAACTGGTTCCAGTTCTGCGCCGACGCCAAAGACGCCGCGAGGCAGAGCGACGCGCAGGCGACGGACAGGCGACGATAAGCGGAAATCCCCATCAGTAGTTGAACGCCTTACTTCGCGGCGGGCGGCGTCTGCATGCCCGCGCCTTCCTTGATGGCGTAGAGCTGGTTGCGGTTGACGATGTAGAGCGCGCCGTTGGCGGGGACGGGCGTCGAATAGACGCTGCTCCCCATGTTGATCTCGGCGACGACCTTCTTCACCTTGCCCTCCTGCAAGATCGCCACGTCGCCGTCCTCGTCGCCCAGATAAATCTTGCCGTCGATGAGCATGGGCGAGCCCCAGACGGCGGCGAAGACATCGTGCGTCCAATAGACCTGCCCGGTCTTGGCGTCGAGGCAGTGGAGGAAGCCGCTGAAGTCCGACTGATAGACGAGCCCGTCCTTGATGGCGGGTGTCGAGATCGAGCGGCGGATTTTGTCGTAGTGCCAGATGACGCCGGTCTGCGTGATGTCGCCGCGCTTCGTCGGGTCGATGCAGTACATGTGTCCGACGCCCTCGCCGTGCTCCGGGTCCTGGCCGTTCGAGATGTAAACCTTGCCGTCATAGACGACCGGCGTCGAGATTAACTCGTTCCTCGTCTTAGGCCAGACCGAATCTTTCGGGTTGCAGTCGAACTCCCAGAGCTTCTTCCCCGTCAAAGCGTCGTAGCCGCGAATCCAGCCGTCGCCCTGCCCGTGAATCACTTGCACCGTGTCACCGATCTTCGCGACCGTCGGCGAAGACCACTGGCCGTGGAGGATTTTGTCGAAGACCGAGTTGTCTTCCCAGACGAGTTTGCCGGTGTTCTTGTTGACGGCGATGAGCGCAGGGGCTTTCGGCGAGGGGATGTTGACGTGAGACTCGTCCTGCCCGTTCGAGGTGGAGACGTAGATCAGATCGCCGTAGATGACGGGCGAGGAGTTCGCCATGTTGTGCGGCTGCGAGCCGACCTCCTCCATCATGTCGAACTTCCAGACGACGTCGGCGTCCTTCGGCCCCTTGAGCTTCTCGTCCGTCACGCCGTCGTTCTTGCCGTCGGTGAAGCCCTTGGTGTCGAGCGCGACGAGTTCCGCCCGGTTCGTCACGTAGTAGAGGCGGTCGCCCTCGACGAGCGGAGAGGAGCAGACGCCCTGGTAGGGCCAGTCGTTGACGCGCCCCGAGGCGAGCTTGTCCGAAACCGCTTGCCAGAGAAACGCTCCGTCGGATTCGCGGAACGCCATGAGGATGCCCTTGTCGCCTTTCACCGCAGGATCGCGCGCGCCCTCGTTGTTCGTGCCGACGTAAACCTGACCGCCCGCGACGACCGGGTTGCCGTAAGCCTGCGAGCCGAGCCCGGCGACCCACTTGATGTTCTTCTTCGTCTTCACATCCCACGCGGTGGGGATGCCCTTCATCGCCGAGACCATGTTGCGGTCGGGCGTGCCGCCCCACATGGGCCAGTCGCCGCCGCCCGGATCGGAAGCGGAGACGGTGAGCAGTGAGCTGTGAGCAGTGAGCAGCACAAAGCCGGTCACTGCCACTAACGCAAACATCGCAACTCGCGCGACCATAGTTCTTTTAATGTTCTTCATCATCTTCACACCCTCTGCTTGACGCCTATGACTGCTCACCGCTCACTTGCTGCTCACTGCTCACTGCTCACTACTTGTAAGAGACGACGACCGAGCCCGGCACGGCGGGGAAGATTTCGCTGCGCGCGAAGCCCGCGTTCGAGAACATCCGCTCCAACTCGGCGAAGGTGTAGGCGTCGCCCGCCTCGGTCGAGCCGAGCATGGTCAGCGCGAAGGCGGCGGCCTGCGGCGGCGTGACGCGGTCGTCGTTCGGCACGAACTCTAAGGTCACAGCGCGCCCGCCATCCTTGAGCGCCGCGTGGACTTTGCGCAGCAGGCGCTCGTTGGTCGGCGGGTCGAAGTGGTGCAGGAAGTTCGTGATGAGCACGACGTCGTAGCCCGCGCCGAACTCCACGTCGAAGGCGCTGCCGGGGATCGTGTGGTAGCGATCCGAGACGCCCGCCTCCTGCGCGTTCCGCTCAGCGATCTCAAGCACCTTCTTCCAGTCGAGCGCGTACACTTCGGCTTGAGGATTCTGCTGCGCGAGCGTGATGCCGAAGATGCCGTGGCCGGCGGCGAGGTCGAGGATTTTGCACTCGCCCGAGGCGCCGACGATCTGCGCGATGGCTGCGGCGGGCGGGCGCATCATCGCCACCATGCTGCGCGCGAACTCCTCCCACATCGGGTGCTCCGGCGTCATCGAGCCCTGCGCGGGCAACGTCGTTCCGCCCTTGCGGACGTTCTCCGTCAAATCCTTGTGCGCCTCGATGATCTCGCCGCGCGCGAGGAAGTTCGCCACGCCGCCGACGTAAGCCGGGGAGGTGCGGACGAGGAAGAGCTGCGCGTCGGGCGCGAGCGAGTAGCGACCGTCCTGTTTCGTGAGGAAGCCCGCGACGGTCAGGTAGTCGCAAAGTATGCGCGCGCCGCGCTCGGCGACGCGGCAGCGCGCGGCGATCTTGGCCGCGGTGTCGTCGCCTTCGGCGATGGCCGTAAAGATGTCGAGTTCGATGGCGGCGTGCATGGCGGCGGTCATCTGGTGTCCGAGGAGCGACTGAAAGATGCGCTCCGGTGTGGGCTGCCCGGCGTGCGGGCTCTGCGTCTGCGTCGTGGTTGATGTGCTCATTGTTTTATCGATTCGGATAGACCTTCATGTTGTCAAAGTAGATTTCCGAGGTGATGGCGTTGGCGAAGACGCCGGGGCTGCCCTGTCTGTTCCCGATGGGGTCAATGCGCTCGATCATCCAGTCGGCGGGCTCTGTCTCGCCGACCGCCCAGACCTTGCCGCGCGCGCGCACCTTGCCGTCCGGCAGATTCTCGACCGAGAGCTTCAGGCGATACCAGGTGTCCGGCTTCCAGGCGAAGGGGAGTTTGACGGTGCGCTGCGTTTCGGGCTGCCACGGCTCGAGGTGCATCTCGCCCGCGTTGCCGTAGAGGACGAGGGCGTAGCGCTGCGCGATGATGCCTGCGTCGCCCTGCTGCCGACGGCGCTGCCCTGCGCGCACGTCCGACTCGACCGTGTAGTCGTGCAGATCGGACTGACCCATGTAGGCGCGCGAGCGCGTTAAGAGCGAAGAGCCGTCGGTCGTCTTGACGAGGACTTTGTTGCCGTCGAGTTCGCGCACGGCGTATTTCAAGGTCGTGCTCGTCCACGCGACCGGCTCCGAGTTCAAGGCGTAGCTGCTGAAGTCTTCCGCCCACGGCAGGGCGGGCACGATGCGCACGCGCGCCGCGCCGGTGATGCCGCCGACGGTCGCCTTGACGAGCCCGGCCTGACGACCGCCGTCAGCCGCCGAGACGAACTTGCCGTCGGCGACCTCGCCCTTGATTCGTTCGAGCGACCACTGCGCCGACTTCTCCTCGCGGATGAATCTTCCGCGATCATCAAAAAGCCGCACGCGGAAGTTCAGCGACTCGCCGGGTTTGATGATCAGTTCGGTCGGGACGACTTGGACATAAGTTGGAGTGCTCACGGTGCGATTGTCATTGGTGAGGGTAAGGCCAGGGGGGGGGACTGCGTTCGACTTCTTGCCAAAACAGTAGAGCGTCGAGTCGGTGGCGAAGAAGACGCGACCGTTCGAGATGGCGGCGCTGCTCAACACCGGCGCGGGCACCTGCTGCGTCTTGCCGGGCTGACCGTCAACCGGCGCCTCGTTGAAGAGATCGTTCTGACTGAGCACCTCGCAGCCCGTCGCCGAAGGTTTGAGGATGTAGAACCTGCCGCTCTCCGTCCCGACGTAGAGCTTGCCGTCGGCTAAGACTGGCGAAGCCTTCTGCACCGTGCCGAGATTTTTCAGCCATAGCTGCTTGCCCGTCGCCACATCGAAGGCGGCGATGTTCGCGGCGTTGTCGATCTGGTAAATCCGGTCGCCGTCGATCACCGGCGAAGAGAAGCCGCCCTGCCAGCCCAGAGTCTTCCACTTGATCTGTTCGGGCTTCACGTCGCCCTTCGCGGCGGCGGCATCAACCGCGACCATCATTCCCATCTCGTTCGAGTCGAGGTTCTCCTCGCTGTGCGTCAGGATGGCGGTCGTGCCTTTCACGACGACGCCCGTGTTGATGCCGCGCTTCGAGATTTCGTAGCGCCACACGGGCTCGCCCGTCTGCGGCTTCAAGGCGTACACCATCCCGTCCGCGCCGCCCTGCATCAAGAGACGCGTGCCGTTCACGTCGGCGATGATCATCGGCGCGTAGGTCGTGTCATACGGGCGAGAGCCGGGCGCGGTGACCCAGACGGTCTCGCCCGTGTTCTTGTCGAACGCGACGATGCGGTGGCCGCCTCGCCCGTGCTCGCCCCAGACGAACATCGCGCCGGAGACAATGACCAGATCGCCATCAACGATCGGCGAGACGGTGCGCCCGCCGTGCGTCGTCAGAATCCCGAAGTCCTCGCCGAGCGAGCGCTCCCACAAAACCTTGCCGTCCTTGTTGAGCGAGAAGAGGCTGCCGCCGACGCCGAAGACGAAGACGTTCGCCGTCTGTGGATCGACCGCAGGAGAAGCCCACCCGACGCGGTGCGCGGGCACGTCCGAGAGATAGACGTTGAACTTGTGCTCCCACAAAAGCTTGCCCGTGTCGGCGTCGAAGCACATGACGCGCTCCTGCTCGTCCGCGCCGTGCCCGGCGGTGTTTTGCAGATAGACGTGGTTGCCGAAGACGACGGGTGCGGAGCGTCCGCCGTAAGGCACCTTCCACACGAGGTTATCGCCCGCTGGCGACCAGCGGACGGGCAGGTTCTTCTCGTTCGAGATGCCGTCGCGCGCGGGGCCGCGCCACTCAGCCCAGTCGGCGGCGCGTGCGCTGAAGATGGCGACGGTGACGAGGGAGGCGGCGAAGAGCGGGGCGAAGAGTTTCTTGAAGGGGAAGCGCATGATGTTTGTCGCAGGTCTGGAACGGGAACTACGGATCGAAGTGACGACCGCGCCGAGCGCCCGGTCAGTACCGACCGCTACCGCAGGGCGATACTACCTTGATTCAGTCGCGCGCGAAGTCTGCAACTTGATACGGAAACGGGGAGACAAGGGTTGCGGCGACACACGGATTTTCTTGACTCTGCGACCGCCGGGCGGACTATATTGTTTCGCCCGCGCCGATCCCGTCAAGCTTGAAACCTTCGGCGTCGGCGCGGCGTAAAAGTTGCAGCAGCTCGACGGCGGTTTTCGACCTCTTTTCTTCGAACCAGGCGAGTCTCCCGGTTGAGACCGACGAGACCCCCGGCTCATTCACAAAAAGCTCAGCACGCTTTCGCCCGCACGCATCAATTTGTAAGGAGTGTCCGCACATGAAGCGCCAGGTTTGTCTCCTGCTCACGCTCGCGCTCTGCGCCCTCGCCGCCACCCACGCCTTCGCACAGGACAAGCAGAAGTTGAACGACGACCTGTGGGACGCCGTGCGGCGCGGCGACACGCCCGCCGTAAAGACGCTGCTCGACGCGGGCGCCGACGCCAACGCCAAGTGGCGCTACCAGCAGACGCCGCTCTTCAAAGCCTCGGAGCGAGGCGACGTCGAGATCGTCAGGATGCTGCTCGAACACGGCGCGGACGTGAATTTGCGCGACACGTTCTATCAGGCGACGCCGATCACCTGGGCGTCGGACAAGGGGCACGTCGAGGTCGTGCGCCTCTTGCTCGACAAGGGGGCGGGCGCGAACGGCGGCCTGGAGAACGTGCTGCAGACGGGCGTCGGCAACGGTAACGTCGAGATGGTCAAGCTCGTGCTCGCTAAGGGCGGCGTGGACGCCGACACGCTCTCGAACGCGCTCGCCTCCGCCAACGAGGAGAAGAACACGGAGATCGCGGAACTGCTCAAGCAGGCGGGCGCGAAGCCCCCGCGCGAGGCCAACTTTCAGGTGGACGCCGCCACGCTCAAATCCTACGAGGGCACGTACAAGCCGGAGCAGGGCGCGGAGCTGAAAGTCGCCGTCAACGCCGAAGGCAAGTTGACCATCGTCGCGTCCGGCGGGACGACCGTCCTCGGTGCGTTCGACAAAACCAGTTTCCGCCCCGCCGCCTTCGCGGGCGTCGTCATCACCTTCACCGTCGAGGGCGACAAGGTAACCGGCTTCACGCTCAAGCAGGGTCAGTCGCTACAGGTCTATAAGAAACAGTGAAGAGCTGTTAGCTGTTAGCTATTAGCTAATAGCAGAATCAAAATGCTAAGAAACCAAAATTCTCAGGCATCGAGAAGCGAAATCATCCCGCTCCTCGCCGACGGCTAACAGCTAACAGCTAACGGCTAATCGCTTCTTTCGAGGTTCGCGCATGAAACGACTCATCTCTCTCTGCCTCTCCGCTTGCCTGTGCCTGTGCGCCGCCGCTTCTTCGCGCGCGGCGGACGGCACGCGGCGCGTGCCCACGGTGGACGATCTGCTGTCGCTCAAAGCGGTCGGCGCGGCGCGCATCTCGCCCGACGGCAGGTGGGTCGCCTACACGGTCTCGGAAGCGAACTTCAAGGCCGACGCCTTCGTCACGCAAATCTGGATCGCCGACACGGCGACGGGCAAGCGCGTGCAACTGACGCGCGGCGAGAAGTCTTCCGCCAATCCGCGCTGGTCGCCCGACGGCGCGTGGCTCGCCTTCACGAGCGACCGCGTCGGCGACAAGAGTCAGATTTTCCTGATCCGCCCCGACGGCGGCGAGGCGGCGCAACTGACGAAGCACGAAACATCCATCGCGAGCTTCGACTTCTCGCCCGACGGCAGAACGATCATGTACGCCGCGACCGAGCCGCCGCCCGCGACGGCGAAGGAGCGCAAGGAGCAGTACGCCGACTTCGAGGTCGTGCGCAAGGAGTACAACTACCTGCACCTCTGGACGTTCGCGATCAGTGACGCGACGGACGCGCCCGTCGTCGGCAAGCAGCGAACGAAGGGCAAGGAGTTCAGCGTCTCGTCCTACTCCTTCTCGCCAGATTCGGCGCGCGTTGCCTTCAGCGCGACCCTCAACCCCGATCTGATTCAGGGCACGACTTCCGACATCTACACGCTCGATCTCGCGAGCGACGCGATCAGGAAGATCGTGGCGCAGCCAGGCCCCGACGACGATCCGCATTTTTCGCCCGACGGCACGCAAATCGTCTTCTCCACCGTGATGGGGCGCGCGCCGTTCTTCGCCACGAACTCGCGCCTCGCCGTCGTCTCAGCCGACGGCGGCACGCCGCGCTCCTTAACGGAAGACTTCGATGAGAACGCGAGTTTTGTCGAGTGGAACCGCGAAGGGCTCTACTTCTCCGGCGCACAGAAGATGTACGCGCACCTCTTTCGGCTCGATCCGGCGTTGAGCAAGTTCGCGCGCGTCTCGTCGCCCGACAATTTGATGGCGGGCGGCTTCACCTTCACGCGCGATGGCAAACAACTCGCCTTCACCGCGCCCTCGCCGCAGACGCTCTCCGAGATTTACGTCACGCCCGTCCAGAATTTTGCGCCGCGTGCCGTGACGAACATGAGCGAGCAGGTGAAGCAGTTCACGCTCGGCACGCGCGAAGTGGTTTCGTGGAAGAGTCAGGACGGAACGGTCATCGAAGGAGTGCTCGTCAAGCCCGCCGACTTCGACCCGGCGAAAAAATACCCGCTGCTCTGCGTCATCCACGGCGGCCCGACGGGCGTTGATCGCCCGACCGCTGTTGACACGCGCACCTACCCGACCGACATCTGGGCGGCGCGCGGCGCGCTCGTCCTGAAAGTTAATTATCGCGGCAGCGCGGGCTACGGCGAGAAGTTCCGCACCCTGAACGTGCGCAACCTCGGGGTAGGCGACGCCTGGGACGTACTGAGCGGCATCGATTCTCTCGTCGCGCGGGGGTGGGTTGATCCCAACCGTGTCGGCTGCATGGGTTGGAGTCAGGGCGGCTACATCTCCGCGTTTCTCACGGCGTCGTCCGACCGCTTCAAGGCGATCTCGGTCGGCGCAGGCATCTCCGACTGGGCGACCTACTACTACAACACAGACATCACGCCGTTCACGATCAACTACCTCGGCAAAGACCCAGTCGCCGACCCCGAAATTTACAAGAAGACCTCGCCCATCGCCTACATCGCGAGCGCGAAGACGCCGACGCTCATCCAGCACGGCGAGCTTGATCGCCGCGTGCCCATCGCCAACGCCTACGAACTCAGGCAGGCGCTGGAGGACAGGGGCGTGCCCGTCGAGATGATCGTCTATAAGGGCTTCGGTCACGGCATCACCAAGCCGCGCTCGCAGCGCGCCGTCATGACGCACAATCTGCTCTGGTTTAACCATTACCTCTGGAACGAGCCGCTCCCAGACCTCGCCAACCTCCCGCTGCCGAAGAAGGAAGAGAAGCCGGACGCAAAGAGGGAAGGCGAGAAGGCTGGGAGCAACCAGTGAGGAAGCTATTAGCTATTAGCTGTTAGCTATTAGCTTTCAGCCAGAAGGAGCGAGCACGCGGTGTTCGTCACAGGCTTCAAATCGGATGAATTGATTTCGGTGCTGAATTGATTTCGGGTTGGCTGACAGCTAACAGCTAATCGCTAATAGCTAATCGCTAGCCTGGTTTTGCTAATAGCTAACAGCTAATAGCTAACCCCTACGGAGACTCCTTACGATGAAACGCGCACTGCTCGCCTGCCTCTGCCTCTTGACCCTTGCCGCCGCCGTGTCGCGCGCGCAGAACTGGAATCAGTTTCACGGGCCGAACGCTTCGGGCGTCGCGGCGGACGCGAAGCCGACGGCGGCGAAGTGGGACGCGACGAAGATGCAGGGCGTGCGCTGGAAGACTCCGATTCCGGGTCTCGCGCATTCGAGCCCCGTCGTGTCGGGCGGGCGCGTGTACGTGACGACCGCCGTCAGCAGCGATCCCAAGCCGTCTGCGCGCTACGGTCTCTACGGCGACGTCGATCCGGTGAAGGACGAGCCGAAGCACACGTGGCACGTCATGGCGCTCGACGAGCAGACGGGCAAAGTCCTGTGGGATCGCGTCGCGCTCGAAGGCGTACCGCGCACCAAGCGCCACCCGAAGTCCACGCACGCCTCTTCGACGCCCGCGACCGACGGCCACCACGTCGTCGCGCTCTTCGGCTCGCAGGGCTTGATGATCTGCTACGACGAGAACGGGAAACTCCTATGGAAGACCGACACCGGCGTGCTCGACTCCGGCTGGTTCTACGACACGGATTACCAGTGGGGTCACGGCAGCTCGCCGATAATTTATAAGAACCTCGTCATCGTGCAGGCGGACGTGCAGAAGGATTCGTTCATCGCCGCCTACGACTTGAAGACCGGCAAGCAGGTCTGGAAGACGATGCGCGACGAGATACCTTCGTGGAGCACGCCGACGGTCGTCGAAGGGAAAAACCGCGCGGAGCTCGTCACGAACGCGACGAAGTTCATCCGCGCCTACGATCCGATGACGGGGAAAGAGCTGTGGCGGCTCGGCGGAAACTCTGAGATCGCGACGCCGACGCCCGTCTTCACGCACGAGCTGATCATCGTGACGAACGGCTACCGACCGATCCAGCCGATCTTCGCGGTGCGCGCAGGCGCGGCGAACGGCGACATCAGTCTGAAGGACGGCAAGGAGACGAACGACGCGATTGTGTGGAGCAAGCAGCGCGGCGGGCCTTACATGGCGACGCCCGTCGTGTACGGCGACAACCTCTACATCTGCCAGAACAACGGCGTGCTCGCGGCGTACAACGCCGTGACGGGCGAAAAGCTCTATCAGGAGCGGCTCGGCGGCGAGGGCGGCGCGTTCACGGCGTCGCCGGTCGCGGCTGACGGCAAGCTCTACTTTTCGAGCGAGGACGGCGACGTATTCGTCGTCCGGGCGGGCGCGAAGTACGAGTTTCTGTCGAAGAACCCGATGGGCGAGGTGATGATGGCGACGCCGGCGGTCGCCGACGGGATGCTCTTCATCCGCACCAAAGACAACCTCTACGCCATCGGCGACGCGCCCGCGCCCGCCGCGACGAAGGCGAAGAGTGGTAAGTGATCGAGGCAGGATCGTGGTGAAATTCAGAAGGCTCATCACGTCGGTGCTGCTTGTCCTCGCGCTTGCGGTGTCTGCCCCATCGCAATCGCCGACTTCCGATCCATTCGATTCTTTCGATTTTCGTGATTGTGAGCACCTACTTGATCACTTAGATGTTTTCGCCGCCAGCACTAGCGACGATAAGGAATCGGCGAAGTTGATTTACGTTTACGGAGGGCGTGTGGTTAGGCGGGGCGAGGCGGAGATGTATATCGCACGCATAACCAACTACCTCGTTGGGAGACGCGGCGTTGACCCGCAAAGGTTAAAGGTTGTGTTCGGAGGATACCGCAACAAGGCGGGTGCAACTTTGTGGGTGGTTCCCCCGCAGGCGGAAGTTCCGAAAGCGGAGCCGAGCCTTGACGCCAGAGAAGTGAAGTTTAAGGAAGGCAAGGACTGGACTCGCGAATACCGCTGCGCTCAAAGGTCGTGGCGTTGAGACAGAAGTTAAATGGAACAAACCCCCGGTGTCGCCGCGTCTAAAGGGCACGCTGGTTCAGCAACTCTCGGAAGGGAATGAATCAGAACATGAAACGCAACCTGGCGGCGTCGCTCGCGGTGCTGCTCGCCTGTCTGGTCGTCGTCGCGACTGTCATCAATCAGTCATCAGTGAGCGTCGCGGCGAAGGGCGCGAACTGGGCGCAGTGGCGTGGCCCCGAAGGGCAGGGCGTTTCGCCGGAGACGGGCGTCCCCTCCGAGTGGAGCGCGACGAAGAACGTGCTGTGGAAGACGCCGATTCCGGGGCGCGGCCATTCATCGCCGATCATCTGGGGCAAGCGCGTCTTCCTGACGACGGCGATTGAGGGCGCGGTCGTCCCCGGCGCGCACGCCGTCAAGCACATCATCGAGAATCAGGAGTTCCTGCACCCGGACAGCGTCGGCGCCGACAAGCTACATACTTTCAAAGTGCTCTGTCTCGACCGTGACACCGGCAAAGTCCTGTGGGATCGCACCGCGTTTACGGGGACGCCTTACGACAATCGGCACCGCCGCAGCAGCTACGCCTCGCCGACGCCGACGACCGACGGCAAGCTCGTCTATGCCTACTTCGGCACCGAAGGTCTCTACGCCTACGACTTTGACGGCAAGCTCGCGTGGAAGAAAGACCTCGGAAAGCTCGGCACGCTCGGCATGGGCGTCGGCACCTCGCCCGTGCTCTACGAAAATCTGCTCATCGTGCAGGCCGATACAGAGGCGGGCGAAAGCTCCTTCATCGTCGCGTTAGACAAGCGCACGGGCAAGGAAGTCTGGCGCGCGACGCGCAAGGTGCAGGCGAGCTGGGCGACGCCGATCATCGTCCATACAGCGAAGCGCACCGAACTCGTCACGGTCGGCAACGAGTCCGTCATCTCCTACGATCCGGCGACGGGCAGAGAGTTGTGGCACGCGAAGGGTGTAGACAGCAACGCCATCCCTTCGCCCTTAACCGACGGCGAGATGGTTTACGTCTATGCCGGCTATCCAAAGAAGATCACGATGGCGATGCGGCTCGGCGGCAGCGGTGAGCTGAAGGAGAAGACGGACATCGTCTGGTCTTACGACAAGGGCACGGCATACGTGCCTTCGGGGATTCTCTATCAGGGCTATATCTACCTGATGAACGACAAGGGCATCCTGACCTGTCTCGATGCCAAGACCGGCGCGATCAAGTACGAAGGTGGTCGCGTGCCCGTACCCTCGACCTTCATGGCATCGCCCGTCGCCTTCGGCGATAAGATTTTGCTGACGAGCGAGGACGGCGACACCTTCGTCGTCAAGGCCGGACCCAAACACGAAGTCCTCGGCACGAACTCGCTCGGCGAGCCCGTCCACTCGTCACCGGCAATCGCCGACGAGAAACTGTTCATCCGCGGCGATCAGAATTTGTACTGCATCGGGAACACGAGATCGTAGGGGTGCGTGCCGCGGGGTATGATATGTTGGGGGCGTCCCGGTTCACGTAAGGAGGCTTAAAGATGTTCGAGCCGCAAGAGAAGAGTCCGTGGCATCGCTCGCCGGTGTTCAGGATCGGCGTCGTCGTGCTCGTCGCCGCCGTCGCGCTCGCCGGCGTTTACAAGTTGGTCGGCTCCCGCGAGAAGGATTCGCACTACGCGGAGCTTGAGCGGCAGCGCGAGGCGCAGCGGCAGCAGTTCGCGAACGCGCCCGCCGAGCAGGCGACGGCGCCCGCCGCCACGCAGCAAGTCGCGACCGACCCGAATGCCGCCAACGCGAACGGGCAGCAGCCCGCCGCGAACGCCAGCGCCGCGCCCGCGCAGGAGGGCGCGCCGCAGGTGAAGTCGGACGCGAACCACGCGACCGACGCCGCACCCGCGCGCAACTACTGGACGAACTTCCGCGGGCCGAACCGCGACGGTCGCTATGAGGAACGCGCCATCAAGACGAGCGGCTGGGGCGCGCTGAAGCCTTTGTGGAAGCAGCCCATCGGCGACGGCTTCTCTTCGTTCGTCGTCGCCGACGGCGTCGCCTACACCATCGAGCAACGCCGTCAGCAGGAGGTGGTCGCAGCCTATCAGGTCGAAACCGGGCGCGAGCTGTGGACGCGCGCGTGGGGCGCTTCGTTCTCGCCGGACGATACGGGCGACGGCCCGCGCTCGACGCCGACGTGGGACGAGGGGCGTCTGTACGCGCTCGGCGCCGAAGGCGAATTGGAATGTCTCGACGCGAAGTCGGGCAAAGTCCTCTGGCAGAAAAACATTCTCACCGATAACGGCGCATCGAACTTGCAGTGGGGCACTGCCGAGTCGCCGCTCGTCGTTGACGACAAAGTGATCGTCATGCCGGGCGGGACTTCCGGCAAGGGCTTTGTCGCCTACAACAAGCTGACGGGCGCGCGCGTGTGGTCTTCGCAGAACGACCGCGCGAGCTACACCTCGCCGATGCTCGCCACGCTCGGCGGAAAGCGTCAGATCGTGGCGGTAACGGCGAGCCGCCTCGTCGGCCTCGATCCGGCGGACGGCGTGCTTTTGTGGTCATACCCTTGGGCGACGCAGATGGGCATCAACGTCGCGCAGCCGCTCGTCGTCGCGAAGAACCGCATCTTCCTCTCCGCCGGTTATGGGCACGGCGCGACGCTCGTTGAGCTGACGCCGCAAGGTAAGGGCTTCGACGCGAAGGCTGTGTGGGAGAACATCAACCTCAAGACGAAGTTCAACAGTCCTGTCTATGACAACGGCTACGTGTACGGACTCGACGAGGGCACGCTGACCTGCATCGATCTGGCGACGGGCGAGCGCAAGTGGAAGGGCGGGCGCTACAACTACGGGCAGGTCTTGTACGCGAGCGGCCACCTGATCGTGACCGACGGTGCGTCGGGCGAGGTCGCGTTAGTGAAAGCCGACCCCGCGCAGTACACAGAGGTCGCGCGCATCCAGGCCGTGAGCGGCAAGACCTGGAACGTGCCCGCGATTGCGAACGGGCGATTACTTGTGCGCAATGGCAGCGAGATGGCTTGCTACAACCTCGCGGAGTGAGCTTCGACCGAGGGCGAAAAAAGTAGATTGCGGAACACGGTCACGGCGTCAGACTTTGTTAAGTCTGACGCCGTGACCGTTTCGATTAAAGCTATGGTTGGAAACTAACGGGAGTCAGTCGTGATCTCGCGCGGGTCTTCCGGTCGCAGCTCGCCGATCTCTCGACTACCGGGCTGGTAAGTATTGATGACGTCGAAGGGGGGCGCGTAGCAGTGGAGCGTGATCATGTCGCACGTGTCGTCGGGGTGGTTGCCGATGCGGTGGATGTCCGGGATGTCGGCGGTTGCGACGTGGCCGGGCGCCCAGCGGCGCGTGTCCGCTTCGCACAAGCCACGCTCGGCGTCGTAGTCGTAGAGCGTTTCGTGCATCTCGCCGGTGAGGACGCGGATGCTGCTGTACGAGCCGTTGTGATCGTGGATCGAAGTGTAATGTCCGGGTCGCCAGCAGAGCACGAGCATCTCGACGAACTCGTTCTTGATGACACGCGTGCGGAAGTAGGTGCCGGGGCGGAACTTGACGTAGGGCGCCAGCTCCGCCTCCGCGACTTCGACGTCGGCGAGCCAGCGTTGCAGGTCTGCGAACGTCGGGCTCGCTTCGAGACCGGCGATGGTTTCGATTAAACGGGCGAGCGAGAAGCCGCTCTGATATTCACCTTCGGGCGCGGGCGCGGCGACGGTGTCGGTGTTCGTTGACATATTAATCTTGAGACGGGAGCGGCGGACTAACACTCGCGGGGCGGCTTCGGGCAAGTCGGTTCTATGACAAATCGGGCAGCAAGTCAATGACAAACTCAGACAGATTCACCACAGAGACACAGAGAGCACAGAGGATGCACGGAGCAAATCATATCTCTGCGCCCCCTCCGCATTCTCTGCGTCTGGGGCGGTGAACGCCTTAGTTCTTGATCGAGAAAGATGCGAGCGTCGTCTCGTCTTTGACGATGATGTGTGCGCCGATCGCGACCGGGTGCGCCCAGACGGGCGACTTGGCGACCATGTACTGCGTGACGGGCGCGAAGCCCTGCGCGTTCGGCCTGAGCACGTAGAGCGTCGAATCATTCGTCAGGGCGAGCAGGTACGTGCCCGTGTTGATGATGGAAGAGTTCTCACCCCGCCTGCCCTCGGACTGCCAGAGAGTCTTGCCCGTGTCGGCGTCGAGGCAGAAGAACTGTCCCTTCTGCTTGATCGAGAGCCCGAACAGCAGGTTGCCGGAGACGACCGGCGTGTTGAGGTATAACTGGACGTCCGCGTTCTTCCAGACCTCCTCGGCAGCGAGCTTGTCGCCCTGCCTCGCGATGCGCACCGCCGTCAGCCCCACGTTCTCCCGCATGTAGATGACCGTGTCTTTGTAAACGACGGGCGTCACGCTGTTGTCGTCATACTGCGTCTTCGCCGTGAGCTGCCAGAGCTGCCTGCCGCTCGCGGGGTCGATGCCGAGCAGAAACTTCTGCGTACAGGTGACGATCTGCCGCACGCCCGCGAGCGTGGCCACGACGGGCGACGAGTAGGCGGGGCCGTCGTCCGCCCAGCTCCACTTGATCGCGCCCGTCACGGCGTCGAACGCGGTGAGCGCGCCTTTGTCCTGCCCGCCGACGTGCGCGACGACGTTGCCGTCGAGGACGATGGGCGACGTCGCCGTGCCGTAGAGCGGCGACGTCGCCGGGTATTCTTTCGAGAATTCTTTGCGCCAGATTAGTTTCCCCGCCTTCGTGTCGAAGCACGAGAGGACGCCCGTGATGCCGAGCGTGTAGAGCCGCCCCGCGCTGACGACGGGCGTTGACTTGGGACCCTTGCCGTGCGCGACCGCCGCCTCGTTCATCGTGTAGGCGACGGGGTAGCTCGCGCGCCACAACAGCTTGCCCATCGCCAGATCGAAGCTCATCACGACCTCTTCCTCGCCCTGCCGCGCGAAGTCGAAGACGCGTCCGTCCGAGACGACCGGCGAAGAGTGGCCGACGCCGACCGTCGCGCGCCACTCCTCTCTGAGCGCCTTCGGAAACGTCTGCGGCGCGTCGAAGTCCGCCGTGCGCCCGTCGCGGTTCGCGCCGCGCCACTGCGCCCAATCAGACGCGAAGGCGGGGAGACTCGCCACGGCGAGAATGATCGCGAGCGGGAGGGTTTGGGAGGTGCGGGTTCTGTGCATGACGAGTAAAACCTCCTGACGATCTGCGACGCCGATCTAGAACAACAATTTCACACCGAACTGCAAGTGGCGCGGGCTCTGTGCCGAAAGGATGCGCCCGAAGGTCGGCGAGCCGAGGAAGTTGTCGGGCAGGTTGAAGTTCGGGTGGTTGAAGAGGTTGAAAGCCTCCGCGCGCAGTTGCAGGCTGACGGATTCGGTGAGTGCAGTGTTCTTCACCAGCGACGCGTTGACGTTCTGGTAGCCGGGGCCGTCGAGGATGTTGCGCCCGGCGTTGCCGAACGTGCCGAACGGGGGGAAGGCGAACGCCGACGTGTTGAACCAGCGGTCGGGAGTTGGATTAGAGAGGTGCGGATCGCCCGTGATGTTCGGTCGGTCGTTCGCGCCGAAGCCGAGGTTCGAGCGTCCCGTGTTGCTGTTGTCGATGTCGGAGAGCAGCGCGACGGTGAATGGTCGGCCCGTCTGAAGCGTCACGACGCCGTTCGTCTGCCAGCCGGATAGGATGGACGAGAGCACGCCGCCCTCGTGCGCGTAGCGCCGGCCTTTGCCGAAGGGGAGATCATAGGTGTAGCTGACGGAGAGGCGTTGGCGCACGTCGAAGTTTGAGCGACCGCGTTCGAGGCGCGCGTTCCCGGAGTCCTGCGGGAAGTTCGGGTCGCCCGCGCTCGTGAAGAAGTTCGAGGCGTCGTCAATCGACTTCGCGTAGGTGTAGGCGGCGAGCAGGGCCAGGCCGTCCGACAGACGCTGTTGCAGGCGCGCTTGCAGCGCGTTGTAGCTAGAGTTGGCGCGCGACTCGATGATGTCGATGTCGTCAAAGAAAGGGTTGGGGCGCGGGTTCGGACTGACGGGCGAAGGGCGCGGCTGGTTGATGTCGCGCGCCGTCAGCAACTTCGTGCCCTTCGAGCCGACGTAGCCGACTTCGAGCACGCGGCTGCGACCGAGCTGACGCTGGACGTTCGCGTTCCACTGCTGCATGTAGGGCGTCCGCAAATCGCGCTGGACGGCGAGCGCGGATTCGGGGAGCGCGAAGGGGAAGTAGGAGGGGAACGGGTCGTTGAGCGTCAGGGGGAGCCCTTGGAGCGAGAAGAAGAGGCTGAGATCGAAGTAGGGCGCGTTGAAGTAGAGCGCCTCGCCGGGGGCGAGCGCCGACTGATCGTAATAGACGCCGTAGCCGGCGCGCACGACCGTCCGGTCGTCGAGCGTCCACGCGAGGCCGACGCGCGGCGCGAAATTGTTGTTGTCCGCGTCGAAGCCTCCGCGCGGGATGCCGTGCGTGCCGACTCTGACGAGCGTGCGCGTCGCCGGGTCGTAGAGGTTCGCGCGGTCTTCGGCGTCCACGGGCGGCGTGTTCAGCTCGTAGCGCAGTCCCGCGTTTAAGGTGAGTCGCGGCGTCGCGCGCCAACTGTCGTTGACGTAGAAGTTGTAGCTCTGCGTGCGGAGGTGCTGCGCGTTATCGACGTGCGCGCCGCCCGTTAAAGCGGGGAAGCCGAGGAGCAGATCGGCGAGCGCGTTGCCGGTCAGAGGGAATTGATCGGAGAAGTTGAGGAAGCCGCGCGACTGCACGTCGCGGAAAGCGTTCTGCTGCGAGGCGCGAAAGTCCGCGCCGAACTTCAGAGAGTGCGCGCCGCGGACGTAGTTCAGATTATCCAGAAGCTGAAACGTGTTGACGGCGCTCTGCTGCGGGTTGTTGAACTCGTCGCCGAGCGGCGAGAAGCCCGTGACGGTGATGAAGCTCAGACCGAAGTCGCGTGGGTTCGACGACAACTCGGGCAAGCCGACTTGGTGGTTCAGGCTCACGCCACCGCCCTGTTGCGTCACGGCTGAGGCGACGCGGTTGAAGGCGAAGCGCGCCTCGTTGACCATCGTCGGGGAGATGACGTGCGTCTCGCTGAGCATGAGGTTCTGGCTGCGGCGCGGCACCACGTCGCCGAAGCCCGGGACGAGCGAAAAGGTCGGGCCGGTGAACGGCTCGAACAGATCGCGGTCGCCGAAACTGTAGCGCGCCGTGAGCGTCGCCTTGTCGCTCAGACGGTGATCGACGCGCGCGTCGAAGATGTCGTTGCGGTCGGTTGAAGTGGGCGACGAGACGAAGTTGGCGAATGGGACGTTGCGGTTCGGCAAAGGATAAAGGTTCGCGATGGCGCGACCGATGGGGTTCTGGAAGAAGACTGGGATGACGCCGCCGTCGAACGGCTGCTGCGTGAAAGGGTTGAAGGGCGCGCGGAAGAGCGAGTGCGAGAAGTCCCCGTTGCGCTCTTGCAGTGTGGGCACGTTCGTCACCTGCGTGACGCCTTCGCGAACGCGCGTGCCTTCGTAGTCGCCGAAGAAGAAGGTGCGATCTTTTCGGATCGCGCCGCCCACGGAGAAGCCGAACTGGTTGCGGATGTATTTGGGGTCGGGCTGATCGGCGGGGACGAAGAAGTTGCGCGCGTCGGTGGCGGCGTTGCGGTGGAACTCGTAAGCCGTGCCGTGGAGATCGTTCGAGCCGGTTTTGGTGACGACGTTGACCTGCGCGCCCGCGTTGCGCCCGAAGGCGGCGTCGTAGGTCGAAGTCAGAACTTCAAACTCCTGCACGCCGTCCACGGGCGGCTTGACGGAGAAGGTGTTGAGTTTCGGATCGACGTTATAGACGCCGTCGAGCAGGAAGTTGTTGGCGTCCTCGCGCGCGCCGTTGACGTTGAAGGCGAAGTCGCCGCGCACAGACCCGGCTGAGCCCGCAGCCGCCGGAGCCGCGCCGGGCACGAGCAGCGCGAGTTCGAGGAAGTTGCGCCCGTCGAGCGGGAGTTGCTTGATCTCGTGTTCGGAGATGACTGAGCCGAGAGAGGCCGAGTCTTTATTCAGCGGCGCATAGTCAATAATTGAGACCGTATCCTGTCCGTGATTTATCTCTAGCGTGGAATCCAGCCTGAAGTCTTGATTGACTCTGAGTACCACATCGTAACTGCTCGTTTTGAACCCAAGATTGCTTGCAATCTCAACCTGATAATTTCCGGGCTGCAACGACGAC